>VSCG01000031.1:0-26340 GCA_047459115.1 Micromonosporaceae bacterium
CGGCATGCGGGTGGGGCTGATGAGCAGCACGCGCTACGAGTGGACCCTGGTGGACTACGCCATCTGGGCGTGCGGCGCGGTCACGGTCCCGGTGTACGAGACCTCCAGCGCCGACCAACTGGAGTGGTTCATGTCCAACTCCCAGGCGGCCGCGTGCGTGGTCGAGACCGGAGCGCACGAGTCGATGCTGGCGGGCCTCCGCGACCGCCTGCCGGACCTGCGCCACGTCTGGCAGATCGAGTCCGGCGGCATCGACACGCTGGTCGCCGGCGGTGCCGCGGTCGACCCCGCCGAGGTCGAGATCCGCCGCCGGGCCGTGAAATCCGACGATCTGGCCACGATCATCTACACCAGCGGCACGACGGGGCGGCCCAAGGGCTGCATGCTGACGCACCGCAACATGTACACCGACATCGCCAACGCCATCCCCGGTCTGCCCCACCTGTTCCAGCCGGGCGCCGCCACGCTGCTCTTCCTGCCGCTCGCCCACGCGTTCGCCCGCCTCATCCAGATCGGCGTCGTGCACACCCGCACCCGGATGGGGCACACCGCGGATCTGGAGAACCTGGTCGGCCAGCTCAAGGAGTTTCGACCCACGTTCGTGCTCGCCGTACCACGGATGTTCGAGAAGATCCACGAGGGCGCCAAGCAAGAGGCCAACCGCGGGGGCAAGGGCGGCGTCTTCGACCGGGCGGAGCGCACGGCCGTCGCGTACAGCCAGGCGCTGGACACCGCCAAGGGGCCGGGCCTGTCGCTGCGGCTGCGGCACGCGCTGTTCGACCGGCTCGTCTACCGCAGACTGCGCGCGGCGATGGGCGGGCGGTGCACCGCGGCCATCTCCGGCGGCGCCCCCCTCGCCGAGCACCTGGCGCACTTCTTCCGCGGGGTGGGGGTCACCGTCTACGAGGGGTACGGGCTCACCGAGACGTCGCCGGCGGTGGCGGTCAACCTGGAACACGACATCCGGATCGGCACCGTCGGTCGGCCGCTGCCCGGCGTGACGATCCGCATCGCGGACACCCGGGACACCGGCCAGGGCGAGGTGCTGATCAAGGGCGCGGTGGTGTTCCCCGGCTACTGGCGCAACGAGCAGGCCACCGCGGAGGCGATCGACCAGGCCGGCTGGCTCCACAGTGGAGACCTCGGTGAACTGGACGAGGACGGCTTCCTGCGCATCACGGGCCGCATCAAAGAGATCATCGTGACGGCGGGCGGCAAGCACATCGTCCCGGCCGTCACCGAGGACCGGCTGCGGGCGCACCCGCTGATCAGCCACGCGATGCTCGTCGGGGACCGGCGGCCGTTCGTGGGCGCGCTCCTGACCCTGGACAAAGAGGCGGTGGCGGACTGGCTGCGACGCCACGGCCGGCCGGCCGACACCCCGGTCGCCGACCTGCGGGAGGACCCCGACCTGCGCGCGGAGATCCAGAGCGCGATCGACGAGGCGAACCGCGCCGTGTCCCGCCCGGAGACGATCAAGAAGTTTCGTATCCTGCCCGGCGAGTTCACCGAGGCCAACGGCCTGCTCACCCCGACCCTTAAGGTGAAACGGGACGCCGTGCAGAAGGAGTACGCGGACGAGATTGCTGCCATCTACCGCGCCTGAGGTCACCGCGGCGCCCGAGGGCGCCGACGCCGCACGCTGGGCGTACCCCCGTCCCCTGGCGCTGGCCGCCCGCGCCGCCATGCTCGCGCTGGTGGCCGGGCTGACCCTGCTCGGCACCCGTGATCCCGCCAGCCTGCTGTGGATCGCTCTGCTGGCATTGGCCGGCCTGCCCGCGCTGCTGGCCCCGCAGTACCCCACGGTCGCGATGTTCGGACGGTTCGCCGAGGTCGTCACGCTCGCCGCCGCGGCCAGCGCGGTGGCCGCCGCCGCGGACCAGGTGGGTGTGGTGTCGGCCGGATACGGGGCCGCATTCGTCCTGCCGTACCTCCTCGTCCCGCTCGCCGCCCCGGTGATGGACCGGCGCAGGGCGCAGGCCGTCGGCCTGCTGGTGGTGGCCGCCGCGGCGCTCGTGGTCAACGGTCTGGTCACCGTCACGCCCGGCGGTCGGCAGCTGGCCATGGACGGATACGTCGCCGCCGCCGTCTCGTGGCTGGTGATCGCCGGCATCGGCACGGTCCTCGCCGGTGCCGTACAGCGCTCGGCGCTCGCCCACACCGAGCGCCCCCAGCCGTACGCCGAGGCGACCCGACTGCTCACCCAGCTGCGCAGCGTGGCCCGACAACTACCCGGGGCCACGCTCGATCCCGGTGGCCTGGCCGAGACCATCCTCGAGGAGGTCCGCGCGGTGGCACGCGTGGACCGGGCCGCCGTGCTGTCCGCCAGCGGCGGCGGACGCCTGGTCGTGCTCGCGCAGAGCGCGGGCGACCGCGTGGACTGGGAGACGTCGCTGGACTCCGACTCGGCCGTCGCCGACGCGTGGGCGAGCCAGCAGCCGCAGACCGCCGGGCGCTCGCAGTCCCGGTCCCGCCGCGAGGGCGAGGTGTCCGCGCTCGTGGTGCCGCTCGTGGCCGGGGTGCGCACGGTCGGGCTGATCATCGCCGAGCGCGACCAGCCCGGCGCCTACCCGCCGAGCGTCGTGCACAAGGTGCGGGCGCTCGCGGCGCCGGCCGCGCTGCGGCTGGAGGCGGCGCTGCTGTTCGACGAGGTGCGTTCGCTGGCCACCAATGAGGAGCGCCAGCGGCTCGCCCGCGAGATCCACGACGGCGTGGCGCAGGAACTGGTCATGGTCGGGTACGGGATCGACAACGCGCTCGCGACCCTGCCCGAGCAGGCCACCGCGACGGCCGAGGAACTGCGCGCGCTGCGCGCCGAGGTGACCCGGGTGATCACGGAACTGCGGCTGTCGCTTTTCGAACTGCGCAGCGAGGTGGACCGCCACGGCGGGCTCACCGACGCGATCGCCGAGTACGCCCGGACGGTGGGCGCGTCGGCCGGCCTGCGGGTGCACCTGTCGCTCAACGAGTCCACCGCCCGGCTCCCCGCCGCCATCGAGGCTGAGCTGCTGCGCATCGCCCAGGAGGCGATCACGAACGCGCGCAAACACGCCGGAGCCACGAACCTGTGGGTAACCTGCGAGGTGGATCCCCCATATGCTCGTATCAGCATCGTCGATGACGGTACCGGCATCGGTGACCAGCGCGTAGACGGCCGCTATGGTCTTGCGATCATGGCGGAGAGGGCGGAACGTATCCGTGGCCGGCTGGAGATACGACCACGACATCCAGCGGGCACCTCGGTGGCGGTCGTCCTCGGCACTCCGCCGAAGCGCGCGAACGGGCAAAGATCAGAAGGAGAAGGCACCGGGCATGTCCACCACGACCACGACGACGGCGCGCACCAGGGTGTTGCTCGTCGACGACCATGACCTGATCCGCAAGGGGCTCCGGCACGCCTTCGAGCGGGACCGCCAGTTCGAGGTGGTCGGCGAGGCGGCCACCGCGGCGGAGGCGGTACGCCAGGCCGGGGCGCTGCAGCCCGATGTCGTGATCATGGACCTGCGGCTGCCCGACGGCAGCGGGCTGGAGGCCACCCGGGCGCTGCGCAAGTCGAGCGCGACGATGGGCATCGTCGTGCTGACCATGTACGCCGGCGACGACCAGCTCTTCGGTGCTCTGGAGGCCGGCGCCAGCGCGTTCGTGCCCAAGACCGCCCCCGCCGACGAGGTCGTGGCCGCCGCCCGGCACGCCGCGTCCGCCCCGTCGGCGTTCACCGCGGCCGACCTCGCCGAGGCGATGAAGCGCCGGCTCGCCCCGACCGGCCCGCAGCTGTCCCCGCGGGAGAGCCAGGTGCTGCGCCTGCTCGCCGACGGGATGAGCGTCGCGGGTATCGCCAAGCAGCTGTTCGTCAGCGAGTCGACCGCCAAGACGCACATCTCCAAGCTGTACGAGAAGCTCGGCGCCGCCAACCGGGCACAGGCCCTGATGACGGCGCTGCGCCTCGGCCTGCTGGAGGCGCCCGACGCCCCCAAGTTCTGACCCCGCCCGCCCTACCGGCGGTTGATCATGGAGTGTGCGGCACGACGCGCCGCCCGATCGTGCCGCTAACCTCATGATCAACCGGAGGGGTCGGTGATGACCCGCAGCAGACGCCCCATCCGGTCGGCCAGCGTGTCCCAGCGCCACTCAGCCTCGACCCAGGCCCGCCCGGCGGCCCCCATCCGCCTAGCACGCTCCGGGTCGGCCAGCAGCTCGGCCACCCGGTCCGCTACCGCGGCCACGTCCCGCCCCGGCGCCACGTACCCGGTCTCGCCGTCGCGCACCGCGTCCGGCGCGCCTCCCGAGTCACCGGCGATCACCGGCAGCCCGGTGGCGGACGCCTCCAGGTAGACGATGCCGAGACCCTCCACATCGAGGCCGCCCGCGCGGGTGCGGCACGGCATCGCGAACACGTCCCCGGCCGCGTAGTGCGCGGGCAGCTCCGCCCAGGGCACCGAGCCGGTGAACACCACGTCGTCGGCCACGCCCACCTCCCGGGCCAGCCGCTGCAGTGTCGACCGGTACGGCCCGCCGCCAACCAGCAGCAGCGCGGCGTCCGGCACGCGGCGCCGCACGAGCGGCAGCGCCCGGATCAGCGTGTCCTGCCCCTTGCGCGCCACGAGCCGGGAGACGCAGACGACCACCGGCCGGCCAGCCAGCCCGTACCGGGCGCGCACCGGACCGCCGTCCACGTCGGGGTGATAGGCGTCGGTGTCCACGCCGGGGGCGAGGCGCTCGAGCGACGTGAGCCGGCCGATCGCCCGGTCCAGCCGGACCCGCTGGTACTCGCCGAGGTAGGTGACCACGTCGACGCCCCGACCGATGCGCCGCAGCAGGCCGCGCGCGCCGGGCAGCGCCGCCCAGCCCACCTCGTGGCCGTGGGTCTGAGCCACCACCCGGGTGATCCCGGCCCGCCGGCGCAGGCCGGCGGCGAGCAGCCCGAGCGGCGCGGCCGCCCCGAACCACACCGTGTCGCACCCGCGCGAGCGGGCCAACTGGGCGGCCCGACGGGCCACCGCCGGGGTGGGCAGCAGCACGCTCGTGGGCTCGCGGACCACCTCGAACGGCTGGTCCGCGTCGAACTTCTCCGCCCCCCGCCAGGTGGACGCGTAGACGACCAGGGAGCCGGGAGGCTGGCGGACGGCGAGGTTGTGCACGAACGACTGGATGCCGCCCGGCCGCGGCGGGAAGTCGTTGGTCACCAGCAGGGTCCGGGTCATCGCCGGCTCCGCGCGTAGGCCCGGGCGGCGGCGATGCGCTGCACGGTGGGCGGGTGGCTGGCGAACAGCGCGTGCTCGACCGGGGGCGGGTCCACGTCGGCGAGGTTGACCAGCGCGAGGCGCCGCTGCATCGCCTCGAACGTGGCCGGGTCGTCGGTCAGCACCAGGGCATGCCGGTCGGCGCGGGCCTCGATGCGCCGGGAGACCAGGCTCTGCAGCGGCGCCGCCACCAGGCCGACCAGCGTGACGACCGCGACCAGCAGCGCGATGCCGCGCGGGTCGGCCAGTGACTCGACCCCGGCGCGGCGCAGCAGACCGGTCCACCCGCCCAGCAGGTAGAGCCCGCACACCGCCGCGGCGGCCCCGAGCGCGGCGAGCAGGGTGCCCGTGCCGACGTCGTTGTGCTTGGCGTGCCCGAGTTCGTGCGCGACCACGGATACCACCTCGTCCTCGCTGGCCTCCCGCAGCAGCGTGTCGTAGACGACGATCCGCCGGGTCGGGCCCAGGCCCGAGACGTAGGCGTTGACCGCGCGGGTGCGCCGGGACGCGTCGGCGACGAGCACGTCGCGCACGGGCAGCCCGTCGCGCTGCGCCAACGCGATGAGCCGGTCGCGCAGCGGGCCGGGCTGCATCGGTGTGAACTTGTTGAACACCGGCTCGACGAGCACCGGAAGCACGAACGCGAGCAGCGCCACGAGCGCGGCGGCGCCCGCCGCCCCCCACGCCCACCACCAGCGTGGCGTCGCCCGGGCGATCGCGTAGAAGCCCAGCAGCGCCACGGCGCCGATCACCGCGGTCACCGCGTACGCCTTGAGCACGTCGACCACCCAGCCGGACCAGGTCTGGGTGGACAGGCCGTAGCGGACCAGCACCGTGTGCCGCCAGGCCGCCAGCGGCAGCGTCACCAGCTCGCCGACGAGCACGACGGCGAGCCCGCCGAGCACCGCCCGCGCGATCCAGTGGTCACCGAACGGCCGCCCGGCCGCCGTGACCAGCGCCGCGCCCAGCGGGGTCAGCCCGAGCACGAGCGCCACGAGCAGGCCCAGCGCGAGCGAGCCGTACGAGACCGGCCGCAGCTCGGCGTGCAGCGCCCTGCCCCGGGCCACCCGGTCGCCGGGCAGGTCGCGCAGCGCGGCCAGCTGGTCGGCGCGCGGCGCCGGCGGGCGGGCCCATGGCACGAGCAGCGCGGCCGCCACCACCAGCGCGACCACGAGGACACCGAGCGCGACGGCGGCCCACGCCCGAGGGGTCATCCGGTCGCCTCGCTCCGCTCGGTCACTACCGTCGCCTCCCTGCGTGGATGATCGCGTTGGGCCGCGACGCGCCGGGGCCCAGACCGGCCCATCCTATGGTCTGTGCGGCGGCCGGGTGACGGCCCCACCAGGCCGCGAGCCGATCCGGGCATCCAGGTAGGTGACACGCAGGAGGGGTCCTTCCCTCAGGCGCGGGCGAGGCGGCGCAGCAGGGCGTCGGCGCCGAGCGGGTACGCCCCGTGACGGCGGACCCCGTCGGCGACCTCGCGGTCGGAGGAGATCACCACGAGCGGCCGGCCGGGCGGCTCGGCGCGCACCAGCCGGCGGATCACCTCGTCGGCGGTCTCCCCCTTGCGGGAGAACAGCACCCGCACGCCGCGCGGCGCCGGCGGCAGCCCGTGCACCCGCTCGGCGCCGTCGAAGACCACGGTCACCTCGGCCCCGGTCTGCGCGGCCAGGCCACCGAGCCCGGTGACCAGGCGGTTGCGCTGCTGCTCCAGCGACATCTCGCCGAACCCGCGCTTGGTCACGTTGTACCCGTCGACGATCAGGTGCACCTTCGGCAGCCGCAGGTACTGGTCGAGCCGGGCCGGGTCGTCCACGGCCAGCCCTCGCGCCTGCCCGCCCGGCGCCGTCTCCGGCCGGTCCGCGGCGGTGTCCGCGACCACATCGGCCGGCAGCCGGTCGGCCGGGCGGAGCGCGAGTTCCCGGCGCAGGCCGACCGCCGCCTGGCCGATCGTCTCCAGCAGCAGCCACAGGCGCGTCTCGTCCATCTGCCGGGCGTCCCTGGCCGTCTGCCGGGCGGCCTCGACCGCGTTCTCCGCCTCGGCCAGCCGGGCCCGCAGCCGGCGTACCTCGGCCTCGTGCTCGGCCGCGGCGCGGGCGGCCCGGCCCTTCTCGGCGGCGAGCGTGTCGGTCGCCTTCTTCTCCCGGGCCTGGGTCTGGCGCAGCTCGCGGCCGAGCGCGCGCAGCTCGTCGCGCATGCCGGCAGCCTCCTCGCGCAGCTTGGCCAGCTCGTCGCGCAGTTTCTCCACCTCGACCCTGGCCACCGCCAGGTCGTGCTCGGCCCGGTCGGCCCGGCTCTCCACCTCGCGGACGAGGTCCGCGACGGCCGCCCGGTCCGCCTCGGCACGCACCGCGGCGGTCGCGGTCTCGACCAGGTCGGCCCAGCCCGGCGGCCGGGCCAGGTACGCGATGACCGCCACCTCGACCGGGTCCGCCGCGGCCGGGACCGTGCCCGCCAGCACCGCGGCCCCCAGGTCGCCCGCCTCGGCCACGGCGTGCTCGGCCACCTGCTGTCGGAAGAACGGGTCGCCCGCGAGCGCGGCGGCGATCACCGCCCCGCCGAGCTTGGCGCGCCGCTGCGGGGCGAACCTCGCGATCCGCCGCAGCGATGCCGGCACCCCGTCGATGGGCAGCCCGGACAGCGCTGCGGCGGCGAGGGTGATCACCCGCTGCCGGACGGGCTCAGGGAGCGTGGGCTCCACCCCGGCAGCGCTCGGCTCCTCATCCGGCGCGGACATCCTCCCAGTCTCGCATCGTCCACCGCCTGCTGGCACCCGGCGCAGATCCGACGGGCACGCGGTCGCGCCGCGGTTGTCGTACCCGCCGCCTACGGTGCCAGCCGTGCCGCAGCCGTACGTGCAGATCACGTTGGACGACGTGCTCGCCGGCGCCGGGGCGGGCGGGGATCTCGCCACGAGCCTGCGCGAGGCCACCTTCGTGGTGGTGGACCTGGAGACCACCGGGCGGGCGGCGGACGGCACCGGGATCACCGAGATCGGCGCGGTGAAGGTCGCCGGGGGCGAGCCGCTGGGCGAGTTCGCCACCCTGGTCAACCCGGGTGAGCCGGTTCCCCCGTACATCTCGGTGCTGACCGGGATCACCGAGGCCATGGTCGCCCCGGCGCCGCCGATCGAGGCGGTGCTGCCGGCCTTTCTGGAGTTCGCCCGGGGCGCCGTGCTGGTGGCGCACAACGCGCCGTTCGACGTCGGCCACCTCAAAGCGGCCTGCGCCCGGCACGGCTATCCGTGGCCGAACCCGCGGGTCCTGGACACCGCCGCGCTGGCCCGCCGGGTGCTCGCCCGCGACGAGGTGCCGAACCGGCGGCTCGCCACGCTCGCGGCCTACCTGCGCACCCCCAACCAGCCGTGTCACCGGGCGCTGGCCGACGCGCGGGCCACCGTGGACGTGCTGCACGCCCTCCTCGCCCGGCTGGGCAGCTACCGGGTGTTCACGCTTGGCGACGCCCTGGAGTTCGTCAAGGCCGTCTCGCCGGAGCAGCGGCGCAAGCGCCACCTGGCCGACGGCCTGCCCGCCGTCCCAGGCGTCTACATCTTCCGCGGCCGCGACGACCGGCCGTTGTACATCGGCACCTCCGGCAACATCGCCATGCGCGTGCGCAGCTACTTCACCGCGGCGGAGAAGCGGGCCCGGATCAGCGAGATGCTCGCCGCCGCCGAGCGGGTGGAGGCGGTGGAGTGCGCGCACGCCCTGGAGGCCGAGGTCCGCGAGCTGCGGTTGATCGCCGCCCACGCGCCGCCGTACAACCGCAGGTCGAAGTTCCCCCAACGGGTGCTGTGGCTCAAGCTCACCGCGGAGCCGTACCCGCGGCTGTCGGTGGTGCGGACGGTGACCGCGGACGGCGGGGTGTACCTCGGGCCGTTCGCCGGGCGGCGGGCGGCCGAACTGGTCGCCGCCGGGCTGTACGAGGCGGTGCCGCTGCGCCAGTGCGCGCGCCGCCTCTCACCGCGCACCCCCACGCCGGCGTGCGCCCTGGCCGAGCTGGGTCGCTGTCTGGCGCCGTGCGAGCTGCGGATAAGCCCCGAGGAGTACGTCCACCGCGTGGTCGACCCGGTGGCCAGGGCGCTGGCGGGCGACCCGGGCCCGGTCGTGGACCGCCTGATGGCGCGCATCGACACGCTGTCCGGCGCGCAGCGCTACGAGGAGGCGGCGATGGTCCGCACCCGGATGGCCGCCCTGCTGCGCGCGTCCGTGCGCATGCAGCGGCTGGCGGCGCTGACCCGGGTGGCCGAGCTGGTCGCCGCCCGGCCCACCGAGCGGCGGACCGGGTGGGAGCTCGCCGTGGTGCGCCACGGGCGGCTGGTCGCCGCCGGGGTGTCTCCGCCGGGGACGCACCCGCGACACACCCTGGACGCGCTGCTGGCGACCGCGGAGACCGTGCGGCCCGGCCCGGGCCCGACCCCCTGCGCCACGCCCGCCGAGACCGAGCGGATCCTCGCCTGGCTGGAACGCCCGGAAACCCGCCTGGTGCGGGCCTCCGAAGGCTGGGCGTCCCCGGTGAACGGGGCCGGGCGCTACCGTGACCTGCTGCGCCGGGCCGAGGAGGCGGCCACGGCGGCGGACCCGCACCGGCTCGGCGACCGGCGACACACGCGATTATTACAGTTTCAGGAAATAGCACCCTTTTGGCGGAATTTCTCCTAGGCTGGATGCCACCGCCTTTCCGGGAGGCACCCGGTGGATCCGGTCGACATCGGCACGGCCCGGCCCGCGGCCTTCGCCCGCGAGCCCCGAGCGGCTGCGCCCCGGACCGAGCAGGACCAGGGTACCGCCCGGGCGCCGGCCGAGGGCCAGGCCGCGGGGCTCACCCACCGGCTGCGGGCGCTGATCCGGGGCGCCGGTACGGCGGGCGGCGGCGACCCGGTCGCCGACCTCATCCGCGAGCACCGCGCGATCCACCCGCACGCCGACGGTGACGTACTGCGCCGGGCGTACGACATCGCGGAGCAGGCGCACCGCGGGCAGTACCGCAAGAGCGGCGAGCCGTACATCACCCATCCGCTGGCGGTGGCCCGGATCCTGGCCGCGCTCGGCATGGACACCACCACCCTGGTAGCGGCGCTGCTGCACGACACGGTCGAGGACACCAGCTACACCCTGGCCGCCCTGTGCAAGGACTTCGGGCCGGACGTGGCGACCGTGGTCGACGGCGTGACCAAGGTCGAGCGGGTGTCCTACGGGGACGACGCCGAAGCCGAGACGATCCGCAAGATGATCCTCGCCGCCGGCCGGGACGTCCGCGTGCTGGTGGTCAAGCTCGCCGACCGGCTGCACAACATGCAGACGCTGGACGTACGCTCCCCCGCCTCGCGCCAGCGCGTCGCCCGCGCGACCCGCGACGTGCTGATTCCACTGGCCGACCGGCTGGGCATCCAGGCGCTGAAGCGGGAGTTGGCCGACCTCGTGCTGCGCCACCTCGAGCCCGAGGCGTACGCGCGCATCGAGGACCATCTCCAGAACCGCCCACAGTGGGCGGAGTACCTGGAGGCCGTCTGCGCCGCGGCACGGGCCGCGCTCAAACGGCACCAGGTGACCGCCGAGGTAGCGCCGCGCCCCCGCCACCACTCCTCGATCTGGAAGGACACCCTCGCCGGTGGGCACCGCGACCCGTTCGACCTGCCGCGAATAGTGATCATTGTGCACGGCCCGGACACCGACTGCTACGCCGCGCTCGGCGCCATGCACGCCACCTGGCGCCCGGTGCCCGGCCGGTTCAAGGACTTCATCGCCTCACCGAAGAACAACCTCTACCGGTCCCTGCACACCACCGTCATCGGCCCGGACCACCGCAGTGTCGAGATCCTCATCCGCACCGAGGCGATGCACCGCGACGCCGAGTACGGCATCGCGGCGGGCTTCCGGTTCGGCCAGCGGGGTCAGCGCCCGGACGGCGACCAGCTGCCCTGGCTGCGCCGGGTGCTGGAGTGGGAGCGCCGGGCCAAGGACCCCGCCCAGTTCCTCGACGCGCTGCACCGGGACCTGGTGGAGGGCGAGATCCACGTCTTCACGCCGTCCGGCCGCCGGGTGCAGCTCCCGGCCGAGTCCACGCCCGTCGACCTGGCGTACGAACTCGACACCCACCTCGGCGACCAGTGCGTGGCGGCACTGGTCAACGGCCGGCTCGTACCGCTGTCCGCGCCGCTGTCCGACGGCGACGTGGTGGACATCCTCACCCGCCACGACGAACTCCCCACGGACGTGCCGCAGCCCGACGACGCTGCCGGCACCGACCCGGGCACCGATGTCGACGACGAACCGGGCGACGACCCGCCCGGGCCCTCGCGGGACTGGCTCGCGTTCGTCAAGACGCCGCAGGCGCGGCTGGAGATCAGCCGGTGGTTCGAGGGATACGACCAGGCGTCGCCCGCGAGCCCGGCGCAGAAGGTACGGCTGGGTCTCGCGGCGGTCGGCCTCGCGCTGCGCCGTCGCGACCGCCGGCTCGCCACCGAGGTGCCGCTGCGCCGCCTCGCCGGCCTGCTCGGCTACCGGGATCCGGAGGCCCTGCTGGTCGCCGTCGCCGACCATCTCCTCTCGGCCGAACAGGTCGTGGAGAAGCTCATCGCGCTCGTCGATCACGGTCCGCTCGCCGCAGGTGCCCCGCCGCCCGCCACCCCGTAGCCTGAAGCGGTGACCCGTCCTCTGCGCGGCCGCGCCACCGCGATCGCCTACGCCCTGTTCTACCGGCTCCCGCAACGGCTGCGCCTGCGGCTGGTGCGGCTGGCCGCGCCCACGTACACGATCGGCGCGGTCACCCTGGTGCGCGACGCCGGCGCGCCCGCCCCCGGCCGCCTGCTGCTGCTGCGTCAGCCGCCGAACCGCGGCTGGTCCCTGCCGGGCGGGCTCCTGGGTTACCGCGAACGGCCGGTCGAGGGCGCCCGGCGCGAACTGCACGAGGAGACCGGCATCCTGGTCGAGCCCGAGGCGCTGCGCCCGGCGATACCCAACGCCATCGTGCACAGTGACGGCCGCTGGGTCGACCTGGTCTTCGAGGTCGATGTACCGGCCGCGGCGGTCACCCTGAGCGTCGACGGCGCCGAGGTCTTCGAGGCCGCCTGGCATCCGCTCGACGACCTTCCGCTGCTGACCACGGCCACCGCGCGGCTGCTCGCGCACTACGGCATCGGGCCCGCCGCGTCATGAGCCCGGGCGTGTGCGCGGTCGTGCTCGCCGCCGGTGAGGGGCGGCGGCTGCGGCCGTTGACCGAGTTGCGGCCGAAGCCGCTCTGCCCGGTAGGCAACGTCCCCCTGCTCGACCGGCTGCTGTCCCTGCTCGGCGCCCTCGGGTACGCCGGGCCGGCGTCGGTGGCGGTCAACACCAGTTGGCTCGCCGAGCAGGTGGTGGCGCACGTCGGCGACCGGGCACACCTCTCGGTCGAGCCCGGCGGTCCGCTCGGCACCGCCGGAGGGCTCGGCCGGCTGCGGGACTGGATCGACGGGCGGGGCGTGCTGGTCGGCAACGCGGACGCCTACCTCGCCGGGCCGCCACCGGCTCTGCTCGACGGCTGGGACGGCGAGGTGGTCCGGCTGCTCGGTGTGCCCACGTCGCCGGAGGATCCGGAGCGGTTCGGGGCGCACCGGTTCGCCGGGTTCTCGCTGCTGCCCTGGTCCGCGGTGGCGCGGCTGCGCCCCGAGCCGTCGGACCTGACCCGCCTGGTGTGGCGGCCGGCCGAGCGGGCCGGCCGGCTCGAGGTCGTGGCCTACCCGGGGACCTATCTGGACACCGGCACACCGGCTCGGTATTTGGCGGCGAACCTGCACGCGGCCGACGACGGGGACCTGGTCGCCGACGGCGCGCGGATCACCGGGCGGCTCGAACGGGCCGTGGTCGGCGCGGGCGCGGTGGTGCACGGCACGGTCACCCGGTCGGTCGTGTGGCCGGGCGGGTACGTCGGGCCGGACGAGCACCTCGTGGACGCGATCCGGGTGGGCCGGGAGCTGACCGTGCCGGCGGCGTGAACGGCCGGGAGGCGGCGCCGCGCGGCGAGCCGTACCATGTTCTGGTCCGCGACCCTGCCCACGCCGGAGGAGACCAACGGTGATCACCGCGATCGTGCTCATCGACTGCGCCACCGACTCGATCCCCGAGGTCGCGGATGCCCTGGCGAATCTGCCCGGGGTGAGCGAGGTCTACTCCGTCGCCGGGCACGTGGACCTCATCGCCATGGTCCGGGTGCGCGAGTTCGACCAGATCGCCGACGTGATCGCCGGTGGCATCTCCAAGATGCCCGGCGTGCTCAACACCGAGACGCACATCGCCTTCCGCGCCTACTCCAAGCACGACCTGGAGGAGGCCTTCTCCATCGGCTTCGCCGACGCCGACTGAGCCAGCCAATCGGCCATCCATGATCCGGTAGTTTCTGGTCGGCTATAGCCGACATACGGCTACGTGATCAGGCGCCCCCACCGCCCGGAAGCCGCAGTAGCCCCGCCGAAACTCCACGATCAACTCGGGTTTCCGGATGTCGCGGTGTCCGGGCCCGTCCCCGGGCGCGAGTTCCACGATGTCCCGGCATCCGCGGCCTTGATCGACTCGATTTTCCGGCATCCTGCGGCATCGGACGGCGCGGAGCACCGCGCTTTGCAGGAAGCCGTGCTCGATCCGGACCGGGACACCGCGAGTTCCTGTAACACGGGGACCGCGGACACCGTGACTGCCGGGAACTCGTGTCGATCATCGGCCGGTCGAGCTGCCGGCACGCGATCGGCGAGCCGGCCGGCCCACACCACCGGGCACAGTGTCGGACCGGCGATCGATCAGCCGGGGGCCCGACGGCGGACAGTGCGCGTTACGGCGGGGGCGGCCCGGCGTTACGCCGGGCCGCCCCCGTGATGCCTCGTTCGACCAGCCCCGTCCGGCCGGCCAGTCCTCCGGCCGGCAGGGCCTAGTCGCCGCCCTGCCCCTCGCGGCCGACCCGCTCCAACTCCTCGCCACGCGGCGGCTTCGGCGCGATCTCGACGCGCCCCGGCTCCTCGATCGGCCGGAAGAAGCCCCGCACGGTCGGCACGAGCGCGCCGAGCCGGTTCATCTTCTTCGGCACGGCCCAGCCGCCGTACTCCAGCGTGCTGCGCCCGCGCTCGTCGACCGGCCCGAGCGGCTGGTGCACCTCGACGAACCGCCCGTCGGGCAGCCGCTTGATGATGCCGGTCTCCACGCCGTGCGCCAGGACCTCCCGGTCGTGCTGTTGGAGACCGAGGCAGACCCGGTAGGTGATGTAGTAGGCGATCGGCGGCACGATCAGCAGCCCGATCCGGCCCGCCCACGTCATCGCGTTCAGCGAGATGTGGAACTTGTCCGCGATGACGTCGTTGGCACCCGACAGCAGCAGGATCAGGTAGAAGCTCACACCCATCGCGGCCAGGGCGGTGCGGAAGGGCACGTCCCGCGGCCGCTGCAGCAGGTGGTGGCTCTGCCTGTCCCTGGTGAACCGGGCCTCCAGGAACGGATAGAGGATCGGCACGATCATGATGATGCCGGGCAGCAGCACCGCCGGCCAGAACGGCGCCGGCAGCGTGTAGCCGAAGGCGCGGATCTCCCAGGCCGGGAAGAGCCGGGCGGCGCCGTCGAGGAACATCACGTACCAGTCGGGTTGGCTGGCGGCGGAGACCACCGCGGCGTTGTAGGGCCCGAACAGCCACATCGGGTTGATCTGGAACAGCCCGCCCAGCAGCGCGATCGCCGCGGCGACCAGGGTGAAGAAGCCCAGCATCTTCAGCCCGTACCGCGGGACCATCCGCTCGCCGACCACATTCTGGTTGGTCCGGCCCGGGCCCGGCCACTGCGTGTGCTTCTGCAGCACGAGCAGCCCCAGGTGCGCGCTGACCAGCGCGACCAGGGCCGCCGGGAGGAGCAGGACGTGCAGGATGTAGAACCGCGGGATGATCGCACCATTGCCCGGGAACTCCCCGCCGAACAGCGCGTCGGCCAGCCACGTGCCGATCACCGGCACGGACAGCATGATCGCGTGGCCGATGCGCAGGCCGGTGCCGGACAGCGCGTCGTCGGGCAGCGAGTAGCCCATGAATCCCTCGAGGAAGCCGACCCAGAACAGCAGCACGCCGATGATCCAGTTCAGCTCGCGCGGCTTGCGGAACGCGCCGGTGACGAACGTGCGCAGCATGTGCGCGATGATCGCGGCCATGAACAGCAGCGCGCCCCAGTGGTGCATCTGCCGCATGATCATGCCGCCGCGCACCTCGAAGGTGATCTCCAGGGCGGACTCGTACGCCCGCGACATCTCCACGCCGCGCAGCGGCGCGTAGGCGCCGTCGTACACCACCTCTTCCATCGAGGCGTCGAAGAAGAGGGTGAGGAACGTGCCGGTCAGCAGCAGGACGACGAACGACCAGAGCGCGATCTCCCCGAGCAGGAACGACCAGTGGTCGGGAAAGACCTTGTTCATCAGCTTGCGCAGCGGACTGGCGACGTGCATCCGCTCGTCGATCCCGCCGGCCGTGGCGCCCGGCAGCGCTTTCAGATCGAATCTGCGTCGCTTCATGACACTATGGCCTTTCCCAGAACGACGGGCCAATGGCGACCTTGAAGTCGCTCTTCGCGATGAAGTAGCCCTCTTCGTCGACGTCGATCGGCAGCATCGGCAGCGCCCGGGCGGCCGGGCCGAAGATCGGCTTGGCGTTGTCCGTGATCAGGAACTGCGACTGGTGGCACGGGCACAGCAGCCGGTTGGTCTGCTGCTCGTACAGGCTCGCCGGGCAGCCCAGGTGGGTGCAGATCTTCGAGTACGCCACGAAGTCCTCGTACATCGACCCCTCGTTCATGGGGTACAGGTGCTCGCGGGCCTTTGCCGCGTCGCCGGGGCGCAGGCGGATGAGCAGCGTCGGTGAGTCGGCGTACTTGTTGGTCACGCCCTCGGGAATGCCCGGGAAGACGGTGATCTGGCCACCCGCGCTGATGTCCTCCGGCCGCACCGGCGAGTAGTCCTCGCGCACGAGCCGCACCGGCTTGCCGCCGTTGTTGTCCGGGTGGAACCCGGTGCGGAACAGCGCGTTGTCCTTGTGCGGGTCGCGGATCAGGCTGCCGACGATCGGGGCGCCGATGGCGACCCCGATCGGCGCGAGACCGAAAGCGATCGCACCCTTGAGCAGCGGGCGGCGCGTCACCCCGGTCTCGTCCACCGCGTGCAGCAGGCTCGCGGCGGTCATCTTCCGCTCCTCGCTCGGCGACTCGCCGACGTGGCGCTTCTCGACGGCCACCTCCTCGGGCATCAGCTTCTTCGCCCAGGTGACGACCGCGATGCCGACACAGGCCAGGGAGATGCCGAGCGTGAGACCGAGCAGCGGGGTGTACAGCTTGCTGAGGTGGCGGCCCGCCTGGTACTCCCACGGCCACCAGATGTAGATCACCACGAAGGCGAGCGCGGCCAGGCCGGCCAGCACGAACAGCAGCGCGATCAGACGCTCGATGCGCCGCTCGGCCCGGGTGCCCGGCCGCGGGAACCGCGGCGCGTAGTAGACGATCTCGATACCGTCCCGGCGAGCGCCCTCGCGGACCAGGTCGAACCGGGTCACGTTCGGGTCGTCTGGATCGACGTGGCCGGGGCCGTAGCCGTTCTTCTCCGTGCTCATGACTTCCCTGCAATCCACAGCGTCGTGAAGACCAACGCCACCATGCCGACCAGGAAGATGACGACCATCTCACTCACCGGGCCGTATCGGGCCATCCCCCAGCCGCCCGGATCCGGGTCCTCGTTGATGTAGGTGAGGTACGCGACGATGTCCCGCTTCTCCTCAGGGGTGAGCTGGTTGTCCCCGAAGACCGGCATGTTCTGGGGTCCGGTGAGCATGGCCGCCCAGATCTGCCGCTCGGTGGGCCGCTCCAGGGACGGCGCGAACTTGCCCGAGGACAGCGCGCCGCCGCTGGCGGAGTACGCGTGGCAGCTGGAGCAGTTGAGCCGGAACAGCTGACCGCCGCGGGCCACGTCACCGCCCTCGCCCAGGTTCTCGCCGTCCGGCATCTCCGGCCCGCCGCCGATCTCCTGGATGTACTGCGCAAGCTGGCGGATCTCGTCGGGGGTGAACTTCACCGGCTTGCGTTCGGCCTGCGCCTCCTGGCGCGCCATCGGCATCCGCCCGGTGCCCACCTGGAACTCGACGGCGGCCGCGCCCACGCCGATCAGGCTCGGGCCCCGACCCTCGACGCCCTGGGCGTTGTTGCCGTGGCAGCTGATGCAGCTCGTCTCGAAGATCGCCTTGCCGTCCCGCGCGGCCTGGCTCAGCTCGGATGACTCCTGAGCCGACAGTCCGGGGGCGAACGCCGTGTAGATGCCGCCGGCGAGCGTGAGCGCGGCGAGCAGCCGCAGCGCCGCGCCGACACGTCGGCGGGCCCGGCTGCGCGGTCGTCGCCGGGAGGTTTCAGATGTCATGACCATAGCCTTCAGGGAGTTCCTTCAGGAAGTTTCGATGTGGACGAGGCAGCCGCGCGCAACGTGACAGGCGGTCACATCACCAGGTGCTCGAGGAGGTAGATGACGAAGAACAGGGCGATCCACACGACGTCGACGAAGTGCCAGTAGTACGAGATGACGATCGCCGTGGTCGCCTGGGCCGGGGTGAACCGTCCCATGGTCGTACGGATCATGAAGATGAGGAAGGCGATCAGACCACCGCTGACGTGCAGTCCGTGGAAGCCGGTGGTCAGGTAGAAGACCGACCAGTAGCCGTCCGTGCTGATCTTGCTGCCCTCCGAGACCAGCATCCGGTACTCGTTCAGCTGGCCGAGCACGAAGACCAGACCCATCACGAAGGTGATCGCGAACCAGCGCCGCAGCCCGTACACGTCGCCGCGCTCCGCGGCGAACACGCCCAGCTGGCAGGTCACCGAGGAGAGCACGAGGATCGTCGTGAAGGTCAGCGCGTACGGCAGGTTCAGGTGGGGGAAGTGCTTCTCCCACAGGCTGTAGTCCGCTGCGCGGATCGCGAAGAACATCGCGAACAGGCCAGCGAAGAACATCAACTCGCTCGACAGCCAGACGATGGTGCCGACGCTGACCATGTTGGGTCGCGTCAGCGAATGGATCTGGCGCTTGGCGATCGTCGGGGCCACACTCACGCGGTCATTATTGCCTTGCGATCAGCGGCCCGGGGCGCGGGGGTCGCCGAAGTGCCCGATGTCGTGACCCGAACCCGTCACCAACCTGGTCGGGCCTAGGCTGGAGCACGTGCCGATCGCGCCGCTGACCTCGCCGGCCGTCCCACCGTGGACGCCCGCGACACTGGTCACGCAGACGCGGTTCGACTCGTGGCTGACCCTCGTCCTGGTCGTCGCCGCCGGCCTCTACCTGTACGGCGTGCACCGGCTGCGGCTGCGCGGGGACCGCTGGTCGGCCTGGCGCACCGGATCGTTCCTCGGCCCCGGCCTCGGCGGGATCGCCGCGGTGACCGTCGCCGGTCTCGGCGCCTACGACGAGGTCCTGCTCAGCGCGCACATGGTGCAGCACATGGTGCTGTCGATGATCGCGCCGATCTTCCTGGCTCTCGGGGCGCCGGTGACGCTGGCGCTGCGCACCCTGCCCCCGCGCCCCCGCAACTGGCTGGTGGCCGTCCTGCACAGCCGGCCGGCGCGGGTGCTGTCGTTCCCGCTCGTGGCGTACGGGATCTTCGTGGCGAACCCGTTCGTGCTCTACTTCACCGGGCTGTACCGGCTCACGCTCGAGAACGCGTTCCTGCACGAGTGGGCGCACGCGCACTTCATCGTGACCGGTTGCCTGTTCTTCTGGCCGCTGGTCGGCCTCGACCCGCTGCCCGGCCGCTGGCCGTACCCGGGGCGTCTGCTGCTCATGCTGCTGTCGGCGCCGTTCCACGCGATCCTCGGGCTGACTGTGATGCAGAGCACGACGCTGCTCGCCGGCGACTGGTACCCCTCGCTGGGGCTGAGCTGGGCCGACCCATGGCTGGACCAGGAGGTGGCCGGCGGCATCCTGTGGGCCGGCGGCGAACTGGTGTCCGTCACCATGATCGCGGTGCTGTTCGTCCAGTGGGTCCGCCACTCCGAGCGGGAGGCGGCGCGCATCGACCGCGCCCTGGACCGCGCCGAGGCGCAGGCCGGCGGCGGTCCGACCGTCACCGAGGAGAGATTGTAGGATCTGGAGACGTGACGAACGAGCGCGAGCAGACGGTCCTCCTCTACAGCGACGACCCGCAGGTGCGTGAGCAGATGCGCCTGGCGATCGGCGCCCGTCCCGCCAAGGACCTGGCGGTCACGTTCGTCGAGGCGGACACGTACGACGCGTGCGTGCGCCTGGTGGACGACCTGGACATCGCGGTGATCGTCCTCGACGGCGAGGCGACCCCGGCGGGCGGCATCGGCATCGCCCGCCAGCTCAAGGACGAGATCCCGGACTGCCCGCCGACCTGCCTGGTGATCGCCCGCGCCGCCGACCGGTGGCTGGCGGCGTACGCGCGGGTCGACGCCACCCTGATGCACCCGCTCGACCCGGTGTCCACCGGCCGGACCGTGGCGGGACTGCTGCGCTCCCGGCTGGCCGGTCAGCGCAGCAACTCGGCCCTGCCGCCGGCAGCGTAACCGGTGATCGCTGATGCGGCGCCGGCAGCGTAGCCGGCGCCCGACCCCTACCGCCCCGTCGGAGGCCGCCATGGGTGACCGCACCTGGCCGTACCTGATCAACACGCTGCTGCACGGCGAGGAGCTGTCCAGCGAGGACACGGCATGGGCGATGGGCGAGATCATGTCCGGGTCGGCGACGCCCGCGCAGATCGCCGGCTTCGCGGTGGCGCTGCGCGCCAAGGGCGAGGCGCCGGGTGAGGTCATCGGCCTGGTCGAGGTGATGCTCGCCAACGCGGTCCCGGTCGACCTGCCCGAGGAGGTGCGCCGCGACACGGTTGACGTCGTCGGCACGGGTGGGGACCGGGCGCACACCGTCAACATCTCCACCATGGCCGCCATCGTCGTCGCCGCCGCCGGGGTACGCGTGGTCAAGCACGGCAACCGCGCCGCCTCCTCCAAATGCGGAGCGGCCGACCTCCTGGAGGCGCTGGGCATCCCGCTCGAGCTGACGCCGGCCGGCGTCGCCCGGTGCGTCGCCGATGCGGGTATCGGCTTCTGCTTCGCTCCCCGGTTCCACCCGGGGCTGCGTCACGCGGGCGCGACCCGGCGGGAGATCGGGGTGCCCACGTTCTTCAACTTCCTCGGCCCGCTGACCAACCCGGCCCGTCCAGCCGCCGGCGCGATCGGCTGCGCTGACCCGCGCATGGCGCCGGTGATGGCCGAGGTGTTCGCCCGCCGCGGCGACTCGGTGCTGGTCATGCGCGGCGAGGACGGCCTGGACGAGTTCACCACCACCGCCCCGACCCGGCTCTGGGCGGTCAGCGGTGGCACGGTCACCGAGACCGTGCTCGACGCCGCGGACCTCGGGATCCCCCGCTCGAAGCCGGGTGACCTGCGCGGCGCCGACGCGGCGTACAACCGCGAGGTCGCCCGGCAGGTGCTGGCCGGCGCGACCGGGCCGGTGCGCGACGCCGTGCTCGTCAACGCCGCCGCGGCGCTCGCGGCGCACAGCGGTGACCTGACCGACCTGCCCGGGGCGCTGCGCCTGGGCCTGGACCGGGCAGCCGCCGCGCTGGACTCCGGCGCCGCCGCCCGGACCCTGGAGCGATGGGCGCAGGTCGCGACCGCGGCGCAGCTCGCCGAACGGTCGTAAGCCGCCAACCGGGGAGCAGCACGCAACCCGGGAGGCGGCAGCCGGCACGGGTTATGCGAGGCCGGTTCGAGGTAACCACAGGTTTTCCTCCCCACCGCTTACCCGTTAGGGTGCGTCCGTGCGCCCCTCCGATCTCGCCCGCATGCGGCTCCTCGGCACCCCCACCGTCAGCCCGGACGGACGCCACGCCGTCGTGGCGCTCACTCGCATCGATCTGGACGCCGACGACTACACCGCGCAGCTCTGGCTGGTGCCGACCGACGGCGCCTCCCCGGCGCGGCAGCTCACCCACGGCTGGCGGGACACGGCGCCGGTGTACTCGCCGGACGGGAGGTGGCTGGCGTTCCTGCGGGCTTCCCGTGTCGGGAACGGCGTGGCCGGGCCGGACACGAAACCCCAGCTGTACGTCATGCCGACGGCCGGGGGTGAACCGCGGCGGTTGACCGCCCACCCGCTCGGCGCCGGGGCGCCGGCCTGGAGCCCCGACTCCACCCGCCTGGCGTACGTGGCCCGGGTTCCGGAGCCTGGGCGGTACGGCACGGACGAGAAGGTCACCCCGGACAAGGAGCCACCCCGCCGGATCACCAGGCTGCGCTACCGCCTCGACGACTTCGGCTTCACCCTGGACCGCCGGGCGCACGTGTTCGTCGTGGACGCCACCGCCGAGCCCTCGGCGCCGCCGGTCCAGCTCACCGAGGGCGACTACGACCACCAGCACGTGCGCTGGAGCCCGGACGGGCGACTGCTCACGTTCGTCAGCGCCCGGCACGCCAGCCGCGACGACGACCTGCGCTCCGACGTGTTCGTGTGCGCGCCGGACGGCTCGGGGCTGCGCGCGTTGACGCACGGCGGGTTGAGCGTCGCCAACCCCACCTTCAGCCCGGACGGCGGGCTGGTCTGCTTCACCGCCGGCCCGCTCGGGCCCAGCGACCGGTTCGGGGTGTGCCGCAACGAGGCGCTGTGGTGCGCGCCCGCGGACGGCTCGGCCCCGCCACGGCGGCTCACTGACCAGGAGCGGTACAACCTGGTCTCGCCGGGCGGCATGATCGTCCCGGTCGAGGACGGCGTGCTCTTCCCCACCGAGCACCGGGGCGCGGTGCACCTGCTGCGGGTGCCGTACTCCGGCGACGAGCCGACCGTGCTCGTGGACGGGCACCGGCAGGTGACCGGGGTCGCGGCAGGCGGCGGCACGGTAGTGGTCAGCGTCACCGACCCGCACACCTGGGGTGAGCTGGCCGTGCTCGGACCGGACGGCGCGCTGCGGACGCTGACCGACTTCAACGCCGAGTTCGGGCCGGTCCTGCCGCAGGTGGAGGTCAACGCCACCGCGCCGGATGGCTATCCGGTGCACGGGTGGGTGGTGATGCCGCGCGGGGACGGGCCGCACCCGGTGCTGCTAATGATCCACGGTGGGCCGTTCAGCCAGTACGGCTGGCGCCTGTTCGACGAGGCTCAGGTGTACGCGGCCGCGGGGTACGCGGTGGTGATGGGCAACCCACGGGGCTCGTCGGGGTACGGCGAGGCGCACGGGCGGGCGGTGATCGGCAACGTCGGCGAGGTGTCCGCGGCCGACCTGCTGGCCCTGCTCGACACGGCCCTGGGCCAGCATCCCTCGCTGGACCGTTCCCGGGTCGGCGTGCTCGGCGGCTCGCACGGCGGTTTCATGACCACCTGGCTCGCCGCGCACCATGGCGACCGGTTCAAGGCGGCGATCAGCGAGCGGGCGCTCAACGCGATCGACAGCTTCACCGGCTCGTCAGACATCGGCTGGTTCTTCTCCGACGACCTCTACGGGACCGATGTCGACCAGCAGGCGAAGCAGAGTCCGCTGACGTACGCGGACCGGATCTCGATCCCGTTCATGATCATCCACTCGGAGCAGGACTGGCGCTGCCCGGTCGAGCAGGCACAGCGGCTCTTCGTGATCCTCAAGCGGCGCGGCGTGCCGGTGGAGTTCCTGCTCTTCCCTGGCGAGGGACACGAGCTGTCCCGTTCGGGGCTGCCGTCACACCGGGTCGCCCGGTTCGAGGCCATCCTCGACTGGTGGGCGCGCCACCTGTAGCGCGCCCCGTGCGTGCGCCGTCCGGGGCGAAAGACGCAGAAGAGTTGGGGCTGCTATAGCAGCCCCAACTCTTCTCGATGTGAAAGGCGGTGCGCTGACGCGACGCCGATCAGCGCGCCAGCGGCCCGCTGATCACTGTTCGGCGCCGCGGCGGGACCCGGTGTAGTACTCGAAGACCAGGCCGGCACTGGCCAGCAGGGTCGCCACCGCGCCGGCGAAGATCAGCCACCCGCGCCAGTAGGCCAGGCCGATCCCACCGGTGAGCACCGCCAACCCGAGAGCGAACGGCCAGTAGCTGCCCGGGCTGAAGAAGCCGACCTCGCCTGCGCCCTCGGAAATCTCCGCGTTGTCCCGGTCCTCGGGGCGCGGCTGGATGCGCCGCGAGACGAACCAGAAGTAGCCGCCGAGCATCAGGGTCAGCGTGCCGGACAGCAGCAGGGCCACGCTGCCGACCCAGTCGGTCGTCCCGAGCACCGCACCGCTCCACCAGAAGTAGAGGCCGGTGACGGCGTAGAGGAAGATGGTGACGACGCCGAAAATCTTGTACTCGGTCTTCATCTGCTCACGCCCTAGATGCGCTTCGTCGGGAACGGCGAGGTCGTCTCCGCGTACGGCGTCTCACCGATCGCGGCCAGCGCCTCCGGCGTCGACTTGCCGGCCTGCCGCTCCGCGATGAACTGGTCGTACTTCTCCGGCGACACCGCGCGCAGCTCGAAGTTCATCATCGAGTGGTAGGTGCCGCACAGCTCGGCACAGCGGCCGACGTACGAGCCCTCCTTGTTCACGGTGATTTCGAAGGAGTTGCGCAGGCGGGGATCCGGGAACTGGTCGCGCTTGAACAGCAGGTCGGGCACCCAGAACGAGTGGATGACATCCCGGCTGACCTGCTCGAGACGCACCGTCCGGCCCGTCGGCACGACCAGCACCGGGATGTAGTCGCTGGTGCCGAGCTCACTGGCGATCGTGGCGGCCGAGCCGTCGTCACTCGGCCCTTCCTTGTAGTTGAACTGCCAGTTCCACTGGAACGCGACGACCTCGACGGTGACGTCGGGGTTGGCCGACTGCCTGTTCACGTCGGTCTGGATCACGGCGGTGTAGTAGAAGAGCACCGCCACGATGAGGAACGGCACGACCGTGTAGATGATCTCGATTGGCAGGTTGAAGCGGGTCTGCGGAGGTAGTTCGTCGGTCTTCTTCCGGTACTTGACGATGCACCAGAAGATGAGTCCCCAGACGAAGAAGCCGACCGCGAGCGCCGCGATGACCGACCCGATCCACAGGTCGTACATCTGGTTCGCCTGTGCCGTGATCCCGCTGGGCCAGCCGAAACCGCCGAACGCCCTGCCGACGTCGCACCCGGCCAGCAGCGTCACCACGGCGGCGGCACCGACGCCGAGGCCGAACGCTCTCCGTACCACCGCAGCTGCCTCCTTAACCCACTGATCGGTCGCAGAGTACTCGACCGCGCAGTCGCCCGCGGTCTTGGGGTGGGCCTATCCAACCCGAGGACTACCGGGCGTCTTTCCTCGCGCCCGCCCGGGTGACCTCCGCGGTCGCCTCGCGCTGCAACCGCGCCGATCGACGCAGGAAATCGAGGATCAGGGCCAGCTGCTCGTCGGTGTAGCCGGCGTAGAGCTCGTTGAGCCTGGCCACCAGTCCTGCGAAGAGCTCGTCGAACGCGGCCACCCGATCCCGGTCGATCTCGACGATGACCCGACGGCGGTCGTGGACCCCGCCCGCGCCGCCGAAGGCGTCCCCATCCCCCGCATGGTGATGTCCAGCGGCACCGGCAAGCGGCTCGGCGAAGTCGCCAACGGAGTCCCGCTGCCCGACGGCACGGTGAGCGTCTGCGTCCGCCGTGGCCTGCTGCAGCAGGTGCTCCGCGAGGAGGTGCTGCGCCGGGGCATCCCGGTCACCTTCGGCGCGCGACTGGAGTCGTACGAGATCACCTCCGGCGGGGTCACCGCCCGGTTCGCCGACGGCACCCGCGCGAGCGGCGACATCCTCGTCGGCGCCGACGGCATCCACGCCACGTCGCCCAGCGCCGGCCAGGGCGCGTCGATGACCTGCGAGGACGCGGTCGTGCTCGCCAAGTGCCTGCGCGACCTGCCCGACCCCGCACGCGCCTTCGCCGCGTACGAAGGACTGCGGCGCGAGCGGGTGGAGCGGGTGGTCGCGTACTCCCGGCGGCTCAGCGACGCGAAAGCGGCCGGCCCGGTCGCCCGCGTCGTCCGCGACCTGGTCATGCCGCTGGCGCTGAGGCTGTTCGCCACGACAAGGCCCACGCATGGATGTACACGCACCACATCGAGTGGGACGAGAAGGTCGAGTGGTGCGGGTAGTACTACTCCTTGACCGCCCCCTGCGTGAAGCCGGCGATGAACCGGTCGAGGAACAGGTTGAACACCAGCGCGATCGGCACCGCGACGAGCACGGTGGCGGCCTGCAGGGACTGCCAGAAGAACACGTCGCCGCGGACGAGCTCGGTCGGCACGCCGGTGGAGATCACCTTTTCGGTCGTCGGCGACACGAAGGAGAGCGCATAGATGAACTCGCTCGCCGTCAGCGTGAAGGCGAACACCACCACGGCGACGATCCCGGGGAAGGTCAGCGGCACGACCGCCCGCCAGAACGCGGCGAGCCGGCTGTAGCCGTCCACCATCGCCTGCTCCTCGATGTCGCGCGGCACGGCCTTCAGAAAACCGATCAGCAGCCAGATCGACACCGGGATCGTGATCGTGGGGTAGATGAGCACCAGGGACCAGGTGGAGTCCTGCAACCCGAGCGCGACGACCACCCGCGACAGCGACAGGAACAGCAGGCTCGGTGGCACCAGGTAGACCAGGAAGATCACCACACCGAACCAGCCGGCCCACGGGCGGTCCAGCCGCGACAGGGCGTACGCGGCGGGCAGCCCGAGCAGCAGCGTGATCGCCACGACCAGCACGCCCACCCAGAGCGTGTTCCAGGCGAACGTGCCGAACGACGTGCGGTCGAACAGGTAGAGCACGTGGTCCGGCGTGGCCGGCCGGTTGAACAGGAACGGGTTGTTGTTCGGGTTGTACAGGTCACGGTTCTGCTTGAACGCGGTGATCAGGCTCCACAGGAACGGCGCCGCGCACAGGAACGCGGCGAGCGCCGCGGCGCAGTAGAGCCCGATCCGCGTCAGCACGTGACGCCGCCGGTAGTGTCGGCGCAGCCGCGCCGCGTCGACTTCCCCGGGCAGGGCCCCGGGCGCGCCCGTGGGCGTCCGCTCCGGCGCGTCCGCGACCGCCTTGGTGCTCACCGATGGTCCCTCCGTTCGCGACTGCGGGGCTCGCTCCGCTCACTCCTCGCGCTCACCCAAGA
>VSCG01000032.1:0-25934 GCA_047459115.1 Micromonosporaceae bacterium
GAGACCACGCCCTTGCGGACCTGGCCCTTCTGCAGCTTGTGCAGGAACTCGGTGCGCACCTCGGACTGGGTCTGCTCGAGCCAGGCCCGGCGGGACAGCACCACGTTGTTGCGGTTCTTGTCCAGCTCGATGATCTTGGCTTCGAGTTCGCGGCCGACGTAGGGCTGCAGGTCACGCACGCGGCGCATCTCGACCAGCGAGGCGGGCAGGAAGCCGCGCAGCCCGATGTCGAGGATCAGGCCGCCCTTGACCACCTCGATGACCTGGCCGCGGACGACGCCGTCCCGCTCCTTGATCTCCTCGATCGTGCCCCACGCGCGCTCGTACTGCGCACGCTTCTTGGACAGGATCAGGCGACCCTCCTTGTCCTCCTTCTGGAGAACCAGGGCCTCGATGTGGTCGCCGACCGACACCACCTCAGCGGGGTCGACATCGTGCTTGATGGACAGCTCGCGCGAGGGGATCACGCCCTCGGTCTTGTAGCCGATGTCGAGCAGGACCTCGTCCCGATCGACCTTGACGACGGTGCCTTCGACAATGTCGCCGTCATTGAAGTACTTGATGGTCTCGTCGATCGCGGCGAGGAACGCCTCCTCACTGCCGACGTCGTCGACGGTGACCTTGCTGGTCGAACCAGCGGGGGCGCTCGAGGTGGCCTCGATGCTGCTCGTCATGTGGGCTGTTGCTCCGGTCGGATTGATTGTCGCAGTGACCTGTTGTCGCGCTCGGAGCCCGTCGCCGGGTACACCTCAGCTCCCTTACCAAGGTCGCTTGAGATGTCCGGGCGACCGCGGACCTACTCCCTACCGAGGCACACGGCCCACGAGCGCATCGGTTAGCTTACCCTGCGCGTTACGGCACCGTGCAAGCCTGCCGGCGCCCGCATTTCCCATGCGTCCGACTTGTCGCAGAGTTCACGCGGGTATCGCAGGCCACACCCGAGTACGGTGTCCGGGTGACCCAGGTGACTCGTCGTACAGTAACCGATGTGGAGAGCCGCCGTGCCAGCCGGCGGTGGTGGGACGCTGACGCCGACGCGTACCAGGCCGAGCACGGCGACTTCCTCGGCGACGTCGACTTCGTGTGGTGCCCGGAAGGGCTACGGGAGGCCGACGCCCGGCTGCTCGGCGACGTGCGCGGCCGACGGGTGCTCGAGGTGGGCTCCGGCGCGGCCGCCGCGGCGCGCTGGCTCGCCACCGAGGGGGCGCAGGCGGTGGCCCTCGACCTGTCCGCCGGCATGTTGCGCCACGCCGCCGCGGCCGCCGAGCGCAGCGGGGTACGCGTGCCGCTGGTGCAGGCCGACGCGCTCGCGCTGCCGTTCGCCGACGGGTCGTTCGACATCGCCTGTACCGCGTTCGGCGCGGTGCCCTTCGTGGCCGACTCCGGGCGGCTGATGCGCGAGGTGTTCCGGGTGCTGCGCCCGGGCGGACGCTGGGTGTTCGCGGTCACCCACCCGATGCGCTGGATCTTCCTCGACGATCCGGGCGAGGCCGGCCTGGTGGCGGTGCACTCCTACTTCGACCGGCGGGCGTACGTGGAGTACGACGCGGACGGTGTGCCGACCTATATCGAGCAGCACCGCACGCTCGGCGACCGGATCCGGGAACTGGTCGCGGCCGGGTTCACGCTCACCGACCTGATCGAACCCGAGTGGCCCGAGGGCCACGAGCGGATCTGGGGCCAGTGGAGCCCGCTGCGCGGACGGCTGTTCCCCGGCACGGCCATCTTCGTGACGCACAGACCGGACACCGATGGGTGATGTGACACGCGTTACCCTCCGCACGCCCGTGCGGAGTCAATCCACGACCGGGCTGCGGCGCTCCAGCAGCAGCACATCACGCCACCGGCCGTGGTGGCGGCCTAGGCGTTCGCGGCGGCCCACGATCCGGAAGCCCGCCCGCTCGTGCAGGGCGAGGCTCGCGGCGTTCTCCGGGAAGATGCCGCTCTGCAGCGTCCAGATCCCGGCGTCCTCGGTAGACCTGATCAGCGCGGCGAGCAGCACCCGGCCGACGCCGCGCCCGCGCGCGTCGGCACGGACGTAGACGGAGTCCTCGGCGACGCCCGCGTAGGCGCAGCGGTCGGACACGGGCGAGGCCGCTGCCCAGCCGACCACCTCACCGGTGCCGTGGTCGACCGCGACGAACCGGTGCCCGGCGTCGAACGAGGCCCAGTCCGGCGCGGCCGTCTCGAACGTGGCGTCGCCGCTGTCGATGCCCTCCTGGTAGATGGCGAGCACCGCGATGGCGTCCGCCTCGGTCATCGCCCGCACCTGCGGACGGGCCTTCACGCTCGGCTCCCGCCGGTGCGCCGGTGTGCAGGACCTCCCCGAGTCGGTCGAGGACGCCCGGCACCACCCAGTAGTAGACCCACGTCCCGCGCCGCTCGCAGTCCACGAGGCCGGCCTCGCGCAGGACCCGCAAATGGTGGGAGATGGTCGGCCCGGTGACGTCGAAACCGCCGGTCAGCTCGCACACACAGATCTCGCTGGGGGCGGCGGCGATGAGCGAGAGCAGCCGCAGCCGGACCGGATCACCGAGCGCCTTGAACATCGGAGCGAGCATCCCGGCCTGGTCGGTGGTGAGCGGCGCACGGACCAGCGGGGCGCAGCAGGCGGCGGCGAGAACCGCGGGTTGTTTCGACATGCCTCTAGCTTGACAGATGCCTAAGCAAGTGCCTAGCCTCGGCCCCTGATTCGAATTACATCTAAACAAGGAGGGCACCATGACAACGCGCGACGAGGTACGGGCCCGGTACGCCGCGGCGGCGACCGCGGTCACCGCCGGATCCACCGGCTGCTGCACCGACGCCGCAGCCCCGGCGTCCTGCTACGGCGACACCGGATGCGGCGACGACGTCTTCGGCGCGGTCGGCTACTCCGCCGAGGAGCGTGCGGCGCTGCCCGCCGCGGCCGTCGCGGCGAGCCTGGGCTGCGGCAACCCGCTCGCCGTCGCCGACCTCCACGAGGGCGAGACCGTGCTCGACCTCGGCTCCGGCGGCGGGATCGACGTGCTGCTGTCCGCGCGCCGCGTCGGCGTGACCGGCAAGGCGTACGGCCTGGACATGACCGACGAGATGCTGGAGTTGGCCCGCCGCAACGCGGCCGAGGCCCAGGTTTCCAATGTGGAGTTCCTCAAGGGGCACATCGAGGACATTCCGCTGCCGGACGCGAGCGTGGACGTCATCATCTCCAACTGCGTGATCAACCTGTCCACCGACAAGCCGGCGGTGTTCGCGCAGATGTTCCGGGTGCTGCGCCCCGGCGGGCGGATCGGCGTGTCCGACGTGGTGGCCGAGGACCGGCTCACCCCCGCCGAGCGCGCCGAGCGCGGCGACTGGGCCGGCTGCATCGCGGGTGCGCTGTCCCGCGGCGAGTACGAGCAGGGCCTGCGCGCGGCCGGGTTCACCGACATCCAGGTGACCTTCACCCACGCGGTCGCGGACGGCCTGCACTCGGCGATCGTCCGCGCCGTCAAGCCCTGACCCCTGACCTGTCGGACCCTTCTGGGGGCGTGGGCGGGCGGCGGGCCACGGTCAACAGGTGACTGCTCGCCCCGAGCAGGCTCGGCTCCTCCTCGACGCCGCGCAGCGATTCGAGCAGCAGCGCGACGCGGTCCGGGTCGGCGAGGAGCGCCCCCAACCGCTCGCCCATCATCCACACCGGACCTTCAACGCTGACGATCCGCTCGAGAACAAGTCCGGCGTCGGCGACCTCGCCGGGCAGTTCGCCCGGGTGGTGGAAGTACGCGGTGGTGAAGTACCGGGGGTCGCCGGGCGGGCGGTGCTCGCCGGACGTCAGGGCGCGCCGGACCACCTCGACGAAGGCCGGGTCGTCGCAGAAGCCCTTGACGAACCCGTCGAGCATGGACGCGAACCGGCTGATCGTGGCGGCGACGACCACCCCGCCCGGGCGGACCACCCGGCCCGCCTCCCGCCACGCCCGGATCCGATGGTCGCGGTCGAGCAGATGGTAGAGCGGCCCGAGGAGCAGCACCGCGTCACACGAGCCGCTGGCGACCCCGAGGGCGCGCGCGTCGCCCAGAACGGCTGTCACCCCGGGCAGCACGCCGGCCGCCGCCACGTGCTCGGACACCGGGTCGACGACGTACACCCGGTAGCCGGCCGAGGCGAGCGGCCCGGCGTAGGCGCCGGTCGCCCCACCCACGTCGAGCACCGCAGCGGGCGGTGGCGGCAGCACGCGCGACAGCACGTCCCAGGTCCGCAGGAACTCCAGCCGCCCGTCACCGGTGGCGAGCCGGGTCACCTCACCCATCCGCCGGTAGTACGCCGCGATCTCGGTCCGCATCGGCCGATCATCGTCGAAACGACCACCGGCGGCGACTCAAATTCCCTCTGGCGCGGTTCGCCCGCCCTCGGCACCGGCCGGGGCGGGCGAAGTGGGCCGGTCAGCGGGCCATGGCCGGCATGGGCGTGCCGACGAAGTCCATCACCGCCCGGTTGACCTCGTCCGCGTGCGTCCACGGGATGGCGTGCGGCGCGCCGGGCAACGTGACCAGCTGGCTGCCGGGCAACGCCTGCTGCAGCCGCGGGGCGGTCACCGGGTACGGCAGGACCCGGTCGGCGTCGCCGTGGATGATCAGCGCCGGCACGTCGATGCGGGGCAGGTCGCCGCGGAAGTCCGTCTGCCAGGTCCGTATACACGCCTGTGTGCTGATCGGGGACGCGGCCACCGCGATGTTCCAGAACGCCCGGAACACTTCTTCGCTGACCGACTTGCCCATGGTCTGGTCGTAGTTGAAGAAGTCCTTCAGGAAGGTGGTCTGGTACGCGAACCGGTCGGCCATGACGGCGTTCATGAAACCGCCGAAGACGCTGGCGTCCACGCCGTCCGGATTGTCCGGTGTCTTGAGCAGGAACGGCGGAATCGGGCTGATGAACACGGCCTTGCTCACCCGCGAGGAGCCGTACGTGCTGAGGTAGCGGGTGATCTCCCCGGTGCCCATGGAGTGACCGATCAGCACCGCGTCGCGCAGGTCCAGCTGATTCATGATCATGGCCAGGTCCATGGCGAACGTGTCGTAGTCGTACCCGATGGCCGGCTGGCTCGATTTGCCGAAACCGCGCCGGTCGTACGCGATCGTCCGGTATCCGGCCGAGAGCAGCATCGGTGTCTGCTTCTCCCAGGCGGCGCTGCTGAGCGGGAAGCCGTGGATGAGCACGACCGGCTGACCGGAGCCGTGATCCTCGTAGTAGAGGTCGATCGGTGCGGAGTTCTCCACACCTACGGTGATGTAGGGCATGGGGGGTTTCCTCCCGTTCTGAGAGTCACACGCGGTGACTGCTGGCAGGTCACCACCCATCTCGCTTCCCTGGAGGCTGCCGGCCAACCGTTCCCGGCGACACTGATCCGCCGCGAGGGCGGCCGGCGTCAGTGCCCGGCCTCGCCCCAGTCACGGCCCACGCCGATCGACACCTCCAGCGGCACGGACAGCGGGTACGCCTCGCCCATCTGGCGGCGGACCAGCTCCTCGACCTGCTCGCGCTCGCCCGGCGCGACCTCGAAGACCAGCTCGTCGTGCACCTGCAACAGCATCCGCGAGCGCAGCCCGGCCGACCGCAGCGCCACGTCAACCCGCAGCATCGCCACCTTGATGACGTCGGCCGCCGAGCCCTGGATCGGCGCGTTGAGCGCCATGCGCTCGGCCATCTCCCGGCGCTGCCGGTTGTCCGAGGTGAGGTCGGGCAGGTAGCGGCGGCGGCCGAGCACGGTCTCGGTGTAGCCGTCCACACGCGCCCGCTCGACGACCTGGTGCAGGTAGTCGCGGACCCCGCCGAACCGTTCGAAGTACTCCGCCATCAGCGTGCGGGCCTCCTCGGTGGAGATCCCGAGCTGCTGGGACAACCCGTACGCGCTCAACCCGTACGCCAGGCCGAAGTTCATCGCCTTGACCTTGCGGCGCTCGTCCGGGCCGATCTGCTCCGGCGGCACCCCGAACACCGACGACGCGGTCGCCGCGTGGAAGTCGAAACCGGAGTTGAACGCCTCGATCAGCGCCTCGTCCTGCGACAGGTGCGCCATGATGCGCATCTCGATCTGGCTGTAGTCGGCGGTCATCAGACACTCGAAGCCCTCGCCGACCACGAACGCCCGCCGGATGCGCCGCCCCTCCTCGGTACGGATCGGGATGTTCTGCAGGTTGGGGTCGGTCGAGGACAGGCGGCCGGTGGCCGCGACGGTCTGGTGGAACGTGGTGTGGATGCGCCCGTCCGCGCTGACCGACTTGAGCAGGCCATCCACTGTGGACTTCAATCGGGCCACGTCCCGGTGGCGCAGCAGGTGCTCCAGCAGCGGGTGCTCGGTCTGCGCGTAGAGCCACTGCAGCGCGTCCGCGTCGGTGGTGTAGCCGGTCTTGATGCGCTTGGTCTTCGGCAGCCCGAGCTGGACGAAGAGGATCTCCTGGAGCTGCTTGGGCGACCCGAGGTTGAACTCCCGGCCCACCACCTCGTACGCCGCCTGCGCGGCCGCCTTCACCTCACCGGCGAAGTGGGCCTCCAGCTCGGACAGGTAGTCGGTGTCCGCTGCGATGCCGGCGCTCTCCATCGCGGCCAGCACCTCGACCAGCGGCTGCTCCACGCCGCGCAGCAGGCGCTCGGACGCGTCACCGTCGCGCCCGAGCTCGGCGGCCAGCGCGTCGGCCAGGTCGAGGGTGGCGCGGGCACGCAGCATGAGGTTCTGCTCGGCCACACCCTCGTCGCCCAGCCCGTCGAGCATCAGCTGCCCGTCGTCGGGCGCATCCACCCGAAGCTCCCGGTGCAGGTACCGCAGGGCCAGATCGACCAGGTCGTAGGACCGCTGATCGGGCCGGGCGAGGTAGGCGGCGAGCGCGGTGTCCGTGGCCACCCCGGCCAGCTGCCAGCCCTGCGCGGCGAATGCCAGCCGGGCGGGCTTGGAGTCGTGCAGCACCTTTGGCCGGTCGGGGTCGGCGAGCCAGAGGGCGACCGCCGCCTCGTCGGGGGCGTCCAGCCGCACCGGGTCGAACCAGGCGGCGGGCCCGTCCGAGGTGGCCAGCGCGACGCCGGTCAGCGACCCGGTGCCCCGGCCGAAGGTGCCGGCGACCGCCACGCCCACCGGCCGGCCAGCCGGGGCGTGCGCGGCGAGCCATTCGGCCACCGAGCCCGGCTCGGTGAGCACCGCACCGGCCAGGTCGAACCCGGCCTCGGCCTCCGGCGCGACGGGCTCGAGATACTGGTAGAGCCGGTCGCGCAGCACCCGGAACTGCAGCGTGTCGAAGACCCGGTGCACCGCCTCCCGGTCCCAGCCCGGCCAGCGCAGGTCGGCCGGGCCGACCGGCAGGTCCAGGTCGTCGACCAGCCGGTTGAGCTCGTGGTTGCGCAGCACGTCGGCGAGGTGGGCGCGCAGGTTCTCCCCCGCCTTCCCCTTGATCTGGTCGACGTGCGCGACGATGCCCTCCAGCGACCCGTACTGGTTGATCCACTTGGCCGCGGTCTTCGGGCCCACGCCCGGTACCCCGGAGAGGTTGTCGCTGGACTCCCCCACCAGCGCCGCCAGGTCCCGGTACCGCTCCGGCGGCACGCCGTACTTCGCCTGCACCGCGGCCGGGTCCATCCGGGCGAGTTCGGAGACGCCGCGGATCGCGTACAGCACGGTGATCCGGTCCCCGACGAGTTGGAAGGTGTCCCGGTCGCCAGTGGAGATCAGCACCTCCATGCCCGCATCGCGGGCCTGGCGGGCCAACGTGGCGATGACGTCGTCCGCCTCGTACCCGTCGTGCTGGACCACCGGGATGCGCAGGGCGGCGAGCACCTCCTGGATGAGGCTGACCTGGCCGGCGAAGTCGACCGGGCTGTCCGCGCGGCCCGCCTTGTAGTCCGCGTAGCGCTCGGTGCGGAACGAGCGCCGGGACACGTCGAAGGCGACCGCGATGTGCGTCGGCTGCTCGTCGCGCAGCAGGTTGATCAACATGGCGGTGAAGCCGTACACCGCGTTGGTCGGCTGCCCGGTCGTGGTCGAAAAGTTCTCCACGGGCAGGGCGAAGAACGCCCGGTAGGCGAGCGAGTGCCCATCGAGCAGGAGCAGCCGGGGGGACGCGGTCGAATCGCTCACGCTACGACTCTAGTCCGGCCCCCCGACAGCGCCGGGCATCCCCATCAGCCGTCGGTACGCTGGGTCAGACTGAACCAATTGCCAGAATTATCCCGAAACACTGCCTCGATCCCGTACGGCCGCTCCGCCGGCTCCTGGACGAACTCCACGCCCCGGGCACGCAGTTCGCGGTACGTGGCCCGGCAGTCGGTCGTGGCCAGCACCCCGCCGGCCATCAGCCCTTTGGCCAGCAGCTCCCGCACCCGTGCCCCGTCCTCCTCGCTCATCATCGGCGGGCCAGGGCGGGTGAGCACGAGCCGCACGTCGGGTTGGTCCTTCAGACCCACGGCCAGCCAGCGGAAGCCGTCCATCGACACGTCGTCACGGACCTCGAAGCCTAGCTTCTCGGTGTAGAACTGCTTCGCCTCGTCCTGGTCGAGCACCCACACCGTGGCGTGCGACAGGCCCTTGATCATTGCGATCCCTCCCTGCTGATCTGTCGCTCTCGACGCTAGCCACCGGCCCGCCGCCCCGCTTCTCCGCGATTGCGCTCCGCACCCCGCCGCGCGCCGCCGCACCGCCCCACATGAACACCCCACATGAACACCACGCAACCGGGCACCGCGGGCGGACCACCCTCGCGCGCCGCCGCCGCCGCCCGATACGCCGAGGGCGACACCCCGACCAGCTCGCGGAATCGCGCGCTGAACGAGCCGAGGCTGGTGAAGCCGACCAGGTGGCAGACCTCGGTGACGGTCAGGTCGGCGTTGCGCAGCAGGTCCTTGGCCCGCTCCACGCGCCGCCTCGTCAGATAGCGGCCAGGCGGGTCGCCGTACGCGTCGCGGAAGGCGCGGGCGAAGTGGAACCGCGAGTAGCCGGCCCGTCGCGCCAGCCGGGCCAGGTCGATGGGCTCCGCGTACGCGCGGTCGATCAGGTCCTTGGCGTGGCGCAGGTGGAGCAGGCGCCGCACGTCGGGGGTCATCGGACCAGCATCCCACCGCCCCACACGCCCCACGCCATCGGCCCGGTCCGGGAAATTCCCTTGCGGGGCAACATAGGTTCGGGTCGTGGCACAACTGCTGACCCGGCCGTACGAGCCGGCCGACGCCCCCGCCGTGGTCGACCTGATGAACCTCATCCAGGAGCATGCCGGTGCCCACCCCGGGTTCACCCTTGCGGAGATGGAGAGCCTGATCTCGGGAGTGGTACGCGACGTCGCCGCCGACACCCGGGTGGTGGTGGGCCCGCACGGTCTGGTCGCTGCAGGGGTGGTGGCGACCCCGCCGGAGGGCGGCTACCGGGTCGACCTGCTCGGCGGCGTACACCCCGACTGGCGGGGCCGCGGGATCGGTCGACAGCTGCTGGGCTGGCAGCTCGATCGGGCGGCCCGGATCCACGCGGCCGTGGCGCCGGGCGCCGCCTGGGAGGCGCACACCGGCACCACGCTCGGCGACGAGAGCGCGATCCGCCTTTTCGAGCGCCTCGGCATGACCGCCGCGCGGTACTGGTTCGAGATGACGGCGCCGACCACCGGGGCCCCGGCGCTCGAGCTCCCCGACGGCCTGGCCGCTCGGCGCTACTCCCCCGATCACGAGAAGGCGCTGTACGCGGCGCACATTGAGGCATTCGCCGACCACTGGGGGTACCAGCGCCGCGAGCTGGACGAGTGGACAGGGCTGACGGTCCGGTCCGACCTCTTCCTGCCCGAGCTGTCCCTGCTCGCCGTGGACGGCGACGAGGTCGTCGGCTACGTGCTGTCCTACCGCGACGCCGACCCGGATCGCGTCTACATCGGACATGTGGGGGTGCGCCGGCCGTGGCGACGCCGGGGCGTGGCCGGGGCGCTGTTGGCGTCCGTGCTCACGGCGGCGGGCCGGGCGGGGTACACCAGCGCCGGCCTCGACGTGGACGCGGACAGCCCGACCGGCGCGGTCGGCGTCTACGAGCGGGTGGGCTTTGGCATCAGATCCCGCTCGGTGACCTACGTCGCGCCGCTGCCGCCGGCGCCCGCCACACACTGACGATCGAGGCGCCGGCCCGAGCGCGGCGCCAACGCGTTCACCGGGCGCACGACCGCTTGTGCTCGCCTCACAGCACCTTGGCGAGGAACGCCTTCGTCCGCTCGTGGCGCGGCTGCGCGATCACCTCGCGCGGCGGGCCCTGCTCGACGACCACCCCGTCGTCCATGAACACCAGTGAGTCGCCGACCTCGCGGGCGAAGCCGATCTCGTGGGTCACCACGATCATCGTCATGCCGTCGCGGGCCAGGTCCTTCATCACGTCGAGCACCTCGCCGACCAGCTCCGGGTCCAGCGCGCTCGTCGGCTCGTCGAAGAGCATCAGCTTCGGCCGCATGGCCAGCGCCCGCGCGATCGCCACCCGCTGCTGCTGGCCGCCGGAGAGCTCGTTCGGGTAGGCGTCCACCTTGTGCGCGAGCCCGACCCGGTCGAGCAGCGCCCGGGCCCGCTCGCGCACCGCGTCCCGCGGCTCGCGCGCGACCCGTACCGGCGCCTCCATCACGTTCTCCAGCGCCGTCATGTGCGGGAACAGGTTGAACCGCTGGAACACCATGCCGATGCTGCGGCGCTGCGCGGCAACCTCCTTTTCCCGCAACTCGTACAGCTTGCCGCCGCGCTCGCGGTAGCCGATGAGTTCGCCGTCGACCCAGATCCGCCCGGCGGTCACCTTCTCCAGGTGGTTGATGCAGCGCAGGAAGGTCGACTTGCCCGAGCCGGAGGGCCCGATCACGCAGCACACCTGCCCGGCGGCCACCTCCAGATCCACGCCCTTGAGCACCGCGAGCTGCCCGAAGGACTTGTGCACGTTCTCGGCCCGGACCATCGGTCGGCCGTTGCCGACCGCGGCACCGCCCGTCATCTCGAGCCTCCTCCCGCTGGCCCGGGCTTCCCCGGATCCGCTCCCCACGCGCCCGGTGATCCGGCCCCGCCCTGCTCGGCGGCCAGCCCGCGCAGCCGCAGCCGGGCGCGGGCGGTCGTGGAGGCGTCGCTGCCGCCCGAACGGCGGCGCGCCCCGTAACCGCGCGAGAAGTGGCGCTCGACGAAGTACTGGGCGACCAGCAGGATGCTGGTCAGCAGCAGGTACCACAGGGTGGCCGCCACCAGCATCGGGAACGGCTGGAACTCCCGTTTGCCGACGAGGGTGAGCTGGTAGAACAGCTCTGCCGTGATGGGCACGAACGCCACCAGCGAGGTGTCCTTGAGCATGGCGATGGTCTCGTTGCCGGTCGGCGGAATGATCACCCGCATGGCCTGCGGCAGCACGATCCGGCGCAGCGTCTGCATCCGGGTCATGCCGAGCGCCCCGGCCGCCTCGCTCTGGCCCGGGTCGACCGACTGGATGCCCGCCCGGACGATCTCGGCCATGTAGGCCGCCTCGGACAGACCGAGCGCGATGATGCCCACCACGAGCCCACCCGCGAACAGGCTCACCTCGCGGGTGTCGAAGCCGAACAGCCGCAGCTCGAAGTCCTCGCGGCCGAACAGCGCGCCGAGCTGCCGGTCGAACGGCAGGCCGAACTCGACCCGCAGCCACAGCGTGGTGAGGCTGCCGAACAGGAACGCCAGCACCAGCCGCGGCACGGCCCGGAACACCCAGGTGTACGTCCACGCCGCCGCGACCAGGATCGGGTTCCCGGACAGCCGCATGATCGCGATGACCACACCGAGCGCCACGCCCAGGACCATGGCGCCGACGGTGAGGATGAGCGTCCCGCGCAGCCCTGTCATGATCGGCGGGCGGAACATGTTGTCGACCATGTACGCCCAGTTGAAGGCGTCGTTGGTCAGCAGCATGTGCACGAACATGGCGACGAACACCGCCATGACGCCCACAGCCACCCAACGCCACGGACGCCGGACGGGCACGGCCCGGATGGGCTCGGGCCGTGCCCGCTCGGTCGCCGGACTCGTCGTCGGTGCGGAGGTCATCGAGGGTTACGACGCGGGGTGGACGCTGACCTCGGACGCCTCGACGCCCCCGGCCTGCACGCCCCACTTCTCCAGGATCCGCTGGTACGTGCCGTCCGCGATGATCGCCTTGAACGCGTCCCGGATCGCCTCGGCGAAGGCCTGCTGGTCCTTGGCCACGACGACGCCGTACGGGGCCGAGTCGTAGATGTCGCCGAGCAGCTCGAGCTGTCCGTTGGTCTTCTGCACCGCCTCGGCGCCGACCGGCGAGTCGGCCAGCATGGCGTCGTTCTTGCCGGAGACGACCGCCGCGGTCGCGTCGGACTGCGACTGGTACGGCTCGATGATGATCTCCGGCTTGTTGGCGGCCTTGCACTGCGCCGACCGCTGCTCGATGTCCTCGTGCTGCACGGTGCCGCTCTGCACGGCGATCCGCTTGCCGCACGCGTCGTCCGGGTTGACGCCCTGCGGGTTGCCCTTCTGGGTCACCCACTGCGTGCCGGCCTCGAAGTAGCTGACCATGAGGACGGTCTTCGTGCGCTCCTCGTTGATGGTGAACGAGGAGACGCCGGCCTCGTACTTGCCGGACTGCACGCCGGGAATGATCTCGTCGAACACGCTGGCCGTGTACTCGGCTTCGAGGCCCAGCTTGGCCGCGACCGCGTCGAACAGGTCGATGTTGAAGCCGATGATCGTGGTGCCGTCGGTGTCGAGGATCTCCGCCGGAGCGTACGTCGGGTCGTTGCCGACGGTGATCTTGCCGTCGGCCTTGATCGCGTCCGGCACCTTCGCGGCCAGCGCCTCGTCGACGGCGACCGCGGGCGCCGATGAGTCGCCGCCGGGGGTGTCGGCCGGCTCCTTCTCACCGCAGGCGGCGAGGCCGAGCGTCAGCGCGGCCGCCCCGAGGAGGGCGAGCGGAACTCGCCGGTTGCGTGTCATGCCAAACATAGGGGGGTGCCTTTCCTTGCCAAGGGAATACCTACGGTAACCGGTCGCGAGCACTAGGCCACGCCGAGGTACGCCTCCTTCACCGCGGAGTCGTGCAGCAGCTCGACGCCCGTACCGCTCTTGACGATGCGGCCGGTCTCCAGCACGTACGCCCGGTGCGCGCGGGACAGTGCCTGCTGGGCGTTCTGCTCGACCAGCAGGATCGTGGTGCCCTGCGCGTTGATCTCGGAGATGATCTCAAAGATCTGCTGGATCAGCATGGGCGCCAGACCCATCGACGGCTCGTCGAGCAGCAGCAGCTTGGGTCGGCTCATCAGGGCCCGCCCGATGGTGAGCATCTGCTGCTCGCCACCCGACAGCGTGCCGCCAGGCTGCTTGCGCCGCTCGGCCAGGCGCGGGAAGAGCCCGAACACCCGGTCCAGATCCGCGGCGATGCCGGCCCTGTCCCGGCGGGTGTAGGCACCCATCTCCAGGTTGTCCATGACCGTCATGCCCGGGAAGATGCCCCGGCCCTCGGGCGCCTGGCACAGGCCCCGGACCACCCGCAGGTCGGCGCGCAGCCGGGTGATGTCCTCGCCGGCGAAGACGATCCGGCCACCGGCGACCGGGCGGAGGCCGGAGATCGCCCGCATCGTCGTGGTCTTGCCGGCGCCGTTCGCGCCGATGAGCGCCACGATCTCGCCCTCGTCAACGTGCAGGCTGATCCCGTGCAGCGCCTGGATGCGCCCGTAGAGCAGCGAGACGTTCTCGATCTCAAGCAGCATTGGTGGGCTCCCCCAGGTACGCCGCGATCACCTTCGGGTCCTCCCGTACCGCGGCCGGCGTGCCCTCGGCGATCTTCTTGCCGAACTCGAGCACGACGATGCGCTCGGTGACCCCCATGACCAGGCGCATGTCGTGCTCGATCAGCAGGACCGTGATGCCGCGGGCCTGGATCCGCCGGATCAGCTCGAGCAGATCCTCCTTCTCGGCCGGGTTGAAGCCCGCGGCCGGCTCGTCCAGGCACAGCAGCTTCGGCTCGGTAGCCATCGCCCGCGCGATCTCCAGCCGCCGCTGTTCACCGTAGGAGAGGTTGCGGGCCAGTTCGTCGGCCCGCCGCTCGATGCCGACGAACTGCATGATCTCCATCGCGACCTCGCGCGCCGCGTGCTCCTCCTTCCAGTGGCGGGGCAGTCGGAACAGCGCCGCGGGCACGCTCGTCTTGTGCCGGGCGTCGGCGCCGACGAGCACGTTCTCCAGCGCGGTCATCTCCGGGAAGAGCCGGATGTTCTGGAACGTGCGGGCGATACCGGCCCGGGTGATCTTGTACTTCTTCCGGCCGGTGATCCGTTCGCCGCGGAAGCGCACCTCGCCCGAGGTGGGCGGGAAGACCCCGGTGATCGCATTGAAGCAGGTGGTCTTGCCCGCGCCGTTCGGTCCGATCAGGCCGAGGATCTCGCCCTCGTAGAGGTTGAACGACACGTTGTCGAGCGCGACGACACCGCCGAAGCGCAGCGTGATGCCGTCGACCTCGAGCAGCGGCTGCCGGTCGCCCGACCGCTCCACGCCGGCAGTCTCGGGGGTCACGGTCTCGGCAGTCGTGGCCTCGGGAGTCGCGGTCTCACTCACCGACGGTCACCTCCTTCGCCCGTTCCTTGAGCTCCAGCGAGCGGCGACGGCTCGGTACGAGCCCTTGCGGCCGGAAGATCATGATCAGGATAAGGGCCAGCCCGAAGAAGAAGTACCGCCACTCGAACAGGTCCTGGTTGGCCAGGTTGCCGGGCAGCCATTCGGGTGTCTCGATGCCGCGCAGCCGCTCGGGGATGTAGGCGATGAGCAGGCCGCCGAGGATCGCGCCGGGCAGGTTGCCCGAGCCGCCCATGACCACCCCGGCCAGGATGAGGATCGAGAAGAGCAGCTGGAAGCTGGCCGCGTTGATGAAGCCCTGCGTGCCGGCGAACAGCGCCCCGGAGAGTCCACCCGCGGCGGCCCCCATGGCGAACGCCCAGAGCTTGAAGCGGAACGTGGGCACGCCCATCGCCTCGGCGGCGTCCTCGTCCTCGCGGATCGCCACCCATGCCCGGCCGACCCGGCTGCGGTCCAGGTTGCGGGACCCGATGATCACAATGATCACCAGGGTGAGGCCGAGCCAGTAGTACGGCCGGGCGTCGACCACCCCGAAGATCGGGTTGCCGCTCGCGTCCTTGAGGAACGGGACCGGGTGCGGGATCTGCGAGAGTCCGCGGTCCCCCTTGAAGATGGAGTCGGGGTCGGAGGCGAGCACCCGGATGATCTCGGCGAAGCCGAGGGTCACGATCGCCAGATAGTCACCGCGCAGTCGCAGCGTCGGCCAGCCGAGGATCACTCCGGAGATCATCGTGAGCACGATCGCGGCGCCCACCCCGGCGAGCCACGGCCAGTTCGTCCCGATGTCACTGTGCGGCGAGGTGAACACCGCGACGGAGTATGCGCCGACCGCGAAGAAGCCGACGTACCCGAGGTCGAGCAGGCCGGCGTAGCCGACGACGATGTTGAGCCCGAGCGCCAGCAGCACATAGACCGAGACCGTGAACAGCATGGTCGCCCAGTCGGTCTGGGGGGTGCGCAGCAGCGGGATGTTGAGATTGGGCAGCGCGTACGCGAACACGGCGCAGGCGACCAGCACGGCCCATTGCGCCGGCTTGGGCAGCCTCGTCCACGGGGTGCGCAGGCTGAACCGGCCGTTCCCGTTCCTATTCCTGATCATGCCCGGGTCCTCCCCAGCGACTCGCCGAGCATGCCCGTCGGCCGGAACAGGAGCACGAGGACCAGGACCACGAACGCCACCGCGTTGATGTAGTTGGACCCGAACAGCGCTGCGCCGTAGTTCTCGACCACGCCGAGCAGCAGACCGCCGAGCATCGCGCCCCGGATGTTGCCGATGCCGCCGAGCACCGCCGCCGCGAACGCCTTGATCCCGAGGTCGAAGCCGACGTTGTACTTCGGGTTGCCGATCTTGAGGTTGTACATCAGCGCGGCGACCCCGGCCATGAGGCCGCCGAGCAGAAAGACCAGTGCGATGACGCGGTCCTTGTTCACGCCCATCAGGGCGGCGGTGTCCGGGCTCTGCGCGACCGCGCGGATGCCCCGACCGAGCCGCGTCCGGTTCACAAAGAAATCCAGCCCGACCATCATCACGATCGCGGTCACGAGCAGGCCGATCTGCAGCGTGGTGATCCGGGCGCCGCCGATCTCGACCACCGTGCTCGAGCGCAGCAGCGTGGGAGTGCCCTGTACCCGTCGACGGGTCAGGATGCCGACGAGTTCGGAGAGCACCACCGACGTGCCGATGGCGGTGATGAGGAACGCGAGAATGGGCGCGTTGCGCCGGCGCAGCGGTCGGTAGGCGACCCGCTCCACGAACAGCGCGGTCGCCGCCGAGGCGAGCATCGCCACGACGAGCCCGACCAGCAGGTAGCCGACGAGCTGGACGGCGGGGGGTACCGGGGAGTTCTGATCGAGGCCCAACGCCCGCCAGGTCAGCACGGAGGCGAAGGTCCCCGCCATGAACACTTCGGAGTGGGCGAAGTTGATCAGCCGCAGCACGCCGTACACCAGCGTGTAGCCGAGGGCGAACAGCGCGTAGATGGCGCCCTGCGCCAGGCCGGTGGAGGTCAGCTCGCCGAAATCGTTGATTAGGGCATTGAAGTTCACGTAGAGCTTCCGTTAAGGGCACGGGTGCGGCCGGGAAGGGTGCTCCCGGCCGCACCTCGGCTGTCAACTCAGGACTGCGGGATCTCCTGCTCCGGCACCACGTTGCCGGACTCGTCGACCTTGAACGCCCACACGATGAGCAGCGAGGGGTCCAGCTCGCCGTTCTCCGTGAACTTGTAGGTGTTCGCCACACCGGTGTAGTTCACACCGTCGAGGTACTCCAGCATCTTCTCCTTGGTGGTGTTACCCGCCTTGATGCCCTCGAGGAAGATGTTGGCCGCGTCGTACGCCACGTCGCTGTACGTGCCCGGGTCCATGTTCCACCTCGCCTTGTAGTCCTCGGCGAAGCTGCCCTTGGCCTGGGTCGCCGGAGCGCACGGGCAGGTCACGATCGTGCCCGCCGCCGCGGCGTTGCCGGCGGCCTCGACGTAGCCGGGGTCGTTGACACCGTCGGCGCCGATCAGCGTGCCGGTCCAGCCCCGGTCCGAGAGCTGCTTACGCAGCAGGCCCGCATTCTGGTAGTAGCCGCCGTAGAACAGCGCGGTGGCACCGCTGGACAGGACCTTCGTGACGGTGGCGGAGAAGTCGGTCTGCTGGCCGTCCGCGGCAACCTTGTCGGTGTCCACGACCGTGCTGCCGAGCACCTCCTTGACCGCGTCGGCCAGGCCCGCGCCGTACGCGGAGCCGTCGTCGACGACGACGACCTTCTCGGCCTTCAGCACGTTCTTGATGTAGTTGCCGGCCGCCGGGCCCTGCGCGGCGTCGTTCGCGACCGCCCGGTGGAACACCTTCCAGCCCTGCTGGCCCAGGATGGTTCCGGTCGCGGATGCCGAGATGATCGGCATGCCCGCCTCGTCGAAGATCGGGTTGGCCGCCTCCGACTCGCCGGAGAACGCGGGGCCGATGATGCCGATAATCTTCTGGTCGGTGACCAGCTGCCGGGCCAGGCCCGGCGCCTTGTCCGGGCTGCCTTCGGAGTCGGCCTCGTGCAGGATGACTTGGCAGTCCGGGTTCTCCTCGTTGTACTGCTCGACGGCGAGCGCCGCGCCGTTCTTGATGTTGATGCCCAGGTTGGCAGTGGAACCGGTCAGCGCGCCGAAGAACGCGATCTTCAAGCCGCACTTGTCGCCGTCACCGCCGCCCGCAGTGTCGCCACTACCGCATGCCGCGGCACCGGCCACGACCACGGCGGCGACCGCGGCGCTGCCCAGCACCCGTACGAGTCGTTGCCTCACGGCTACGAGCCCTCCTCCATGTGTCTCGATCCGCCGGCGCCGAGGGTCTTGTTACCGTCGGCACAGCACGGGACCGGACCCGTGTAACAGCGGTCTGGCGCCGGAGGTTATCCCACGCCGGCCCACACCGTAAGACCTCAAAAGGGCCGTTGACCTAACCGTTACGTGGCGTATCCGAGGGGACGCGGAACAACACGTGACAGATCGCCCCATCGGAATAGTTCCTGAATCAAATGTCGGAGCGACGGGCCGACGGATCAGGGGTCTCCGCCAGGATCCGCTCGGCGACCTCACGCATCGTCATCCGGTGGTCCATAGCGGTCCGTTGGATCCAACTGAACGCCTGCGGCTCGGCCATGGCGAACACCGTCATCAACCGGCCCTTGGCCCGCTCGACGAGCTTGCGGGTCTCCAGCCGCTCGGCGAGGGTGGCCACCTCAGACTCCAACGCCGAGATCTCCTGGAACCGCGACAACGCGATCTCGATGGCCGGGACCAGGTCGGTCTTCTGGAACGGCTTCACCAGGTACGCCATGGCCCCCGCGGCGCGAGCGCGCTCGACCAGGTCCCGCTGGCTGAACGCGGTCAGGATCACGACGGGGGCGAGCCGGGCCTCGGCGATCCGCTCGGCGGCCGCCAGGCCATCCATGACCGGCATCTTGATGTCGAGGATCACCAGATCCGGCTTGAGCTCCTCAGTGAGCCGCACCGCCGCCTCGCCGTCACCGGCCTCGGCGACGACCTCGTACCCCTCCTCGACGAGCATCTCGGCGAGGTCGAGCCGGATCAGGGCCTCATCCTCCGCGATGAGCACCCGGCGGCGTTCCGTAACCGCCTGCTGCGTACCGCCCACGCCGACCTCAGCCTCCGTGCCGCGTTAGCCTCCGTGCCGCGTTGTCACCGGACCCAGCGTAATGGGTAGGCTTGTGGGCGGCCCGGGCCCCTGTACTCCAACGGCAGAGAGACGGAGCTCAAACCTCCGACAGTGTGGGTTCGAATCCCACCGGGGGCACTCGATCCAGAGCGTGGCCTGGTCACGCGATCTCGGCGAGGCTGCGTACCGGTCGCTCGACAAGATCCGGAAGGTGTCCTGCCCGCGGCTGCGCGGATCCTGGAACTCGTCCCCACGGACGCTGCGGCGTCCGTAGAGTGATCCGTGGCTCGCGTGCGTCGGGCGGCCGCGCCACGGCCCGGAAGCGTGCGCCGAGCCGACGGGGGATCATGCTGCGGCCACCGATCGAGCCGATGCACGCCGCGCCGGTGCGGCGCCTGCCCGAGCCGGACAGCTGTGCCGGCGGCTGCGTGTACGAGCCGAAGTGGGACGGTTGGCGGGCGCTGGTCTTCGTCGAGGAGGACCGGGTCTACCTGCAGTCCCGGTCCGGCCGGCCCCTCGCCGCGTACTTTCCCGACATCAGCCGGCTGGCCCGCAACGCGCTGCCCGCCGGAACCGTCGTGGACGGGGAGCTGATCATCTGGGAGGCGCAGCGCGCGGCGACGTCGTTCGCCCTGCTGCAGCGGCGCGTCAGCGCCGGGCGGCACCTGCCCCGCGAGGTGGCCGCCCACCCGGCGCACCTGGTCGTCTTCGACCTGCTGCACACCCCGGCCGGGCCGCTGCTGTCCGCGCCGCTCGCCCAGCGCGCCGCGCGGCTGACCTCCCTGCTCGCGGACGCGCCGCCGCAGCTGACCCGGTGCCCGCAGACCGTCGACCCGCAGATCGCCACGGACTGGATGCGCGACTGGGCTGACGCCGGGGTGGAGGGCCTGGTCATCAAGGGCCTGGCCGGCACCTACCAGCCGGGCCGGCGCGGCTGGGCGAAGCTGCGTACCCGGACCACGACGGAGGCGATCGTCGGGGGCGTCACGGGCAGCCTGGCCGACCCTGGGACGCTGCTGCTCGGCCACCTGGACCGGACAGCTCACCGACCCCCGGCCGCTGCCGTACCTCCAGGTGCTGCCCGAGGCGGTCGTCGACGTGGCGGTGGACCTCGCGTTCGAGCACGGCCGATGGCGACACCCGGTCACGTTCGTCCGCTACCGACCTGACCTGTCCAGGTATGACATACCCCGCCACACCGCCACATGGCCGTGACCCGAACGCCGCGCCACGGCCCGCCCGGCCCGTTCCGGGTTTAGCCGTGCACACCAGGGGCAGTCACACAGAGGCGACGCGAGGTGATGACGTGAACGCGAACGACGCACGACCGACGGCGCGGCACCCCGACGGGGAAACCTCGGATGCCGGGAACGGCCCCGCCGCCCGGACCGAGGCGGTGCTGCCGCCGACCGACCCGGAGCGGGAAGCCAAGCGGCGGGACGTCGACGATCCGGCGGACGTCGAGGTCGATCCGCGGGAACTGCTCGACGGCGGACCGACCCGCGCTCCGGGCGCGGTCACGACCACCGGTGGCAGGGCCGGGTCGGCCAACGTGCACCGTCGCCCGCGCCGGGGCCCGGACACGGCGCCGACGACCACTGGCGACGCGACCACCGGCGGCATGCGCAGTCCGGCGGGAGCATCCACCAGCGATGCCATCGGTGGCGCCGACACGACGCGCAAGACCAGGGCCAGCGAGCCTCGAGGATCGTGAAGGGAGGCGACATGGCACAGCAGACGAGGAGCCGGACGCAACGTGCCGCGTCGACGGCCAAGCGCACGGCGGCGAAGAAGGCGCTGGCGAAGCGGGCACCCGCCAAGAAGGCGCCGGCCAAGAAGACAGTCGCAAAGAAGGCACCGGCGAAGCGGGCACCGGCGAGGAAGGCGCCCGCCAAGAAGACGACCACCAGGGCAGCGGCCAAGACCACCCAGCGCCCGCTGACCGCCAAGGGCAGGGTGTCGCGCAACGAGACACCGAACACCCCGGATCTGTACGAGAGCGAACTCGGTCGCATGCGGGTCGTGGAGCTACGCGACATGGCCCGGGCACACAACATCCCCGGCCAGTCCACGATGCGCAAGCACGAACTCGTGACCGCGTTGCTCAGGTCCGGGATCAAGAAGCCGACCGGACGGGCGGCGAAGAAGGCCCCGGCGGGGCGCAAGACCACCACGCAGGCGCGCAAGACCACGACACCGGCGCGCAAGACCACGGGCGCAAGGAAGACCACGGGCGCAAGGAAGACCACGGCGCAGGCGAAGAAGACGAGCGGCCCCGGGCGGAAGGCGACGCCGAGCGGCCAGGGCCGCCGGGGAATCCGGGCCGGTCCAGCCAACTCGCGCAGCCTGCGGTACGCCCAGGTGATCAATTCCACATCGGACCGGCCGGATCGGCCCGGCCGTTCCCTGGTCACCACGAACCACGACGTGATCCGCAAATGGGCCGAGGAGCGCAAGGCGATCCCGTCGACGGTCGAAGGGACCAGGCAGCGGGACACGCTCTCTGTGCTGCGCTTCGACTTCCCGCTCGGCCCGTCGCGCAGCCGGCTGCGGCACGTGAGCTGGGACGAGTGGTTCAAGGCGTTCGACCAGCGCGGGCTGAACTTCATCTACCAGGAGCAGACGACGAACGGCCGGCAGAGCAACTTCTTCCGGCTGGAGAATCCCAGCCGGGAGGACGCGTAGCCGGGATCGGGCGACGCGAAAGCGGGGTCGGTCGGGGGCGCGGCTCACCGCGCCCCCGACCGACCGTCACGGGACGGGGCGCGGTCCGCGGCGAACGAGCCACAGTGCCAGACCGAGCGCCAGCCCCCAAGCGAGGAACCAGAGGTCCCACAGGAACACGTGCCAGCGCAGCGCGTGCCGGTCCACCGGGCCGCGGGGAACGATCACCCCGGCGAGCACCAGACCACCGACGAACACGAGCAGGCCGCCGTACAGCGTGAGCACCACACTTCCGAGCCCGGCCGCCAGACGGACGAGCCGGACCACGAGCGCCGGACGGACCGGACGCACCAACAGCACAGCCAACCCCACGCCGGCGAGCTTGGCCGCCGCGGCAGCCAGCCCCAGGGCGTGCGCCTGCGGCCCGCCCCGCCGCCCCAGATCGGCCACCGTGCCCCCCACCGTGTCGAGTAGGGCCTGGCCGCCGACCGCCCAGTAGAGGCTGACCCCGGCGGACAAGGCGGCGAGCGTGGCCGCCACACCAGCGGCGGCCCGGGCCGACGACGGGACCGCCGGGGGTCCCGCGGATCCGGCACCATCCGCCGGCCAGGTACGCCCAGCCGGTCGGTTACCGTCGGTCGGTGACATCCTGTCATTAGAACGGAGCGGCCGCCACCGCCCGCAGGGTGGGTCCACGCAGGACCGCGATGCGGTCCCCACGGGTACGCACCGAGATCCGCCCGCCACGGCTACGGCGCACCGTCAGGTCGAACGTGGACCGCCCCACCCGCACCCCCTGCAGCGTCAGGTCCGGTAGCCACTCGGGCAGGTGCGGGTTGACGACGATCGCCCGCAGCGGCGCGAGCGGGCGCAGCGCCAGCAGCGCCTGCACCAGGGCGATCACCGAACTCGACGACCACGCCTGGGGCGAGCATGAATCGGGGTAGACGCCCGGGTACGGATGCGCCTCGTCCCGCGGCAGGCCGCTGAGCACCTCGGGCAGCCGGAACCCCTCGAACAGGGCAGCTGCGGCGAACATACCCTCCGCGATCCGGTGCAGCTCGGCCCAGCAGCCGTAGCGGGCCAGGCCCAGCCCGATCGTGCCGGCTTCGACCGGCCACACGCTGCCTCGGTGGTAGCTGAACGGGTTGTAGGCCGGGTGATCCGCCGACAGCGTGCGGATCCCCCAGCCGCTGAACAGGTCGGGCGCCAGCAGCCGGCGGGCCACGGCGCGGGCGTAGGGGGCCGGGACGATGCCGGTGGCGAGCAGGTGTCCGTCGTTGGACGTGACCGAGCGGACCTGCCGCTTGTCCGGCCCGAGCGCCATCGCGTATGAGCCCCGGTCGGGCATCCAGAACGCCTCGTGGAACCGCCGGCGCAGGGTGGCGGCCCGGGCGACGAGGGTCGCGGCGAACGCCCGGTCACCGCAGGCGGCGAAGGCCAGCGCTCCGTAGCGCAGCGCCGCGTACCAGTAGGCCTGCAGCTCGCTGGTGGCGATCGGGTTGTCCACCACCTGCCCGTGCTCGTCCACCACCGCGGTGTCCGAGTCCTTCCACCCCTGGTTCTTCACCCCGTTCGGCGAGCGGCAGTGGTACTCGACGAAGCCGTCGCGGTCGAGGTCGGCGTAGTGGTCGTACCATCCGAAGATCTCCCGCGCCGCCGGCAGCAGTTCCCGCACGGTGTCGAGGTCCCCGGTCCAGGCCAGGTACTGGCCGAGGAAGACCAGGAAGTCGGGCGCGGTCGCCCAGTCACCGTAGTACGCGTCGAACGGGTCGAGCCCGAGCACCGAGGTGGGGCCGAACCGCGCCTCGTGCACCGGCTTGCCCGGCTCCTCGTCGCGCCAGTCGTCGATGCGGGTGCCGAGGTATACGGCGTTGAGCCGCAGGCTGTCGCGCAGCATCGTCGGTCCGGCCAGCAGCGCCTGCCACGACGCGGTCAGCGTGTCGCGGCCGAAGATCTCCTGGTAGATGGGCAGGCCGGCGATGGGCGCGGCGGGGCCGGCGGGCTCGCCGAGGGGCAGACCAGCGAGGTCCTGCACGGCGGCACGCCACGCGGCGGCGACATCGAGGTTGGTGCTGACCAGCCGGGCGAACTCCGGGCCGAGTTCGGCGCGAGCGCGGGCCGCCCGGTCGTCGGGCTCGGTGAACGCGGCCGGCGGCGGGGCCAGCCGCCGCCCGTCGAAGACGGGTTCGACGAGCAGCTCGACCGCGGCGTGTCCGCGGGCGGGCACCGTCACCTCGCACGCCAGCGTGCGGTCGGCGTGGCGCACCGGTGCCGAGGTGACCATCCGGACCGCCACGGACCGGTCCAGGCCCTCGCGCAGGTAGTCCAGGCGCAGTTCCCGTTCCTCTGGCCGCCAGGTCACCGCGACGTCCCCGTGCTGGCGGCGCTGGCCGCGTTCGACCTCGCCGGTATCGGCGAAGTCTGCGGCCACCTCGACGGCCACGGTCATGGTCAGCGGCATGTCGGCGTAGCTGAGGATGGTCAGCCGGGTACGCAGTCCTTCGCCGAGGAAGCGCTCCAGCATGAGGTACGCCGCCCGCGACGGCAGCGTCTCACCCTCATTCAGCTCCGCGTACGACAACTGCGCGTGCGTGCCCACGTCGGCCGTGCTGATCATCGTGGGTTCACGCCCGTCCACGGTGATCCGCTCCCGGCTGAGCACCCGGGTGTCCCAGGCGAAGAACCCGTGTTTGCCGCCGGTGATCCGGCCGTGCACGTCGGTCACCAGCGCGCTCCGCCCGCTCGCCACGTACAGCAGATCGGGGCGGACCCGCAGGTTGCGTACCGGGATCATCGACGCCGGCCCAGCCACCGGATCGCCGCGGCGGCACCGCCGAGCGCGATTCCGGTGGCGACGCGACCCCGTGCGGGGTGCAGGCCGAACAGGCTGGTGTAGAGGCTGGTGGACTTCGACCGCTGCCCGAACTGCCCGGTGACGCGCCCGGTCTCCGGGAGCGGGCCGTCCAGGTTGTCCCGCCCGTCGTCCGGGCGGTCGGTGCGCTGATTGTCGAAGGTGCGGCTGACGCGTAGCAGGTACCAGTCGGCCAGCGACGGGCTGATCCGCTGCATGAACTCCAATGCGCGGCCGGCGCCGCCGACGTAGACCTGGCGCACCGGGCGCTCGGCCGCCGCCACGATCGCCTTGGCGGCGATCCGCGGCTCGTAGACCGGAGGGATCGGCTTGGGCGCGACGCCGAGCTTGGAGCGGGCGTGTTCGAAGATCGGGGTGTTGATGGAGCTGGGCAGCACGTCCACGACATGCACCGGCACCCGCTCGTGGCGCAGTTCCAGGCGCAGCGCCTCGCCGAAGGCGAGTATCCCGTGCTTGGCCGCGCTGTACGCCGCCTGCAGCGCCACCGCGCGCCGGCCGAGCACCGAGGAGACGTTGATGATCGTGCCGCCGGCTTCGCGCATCCGGGGCAGCGCGGCCTTCATGCCGTAGATCTGGCCCAGCAGGTTGACCTCGATGACCCGGCGGATCTCTGCGACGTCCAACTGCTCAACGGTGGCGTAGGTCGACACCGCCGCCAGGTTGACCCAGGTGTCGATGCGGCCGAAGCGCTCCACCGCGCGCGCGGCCAGGTCGGCCACCTGATCGGGGTCGCTGACGTCGGTCGGCACCACCAGGGGGACCCCGCCGACCCGCTCCACCTCGGCCGCCAGGGTGTCCAGGGCCTGCCGGTTGCGGGCGGCCAGCACGACCCGCGATCCGCGCCGCGCGAACCGCAGCGCGGTCTCCCGGCCGATGCCCGTGGAGGCGCCGGCCAGGACAACGACCTGGTCCTCTACGCTGCGGGCCACCGCACCTCCCAGCCGTCCTCCTGCCACGGTCCCGGACGGCCCCGCACCGGGCCGCCCGGATCCCGGCCTCCCACTACCCGCCGGTGGGCGTCTTCACGCGTACCCTGAGGTCGGCGTCTGTATGCGCCCGCTTACCGCGCGGCGAGCACGTCAAGGCCGGATCTTGCCGATCGATCATGGCGTCGGTAACGTGCAGCCTGGTGTGCCGGGAAGCCTGGTCGGCGTCGGATCGTCTCGAGTCGAGAAGGTACGCCGCATGAAGGCACGGGACCTGGCCGCCGCGTTCCCCACCGTACGGTTGACCACGCCCGCGATCGAGGCGGCGCGGCTGCTCGCCGGCGCGGACCTGCCCGGGTTGATCGTGCTCGACGACGACGGGCGGCCACTGACGATCCTGCCCGGTACCGAGGTGCTGCGTATGGCGGTGCCGGGCTACATCCTGGAGGATCCCACCCTGGCCGGGGTGGTGGACGAGGCCGCCGCCGACGTGTTCCTGCGGACGCTCGGTGAGCGCGCGGTCGCCGACTGCCTGCCCCGCGAGCACCGGGAGCTGCCGGTCATCGGCCCGGACGCCACGGTCCTGGAGATCGCCACGATGATGGCCCGCACGCACAGTCCGCTGGTCGCGGTGGTGGACTCCGCCGAGGGGATGCTCGGGGCGATCACCCTGGATGCGCTGCTCGACCGGTTAGTGGTGAGCGCGAGGAGCGAGCACAGCGAGCCCCGCAGCCGCGAACGAAAGGACGTGC
>VSCG01000033.1:0-25159 GCA_047459115.1 Micromonosporaceae bacterium
GGGCCGTACGCCCCGACATCCCCAAAGTGACCGCGCCGTTGATCCAGTGCGAGATGCGTCGTGTGGCCATGCCGGAAGCCTACGTGACAGTCTTTGACCACACAATTGGCACTTTGTTATGTTACAAACGTGCTGAACGAGGTGGCGACCCGCCTCACCGAGCCGACCGCGCGCGGGCTCGCCGCCGCGGTGAGTCGCGCGATCGGCGACGGCGTGCTCACGCCCGGCGACAGGCTGCCGCCCATCCGGGAAGTGGCGACGGGTCTGGGCCTCTCCCCCACGACGGTGAGTTCCGCCTGGCAGCTGCTCGCCCGCTCGGGCGCGATCAGGACCGACGGCCGGCGGGGCACCCGCGTCGCGCAACCCCGCGGCAAAGGCCCGCTCCGCTACCGCAGCGCACTGCGCCACCACGCCTCGTTCCCGCTCGACCTGGCCACGGGCGTGCCGGACCCGGCGCTGCTGCCCGACCTCGGCCCGGCGCTGCGCCGCCTGCCCGCGATCGCGCCGAGCAGCTACCTCGACGAGCCGGTCCTGCCGGAGCTGGAGGCCGTGCTGCGAGCGGCCTGGTCGTGGCCCGCCGAACGCCTCGCCATCCTCGACGGCGCGATGGACGCGATCGACCAGCTCGCCTCGTCGCTGCTGCGGCTTGGCGACCGGGTCCTGGTGGAGAACCCGGCGTTCCCACCGCTGCTCGACCTGCTCGACACACTCGGCGTCCAGGCGGTCGGGGTCCCGCTCGACGAGCAGGGCATGATCCCGTCGGCGCTGCGCGCGGCGCTGCGCTCCCGCCCGGCGGCGATCGTCGTGCAGCCGCGCGCGCAGAACCCCACCGGAGCCTCCTGGTCCGCGCAGCGCGCGCGGGAACTCGCCACGGTCCTCGCCGAAGCGCCGTCGGTGACCGTGATCGAGGACGACTCCGCCGGCGACATCTGCACGGCCGCCCTGCACAGCCTCGGCACCTGGCTGCCTGAACGCACCGTCCACATCAGAAGCTTCGCCAAGTCGCACGGCCCGGACCTGCGCATCGCCGCCGTGGGCGGTCCGGCGTCGATCCTGGACCCGGTGCTGGAGCGCCGCCTCGTGGGCCAGGCATGGACCAGCCGGCTGCTGCAGCACCTGCTGCTCGACCTGCTCACCGACCCACGGGCGGTGGCGCAGGTCGCCAAGGCCCGCCGGGAGTACGCCCGGCGGCGGCGGGCGGTGTGCGCCGCGCTGGAGAAGGACGGCGTACGCGTCGACGCCGGGGACGGCATCAACCTGTGGCTCCCGGTCGCAGACGAGCAGGCGGCGCTCATCAGCCTGGCGAGCGAGGGCATCGGCGCGGCCGGCGGATCGGCCTTCCTCACCGACGACCTCGGCGCGCACCTGCGGGTCACGACCGGACTGGTCGCCACCGGGCACGCGGACGTAGCCGCCGCGCTGGCGCGAGCGGCCCGCGCCGGCGCCCGGCAGATCATCCGCTGACGTCGCGGCGGCACCGTGCGCAGCCGTGCGCCACGACAATCGATGGCTCGCGGGGTGGTGCCCCGCCCGGGATCCGCGCCGACCTCGCATGCCGGCCAGTGACGCCCTGAGGTCCGTCGATCGGTGGCCGCCCGGCCCGGGGTGCCACGCGCCCGTGCGCGGTTTCTGGTCTGTTGACGGCCGGGGCGAGGGGTGACAGGCTCGTGATCAAGCGGCAGCGGTGGACCGACCAGCGGATTGGTACATGAACAGCGACAGGGAACTCACCGAACTCACCGCCGTCGAGCTCATCGAGGCGTACTCCCGCCGGGTCCTCTCCCCGGTCGAGGTGCATGCGGCGGTCCAGCGACGAATCCACTCCGTGGAGTCCACGATCGGCGCGCTCTACGCGCCCGATCCGCAGGCCGCCGCCGAGGCTGCCCGAGCCAGCGAGGCACGGTGGCGCGCGGGGGAACCCATCGGGGCGATCGACGGAGTCCCCGTGACCGTGAAGGAGAACATCGCCACCCGCGGCGTACCCTTGCCCGCGGGCACCGCCGCCTCGGACCTGGTGCCGGCCGAGGAGGACGGGCCGGCGGCCGCACGCATCCGCGAAGCCGGGGGCGTGATCCTCGGCAAGACGACCATGCCCGACATCGGCATGCTCTCCTCCGGGCTGTCGAGCTTCCATCAGCTGACCCGCAACCCGTGGAATCCCGCCTGGAACCCGGGCGGCTCGAGCGCGGGCGCCGCCGCCGCGTGCGCGGCCGGCTACGGCCCGCTGCATGTGGGCAGCGACATCGGCGGTTCGCTGCGGCTTCCGGCCTCGTGGACTGCCACGGTCTCCCTCAAGCCCAGCTTCGGGCGTGTGCCGGTGGACCCGCCGTACTACGGCAGGGTGGTCGGTCCGATCACCCGGACCGCGGCCGACGCCGCCCTGTTCATGGGGATCCTGGCGCAGCCCGACGACCGCGACTACATGAGCCTGCCGCCCGCCGCCATCGACTGGTCCGCGCTCGACGGCGACGTGGCGGGCCTTCGCGTGGCCCTGCTGCTCGACGCGGGGTGCGGCCTGCCGGTACAGGAGCCGGTTCGGGCCGCGGTCGAGGCCGCGGCCAAGGAGTTCGAGCAGGCGGGCGCGGTCGTCGAACCGATCGGTCCGTTCTTCACCGCGGACCAGCTGCACGACCTCGACCTGTTCTGGCGGGTCCGCGGGTGGGAGTGGTTCAGCCAGCTCTCGCACGAGAAGCAGAGCCGGGTCCTCCCGTACATCGCGGACTGGTGCCGCAGCGGCGCGGACACCCCGGGTGTCGTCCTGATGCGCTGTGTCAACCGGATGCTCGAGATCGCCAAGTGCACGGTCCAGGCGACCAAGGACTTCGACCTGGTGCTCTCGCCGGTCGCGCCGGTCGTGACGTACCCGGCGGAGTGGCCGTCGCCCACCAACGACGTCGAGCGTGCCCTCGAGCACATCGCCTTCACGGCGCCGTACAACTTCTCCGGTCAGCCCGCCGCGTCGGTCAACTGTGGCTGGACGGCGGACGGGAAGCCGATCGGTCTGCAGATCGCCGGCCGCCGCTTCGACGACCTGGGGGTGCTCAGGGCCACGCACTGGTACGAACAGGTCCGAGGCCCGGACGTGAGCCCGGCCTGGCCACCGGCGGCGATGCGCACCTATGCCGTCCACGGAGGCGGGTGAGGGTCGCCCGGCGGCGACGGCCGCGATGACCTTTGTGGAGGATGAGGAGGCGACCATGCTGGCGTACGACAAGCTGTTCCGGCTCGACGGGCGACGCGCCGTGGTGGTGGGGGCCGGCAGCGGCATCGGCCGCGAGTGCGCGCGGGCGCTGGCGGCGCACGGCGCCGACGTCGTCTGCGCCGACCGGGACGCGCCAAGCGCCGCCCAGACGGCCGAGTTGGCCGGCGGCTCGCCGTACCCGTTGGACGTGCTGGACGCCGCCGCGGTGAGCCGGGCCGCCGCGGAGCTGGGCGATGTGGACATCCTCGTCTTCACCCCCGCGACGAACGTGCGCAAGCGGTTGCTGGACTACACCCAGGAGGAGTTCGACCGGGTCGTCGGGCTCAACCTCACCGCCTCCTTCGGCCTGGTCCGGGCGTTCGGCGCCGGCATGGCCGCCCGCGGCCGGGGCAGCATCATCGGCTTCGCGTCGATCCGGGCGTTCACCGTCGAGCCCGGGCAGAGCGTCTACGCGGCGACCAAGGCCGGCCTGCTGCAGCTGCTGCGAACCGCCGCCGCCGAACTGGGCCCGAGGGGGGTGCGGGTCAACGCCGTCGCTCCCGGGGTCGTGGAGACCCCACTCACCGCGCAGATCAAGGCCAACCGCGAGTGGTACGAGGCGTACGCGGCCAAGAGCGCGCTCGGCCGCTGGGCGCGGCCGGAGGAGATGGCGGGCGCGGTGGTCTACCTGGCCAGCGACGCGGCGAGCTTCGTCACCGGCAGCTGCCTCGTCGTCGACGGCGGATGGACCGCCGTCGACGGCCGGTTCGACCCGCCCAACTGACCGCCGGTCAGGCCGGACGGATGATCGCCATCCGGGTGACGGTCAGCTCCTCCACCGCGAACCGCGGGCCCTCACGCCCGATCCCGGAATCCTTCACCCCGCCGTAGGGCATGTTGTCGGCCCGGAACCCGGGCACCTCGTTCACCACGACCCCGCCCACCTGCAACCGCTCCACCGCCGCGAACGCGGTCGCCAACGACCGGGTGTAGACGCTGGCGTGCAGGCCGTACCGGGACCTGTTCACCTCGTCGAGCGCGGCGTCGATGTCGGGGACGGTTCGCACGCACACGACGGGGCCGAAGACCTCCTCGTCCCACACCTCGAGGCCGTCGGGCACGTCGGCGAGCACGATCGGACCGAGGAGGCCGTCGGGGCGCGCGCCGTCGACGACGAGCCGCGCGCCCCGCCCGACCGCGTCGTCGACCCAGCGGCGTACCCGTTCGGTGGCTCGGGCGTCGATCAGCGGCGCGACCCGGGTGGACTCCTCGCGGGGATCGCCGACCGGGATCGCCGCCACGCGGTCGGCGAGCAGCCCGAGAAACTCGTCGGCGACCGCCGCCTCGACGAGCACCCGCTGCACGGAGATACAGGCCTGGCCGGAGGCGTAGTACCCGCCGCGCACCACCGCGTCGGCCGCGGCCGGCAGGTCCGCGTCGGCGGCGACGACCAGCGCGGCGTTGGAGCCGAGCTCGAGCAGCACCTTGGTGGGCGCCGCCGCGCGTGCGATGGTGTGGCCGACGGCGGCGGATCCGGTGAACGACACCGCGCCGATGCGCCGGTCCGTGACCAGCGCCTCGCCCACCCGCGCATCGCCGGTGACCACCTGAACCGCCTCGGTCGGCAGCCCGACCACGGCCCCGGCCTCGCGCAGCAGGTGGGCGAGCCAGAGTGTGGCCAGCGGCGTCTGCGGCGCCGGCTTGCACACCACCGGACAGCCGGCGGCGACCGCCGGGGCGATCTTGTGGGTGGCCAGCAGCAGCGGGTAGTTGAAGCCGGCGATGCCGACGACGACCCCGATCGGCCGGCGGGTCCAGAACCCGATGAGCCCTTCACCGGAGGGCAGCAGGTCCAGCGGCACGGTCTCGCCGTGCAGCCGGGCCACCTCCTCGGCCGCGGTCTCGAGCGTCACCAGCGTCCGGGACACCTCGGTGCGGCAGTCGACGAGCGGCTTACCGGTCTCGAGCACCAGCAGGCGCTCGAACTCGGCCCGTCGCGCGGCCAGGGCGTCGCGGGCGCCGAGCAGCGCCGCCCGGCGGACGTGCGAGGGCAGCGACGCCATCCGATCGGCCACCCCCACCGCGGCGTCCAGCGCCGCCCTGGCGATCGTCACGTCGCCCACCGGCCCCGCCGCCACCTGCGAGCCGTCGTACGGAAACCGCACGGGCGCGACCGCCGCCGGCGCCACCCACCCGGCACCGACCGGCAGCCCCGCGGGGGACGGGATCTCGAACAGGCTCATGGTCGCCTCCAGGCACGAACCGCACTCGGGAAGACGTCGGCGTACGCGCGGTAGCCGCCGGCACCGGTCGCCGCGAGCATTCCATGCACCACCGCCCTGGTGAACACGTCCGCGGCCGCGGCGAGCAGGTCGTTGAAGGCCGCCGGATCCGGGCCCGGGCGCTCGCCGGTGGCCAGGGCGAAGACGGTGTCGCCGTCGAACATCGAGTGCACGGGGCGGATCGCCCGCGCCATGCCGTCGTGGCCGATCCCGGCGAGCTTCTGGCACTGCGCTTTCGTCAGGGCCACGTCGGTAGCGACCACCCCGATCGTGGTGTGGAACGGCTCGCCGGCGCCGCGCCCGGCCGCCGCGGCCAGAACCTCGCTCGCCGCCAGCGCCGCGGCCCGCTCGGCCTCGTCGGGCACACGCAGCCCGTCGAACTCACCGGGAAGGCCGAAACGGGCGCCGTACAGCTCGCCGCTGCCGGGGTCGACGGTCGATCCGACGGCGTTGACCACGGCGAGCGCGGCCACTGTGGACCCGTCGTCGAGCACCGCGCTCGCCGAGCCGACGCCCCCCTTGAGGCCGCCGGCCACGGCCCCCGCGCCCGCCCCGACCGTGCCGAGCGGCACCGGCCCGTCGCTGGCCGCGTCGTAGGCGGCGGCGCCGAACTCCGCGCCCGGGGTGGCCCGGAAGTCGCCGCCCCGCCCGAGGTCGAAGATGACCGCGCCGGGCACGATCGGCACCACCTGTCCCTGCCCGGCGCCGACCGGAAACCCGATGCCGGCGTCCGCGAGGCGTTCCATCACCCCGGTGGCGGCGGCCAGCCCGTAGGCGCTGCCGCCGCTGAGCACAATCGCGTGCGCCCGTTCGACCAGGTTTCGCGGGTCGAGCAGGTCGGTCTCCCGGGTGCCCGGGCCGCCGCCGCGCACGTCCACGCCACCGACGGCCCCGTCGGGCGGGGCGAGCACGACCGTCGTGCCGGTGAGCCAGCCGCCGCCGACGCGGTGGTGGTGCCCGACCCGCAGGCCGGCGACGTCGGTCAACGTGTTCGTGGGGCCCGGTCGAGACGACGAGGCCGACGGTGAAGCGGTCATCGCGGCCCCTCGGCGCCTGGTGCGCGGCTCATCCCTGCCGCCCCTCGGAGACGGCACGCGCCCGGTGCGCGGCGAGCGCCTGCTTGAGCGTCGGTGCCGCGGCGAGCAGTGTCCGGGTGTACGGGTGGGTGGGGTGGTCGTAGACATCCGCGGTCGGACCCCGTTCGACGATCTCGCCGTCGTGCATCACCACGACCGTGTCGCACAGGTGGCGCACCACGGACAGGTCGTGGGAGACGAAGACGAGGGTGAGGGAGAAGTCCTCGACGAGATCCATCAGCAGGTTGAGGATCTGGGCCCGCACCGACACGTCGAGGGCGCTGACCGGCTCGTCGGCGACGAGGACCTTCGGCCTCGGCGCGAGCGCCCGGGCGATCGAGATCCGCTGCCGCTGCCCGCCCGAGAACTGGTGCGGGTAGCGGTCGGCCGCGGCGGCGGGCAGCCCGACAGCGTCCAGCAGCTCGGCCACCCGGCCGCGAGCGTCCGGGTGGCCGAGCGCCACCAGCGGCTCGCTGATGATGTCGCGCACCTTCATCCGGGGATCGAGCGAGCCCATCGGGTCCTGGAACACCATCTGCAGGTCGCGCCGCAGGAACTTCAGGGAGCGTTCGGAGGCGCGGGTGATCTCCCGGCCGGCGAACCGGATCGAGCCCGCGGTCGGTCGGTCCAGCCCGGCGAGCAGCCGGATCAGGGTGGACTTGCCGGAGCCGGACTCGCCGACGATCCCGAGCCGCTCGCCGTACCGGATGTCGAGGTCGACGCCGCGCAGCGCCTCGACCACCGGGCCGGGCCGCAGCAGCGACCGGCGGGGGCGGCGGAAGCGGCGCACCACGCCCCGGGCAGCGATGACCACGTCCGCGGTCTCGCCGGTCGCCGCCGGCTCTGCCGGCGACGCCGGCGCCACCGGGGCCGCGGCGTTCTTCGGCGGGTCGGTCACTGGTCACCTCCAACCGGATGCCAGCAGGCGAACCCCCGGGCGGGCGAACCGGACCAGGCAGGCGTCCGCTCGCACTCCGCCGCGGCCCGCGGGCAGCGGGTCCGGAACACGCACCCGTCGGGGAACTCCCCGGCCCCGGGCACGACTCCCGGGATGGTGCGCAGCCGGCCGCGGTCGTCGACGAGCGACAGGTCGGAGGCGGCGACGAGGCCCTGCGTGTACGGGTGGCGGGGCGCGGTGAAGACGTCGTAGACATCGCCGGCCTCGACGACCCGCCCGCCGTACATGACCAGGACGCGCTGGCACACCGACGCGACCACCGCCAGGTCGTGGGTGATGAACAGGAGCGCGGTGCCGCGCTCCGCGGTCAGCTCGACGATGAGGTCGAGCATCTGCGCCTGGACGGTGACGTCGAGCGCGGTGGTGGGCTCGTCGCAGATGAGCAGCGCGGGATCGTTGGCGAGCGCGATCGCGAGCATGACCCGTTGGCGCTGCCCGCCGGAGAGCTGGTGCGGGTACGCGCGGGCGATCGACGTCGGATCGGGAAGCCGCACCCGCTCGAGCAGCTCGACGGCCGCGGTGGCGGCCCTCCCCCGGCTGGGTTGCGTGCGGTGCAGGAGCATCACCTCGGCGACCTGGTCGCCGACGCGCATCACGGGATTGAGCGCGGTCATCGGATCCTGGAACACCATCGAGATGAGCCTGCCCCGCATCTCCGCCAACCTGCGCTCGCGCAGCCCGAGCAGGTTGTCGGCGACGCCGGCCAGGTGGACCGAGCCGGTCGCGCGCAGGCCCTCGGGAAGCAGGCCCAGCAGCGACAGCGCGGTCAGCGACTTGCCGGAGCCGGACTCGCCGATGAGCCCCACCCGCTCGCCGGCGCCGATGCCGAAGGACACGTCCTGCACCAGCGGCACCGGGCCGACGCTGATGCCGAGGTCGGTGACGGTCAGGACCTCGCTCACCCCCCGGGTCGTGGCCTGCGGGGTGCTCGCCTCCAGCGGGGTGTCGGCGGCCGTGCTCATCGGTGCTCCCGCAGTTTGGGGTCGAGCCAGTCACGCAGCCCGTCGCCGAGCAGGTTGAAGCCGAGTACGGCGAGCGCGATCGCCAGGCCGGGCCAGAACGCGAGCCGGGGCGCCAGGAACAGCAGCTCCTGGGACTCCTGGAGCATGCGACCCCACGACGGCGTCGGCGGCCGGGTGCCGAAGCCGAGGAACGACAGCGCGGCCTCCGCGAGGATGGCTATCGCGAACGACACCGACGCCTGCACGATCACGACGCTGGAGATGTTCGGCAGGACGTGGCGCAGTGCGATCGCGAAGCGGGACCGGCCGGCGGCCCGGGCAGCGAGCACGAACTCCGTACGCATCACGCCGAGCGTCTGCGCCCGCGCGACCCGGGCGAACGCGGGGATCGTGGCGATGCCGATCGCGATCATGGCGGTGAGCGTGCTCGCGCCGAAGACCGCACCGAACATGATCGCGAGCAGCAGCGCCGGGAACGCGAAGAGCAGGTCGTTGCCGCGCATGACGAGCTCACCCAGCCAGCCGCCGACCATGCCGGCGAGCATCCCGAGGGGCGTGCCGAGCACGGCGGCGATACCGACCGCCACGATCCCGACGAAGAGCGTGGTGCGCGCCCCGACCATCAACTGGCTGAGCACGTCCCGCCCGAACTTGTCGGTGCCGAGCACGTGGTCGGCACGGAACGCCGGCAACAGGCGCTGCTCCGAGTCCACGTGCAGGGGGTCGTGCGGGGTCCAGGCGAACGACACGAGCGCGGCCAGCACCACCAGGCCGACCAGCAGGCCGCCGACGACCATGCCGGCGTTGACCCGTGGCCGGAAGCGGGGCCTGTGCGCTGCCGCCATGTCGTCCAGAGCGGTCACCGGGCACCTCGCAGCCTGGGGTCGAGCACGGCGTACAGGACGTCGACCAGGAAGTTGATCCCCAGCACCGCGACCACCAGCACCATCACGACGCCCTGCACGAGCAGCAGGTCGCGGTTGGCCACGCCGTCGAGCAGCAGGCTGCCCAGGCCCGGCAGGGTGAAGACCCGCTCCACCACGACCGCACCGATGAGCAGCGTGGCCAGTTGCAGGCCGAGCACGGTGACTACGGGGATCGCCGCGTTGCGCGCACCGTGGCGCCACAGTGCCCGGTACAGCCCCATGCCCTTGGCGCGCGCGGTGCGGATGTAGTCCTCGCGCATCACGTCGAGCACCGCGGAGCGGACGTACCGGCTGAGCACCGCGCCCTGGACCAGGCCGAGCGACAGGGCGGGCAGGATCAGGTGCCGCAGCCAGATGCCGGGATCCTCCAGCAGCGGCGCGTAGCCGCCGGAGGGCAGCGCCTGCCAGGTGACGGCGAACAGGAAGACCAGCAGGATCCCCGCGAGGAACGCCGGGATCGCGATGCCGATCTGGCTCAGCCCGGACAGCAGCAACCCGCCGATGCTGCGGTGCCGGATCGCGGCGGCGGTGCCGAGCGGCACCGCCGCCGCGATCGCGATGAGCATCCCGAACAGGACCAGCCAGAACGTGACCCCCAGCCGGTCGACGATCTGCGGGCCGATCCGGTCGCCGGTCACGTACGAGACACCGAAGTCGGCCGCGGGCAGCCCGGACACCCAGTCAAGGAACTGCGTGACCAGGGGCCGGTCCGTACCGAACTCGGCGCGCTTGGCCGCGACCGCCTCCGGGGTGGCGTTGACGCCCAGCGCGATCTCCGCGGGGTCGCCGGGGAGCACCGCCATGAAGGCGAACACGACCACGGAGGCGACGGCGGTGCTGACCGCCAGCACCGCCGCGCGCACAAGCAGGTAACGACCCATCGCCCACGTCCTAGGCCGCCGACAGCACGGTCAGGTCGAACGATTCTGACACCAGGTTCTTCGGCAGGCCCGTCGTGCCCTTCTTGGCCACCATGAGGTTCGGGAAGAGGAAGAGGAAGTCGGCGGCGGCGTCCTCGGCGATGATCCGGGCCGCCTCCTTCATGGCGGCCACCTGCTCCTCCTCGGTGCCCGCGTCCGCCGTGGCAAAGAGGTCACGCACCCGCGGGTTGTCGTAGCGCAGGTAGTAGTTGGGGTTGCCGAAGACGGCGGCGATGTCCCGGGGCTCGACGTGGTTGATGATCGACATGTCGTAGTCGGCCTGGTTGAAGACCACGTCGAGCCAGCGGGCCGGGAACTCCAGCGGCTCGATCTCGACGGTGATGCCGACCTCTGCGAGCTGGGACTTGACCACCTGCGCCGAGGCGACCGCGTACGGCAGGTTCGGGATCCGCAGCCGCAGGGCGAGGTTTTCGTGGCCGGCCTGCGCGAGGAGCTCCTTGGCCTTCGCCGGGTCGTGCGGGTACATCCCGGTCAGGTCCTCGTACCAGGGGTCGCTGGGCGGGACCATGGTGCCGATGAGCTGGCCCCGGCCCGCCCACGCAGTCTCCAGCAGCGCCTTGTGGTCGAGCGCGTAGCGGATCGCCTGGCGGACCCGCTTGTCGTTCAGCGGCGCCCTGCTGTTGTTGAACGAGAGCACGACCTCGCCGGTCGTCGTGCCCTCGACGACCTCGAACCTGCCGGCGTCGGAGAACTGCTGGATCGACTCGGGCGCCTGCACCGTGGAGATCACGTCGATCCCCCCGGTCAGCAGCGCGTTGTTCATCGCCGTGGCGTCCTTGAAGTACTTCAGCACGACCTTGTCGAGCTTCGGCTTCGTGCCCCAGTAGTTCTCGTTGCGGATAAAGGTGATCGAGTCGCCGCGCCGCCACGACTCCAGCTTGTAGGGACCGGTGCCGACCGGTGTGTTGGCCAGGTCGGAGACGCCGTCGCGGCTGAAGATGGCGCCGATGCGCGTGGTCATCCGGTACAGCCACGAGTTGCTCGGCTTACTGAGGGTGACCACGACCGTGAGGTCGTCCTTCTTCTCCACGTTCGCGACCACGTCCATCGCCGACTTCAGCGAGATCTTCCAGTCGGTCTTGACCCGGTTGATGCTGAACACGACATCGTCGGCGGTGAACTTCTTGCCGTTGGTGAACGTCACGTTGTCCTGCAGGTGGAAGGTGTAGGTCGTCCGGTCCGGGCTGACCTCCCAGGACTTCGCGAGCAACGGCACAATGTTGCCGTCCTGGTCGAGCTTGACCAGGCCCTCGTACACGTTGACGAGCAGCGCTTGCGGGATCGCGACGCCGTCCGTGGTGGTGAAGTCGAGGTTGGCCGGCTCGGCGACGAAACCGACGGCGAGAGTGTTCTCGCTGCTGGTCGAGCCACCGCCCGAGCCGGACGAGCAGCCGGCGGCGGTGATGGCCAAAGCGGCGGTCGCGACACCCGCGACGAGACGATTGAGCCGTAACTTCACGCGCTTCTCCTCATGGCAAGCGGCCGGCGGAGCCGGTCCGCACCGGTACCGAGTCGGGACGATTCACTACTCGATAAGGACGATTCAGAAGTCAATGGTGATCAGGTGGCGGGGCTGTCTTCCACGGCGGCGAGGATGGCCTTCGCCAGCTTCTCCGTGGTGGCAGAGCCACCGAGGTCAGGGGTGTGCAGGGACGGGTCACGCAGGGCGGTGGCCACCGCATCACGCACCGCCGAGGCGGCGGCCGGCAGCCCAACGTGGTCAAGGAGCATAGCCCCGGACAGCATGCACGCCACCGGGTTGGCTGTCCCCTGCCCGGCGATGTCGGGCGCCGAGCCGTGCACCGGTTCGAACAGGGCCGGCACGTCACCGCCGGGCAGCAGGTTTGCGCTGGGAGCCATGCCCATGCCGCCCACTAGGGCGGCGGTGAGGTCGGAGAGGATGTCGCCGAACAGGTTGCTGCACAGCAGCACGTCGAGGTCGTACGGGCGCTGGACGAGTCGGGCCGCCATGGCGTCAACCAGCACCGTCTCGTACTCCACGTCGGGGTGCTGCGCGGCGACCTCGGCGACCACCGAGTCCCACAGCGTGTAACCGTGGCGCAGCGCGTTGGACTTGGTCACCAGGCTCACCCGGCCGCGCCTGCCCCGCGCGAGCTCGAACGCGTACCGCGCGGCCCGGCTGATCGCCGACCGGGAGTGGACGGCCACCTCGACTCCGAGTTCGACGCCGGTGCCGGCGTGCGCCCGCCCACCGATCCCGGTGTACTCGCCCTCGGTGTTCTCCCGGACGATCACCAGGTCGATGCCGTCCGGCCTGCGCAGGACGGTCGGCACGCCCGGCCACGAACGCACCGGGCGCACGTTCACCGCAAGGTCCAGCTGTTGGCGCAGCCCGATGATCAACCCCCAGATCAGTTCGTGATCCGGCAGGTCGGGTCGACCGACCGCGCCGAACAGCACGGCGGGCATACCGCGCAGCTGCTCGACCGCGTCGGCGGGCATCGCCCGCCCGGTGCGCAGGTACCGCTCGCCGCCCCAGTCGAACTCACGGATGTCCAGCCGCGCGCCGGCCCGGGCGGCGGCCGCGTGCAGCACCGGCAGGGTTGCTGCGATGACCTCCGGGCCGACGCCGTCGCCAGGGATGACGGCGATGCGGATGTCCGGCACGACCGCTTCTCCGTTCTACGCACTCTTTACGACGACTGGTCTGACCAGTAGCCTCAGTGCACTCACGCTGCCATCGCTATCGAGAAAGGTCAAGAGTCACCCGGTTCGGCTCCCGCCGCTGGCCGGGCGCCGACGACGTGGCCCGGCGACATCCGACGTCCACTTCAGAGAGAGGCGAATCATGGCATCCATGGCATCGCGCTCCACGGCGCTGTTCGCCGCTGCCGCGCTGTTCTCGACCGTCGTGGTCGGCACCGCCGCTCCGGCCGCGGCGGCCGACACGCCCGGCCTGCCCGGCCGGTACAACGCGATCACCGATGTGCCGGGCATCCACGTCGGTCAGGTCCAGTCCACTCGTGCCCCGTACCTGACCGGCACCACCGTCGTCTACACGCCGCGCATGTCCGTAACCGGGGTGGACCAGCGGGGTGGTGCGCCGGCCACCAAGGAGACGGACCTGCTCGATCCGCTCAACTCCAACCCGGGCGTCAACGCGGTGATGCTCGGGGGCAGCAGCATGTACGGGCTCGCCGCAACCGACGGTGTGATCCGCTGGCTCGAGGAACGGGGCGAGGGGGTACGGGTCGGCGGCGGGGTGGCCCCTATCGTGCCGGCCGCGGACATCTACGACCTCGGGCGTGGCGGCGACTTCCGGGCGCGCACCACCCCGGAGTGGGGCTGGCTCGCGGCCGAGAACGCCAACCCCGGTCCGGTCGCGCAGGGCGTCGTCGGCGGCGGCACCGGAGCACGGGCGGGTGGCCTGAAGGGCGGCGTCGGGACCGCGAGCATGGTCCTGGAGAACGGCATCGTGGTCGGCGCCATCGTCGTGGTGAACTCGGTCGGATCCACTGTGGATCCCCGCGACTGCTCGCTGCTCGCCGCCCGCTACGAGGTGGCCGGCGAGTTCCGTGGCCTGGCGACACCGAAAAAGAACGAGTGCAATCCCCCGGGCGCGGCCGCCGCACAGGCGGGTGAGGAGTCGATGAACACGACGATCGCGGTGGTCGCCACCAACGCCCCGCTGGAGAAGGCCGCCGCGGCGCGCATGGCCAGCAACGCGCACGACGGCCTCGCCCGGGTGATCAACCCCATCCACACCCTCAGCGACGGCGACACCGTCTTCGCCATATCGACCGGCACCGGTACCCCGCTGCGGGTGAACGCCGACGCCGGACAGCTCAACCGCATCTTCAACGCGGCGGCCGACACCCTGGCCCGGGCGGTCGGGCACGCCATGCTCAACGCCCGGTCCGTCGGCACAACCCAGAGCTACTGCGACCGGTACCCCTCGGCGTGCAAGAAGCTGGCCCCGCTTCCGGCCGAGAAGCGTGGCGAGGCGCCGGAGGTGACGGCCGAGTCGCTGGCCGCCGCCGCGGCGAAGATCTCCGCCGGCACACCGCCGGTCGGCGGCTCGTCGGCCGCCGCGCCTGGCGTGCCGGCGAGCCCGGCGGCATCCGGCACGGAGACGACGGACGACGGCCCGCAGGCGTTGGCCTTCACCAGCACCTCCTCGCGGGAAGCGGGCCCCCTGCTGGCCAACGGGCTGCTCGCCATGCTCGGGCTGGCCGGGCTGGCGGGAGCCCTGCTGCGGCGACGCCGACCCGCCGTCAGGCGCTGACCGCGCGTCACCCGTCGCGGCCGGCGCGCGGGAGTCGCGCCGGCCGGGACCTCCTCCGCGGCTACCATTCGGAGACCGTCATGATTGGTTGGATCCCCTGCGTACCACCACAATGGCCCCGTTGCGTCACCTGCGCTCGCGCGCAGTCCGGGATTGAGGGGTAGCCAGTGGCCCGACGGCCGCGATTCCAGCCGGTCCAGCCCGTGCGCGCGTACGAACGGATCGTCCAGCAGATCGAGGAGGCGATCCTGCGCGGCGACCTGCGCCCGGGCGACCGGCTGCCCTCGGAGCGGGACCTGGTGCGGCAGTTCTCGGTCAGCCGCGCGAGCGTGCGGGAGGCGCTGCGGGTCCTGCAGAGCAACGGGATGGTCCGCTCCCGGGCCGGCGACCCGGCCGGGGCGGAGATCCTGCCGTTCTCCCCGGCCACGCTGGAGAAGTCGATGACCACGCTGGCCCGGGTGTCCGAGCTGACCCTCACCGAGCTCATCCAGTTCCGGATGCTGCTGGACGGCACCGCCAACCTGCTCGCCGCCCAGTTGCGCACCGAGGAGCAGCTCGCCGAGATGGACGCGGCGATGGCGGCGATGCGCGCCGCCGTGCAGGTCGGCTACGAGGAGTTCAGCCGCGCCGACGTCGCGTTCCACGACGCCGTCGCGCGCGCCAGTGGGAACCGGCTGGTGCAGGTCTGCAACCGGGTGGTGCGCTCGGTGGTGCTGATGCTCATCGCGGAGAAGATCGCGCACGCGCCCGACCGGGCCGCGCTGATGGAGGAGAGCATCAGCCACCACGCCGAGGTGCTCGACGCCGTGCGGGCCGGTGACGGGGCGGCGGCCGCCCGCATCGCCCGCCGCAACCTCTACGACTACTACGCCGACTACGTGCCCGCGGAGGAGCGGGTGCTGCTGCGGGCGCTGCTGGACGACGAGTGAGGCTCGACCTGCCGTCGCGCAGGCAGGCCCGACCAGGCTAGGAGGCGACGGGTCGCCACCGGTCGAGGATCTCGGCCGGCGTCGCCTCAGGCATGACGGGGGCCACCGGCCCGGTGGCGGTGCGGGAGAACCGGGGCGCGGGCGCGGCCTGGACCACGCCGTGGGCGTCGACGTACGTGCCGCGGGACGACAGATGCGGGTGCGCGGCGGCCTCGGCGAAGGTGAGCACCGGTGTGACGCAGGCTTCGGTACCGGCGAAGCGTTCGCACCACTCGTCGCGGGTGCGCGTCGCGAACGCCGCGGTGAAGCGCCGCCGCATCTCCGGCCACCCGTCCGGGTCGTACTGCGCGCCGACGTCGACGGGGTCGATGCCGAGTCCGTCGAGCAGCGCCGCGAAGAAGCGGGGTTCCAGGGCGCCCACGGCGACGAACCGGCCGTCCGCGCAGCGGTACGTGTCGTAGAACGGGGCGCCGCCGTCCAGCACGTTGCTCTGCCGCTCGTCGCGCCACACGCCAACCCCCCGCAGCGCCATGGTCATCTGGCTGAGCAGCGCCGTCCCGTCCACCATCGCGGCGTCCACGACCTGCCCACGGCCCGAGCGCGACCGCTCGTACAGGGCCGCCAGGATCCCCACCAGGAGCAGCATCGATCCGCCGCCGAAGTCGCCGACGAGGTTGAGCGGCGGCGCGGGCGTCTCGTCCGCGCGCCCCATGGCGAAAAGCGCACCGGTCAGTCCGATGTAGTTGATGTCGTGGCCCACCTCCTGGGCCAACGGGCCGTCCTGCCCCCAGCCGGTGACCCGGCCGATGACCAGGCGGGGGTTGACGGCCAGGCAGTCGTCCGGGCCGAGTCCGAGCCGTTCGAGCACGCCGGGGCGGAACCCTTCGATGAGCACGTCCGCCCGGGCGGCCAGCCGGAGCACCAGGTCGCGGCCGTCAGGGTCCTTCAGGTCGACGGTGAGGCGCTGCCGCCCACGCAGCAGCGCGTCGGCCTCGGGCGGGCCGAAGGCCAGGGCCGCCGCCCCCGGGCGCTCCACCCGCACGACGTCGGCGCCGAGATCGGCGAGCATCATCGCGGCGTGCGGCGCGGGGCCCAGCCCGGCGAGTTCCAGCACCCGCAGACCGGCCAGCGGGCCGGCACGCTCCGGTGCGCCGGCCCCGCCGGCGTCGGCAGTCGAATCCATCGAAATGCTCCCATTAGTGAACGAGTACTGACGGCAGTACTATCGTACTCATTCTGGTACGGAGGTTCCGATGCCTGTCTCCCGTGTGCTGCCCTCGGCCGAGGGGGCCGAACTCGTCAAGCTCACCCGCGACATCGCCCGCAAGGAGCTCGCCCCACGCGTCGACCGGTACGAGGCGGCGGAGATGTTTCCCCGCGAGGTGTTCCGCACCATCGGCTCCGCCGGTCTGCTGGGACTGCCCTATCCGGAGGAGTACGGCGGTGGCGGTCAGCCCTACGAGGTCTACCTGCAGGTCCTCGAGGAGATCGCGACGGCGTGGGCGAGCGTCGGCGTCGGGGTCAGCGTGCACACCCTCGCCTGCTTCGGGGTCGCCACCTTCGGCACGGCCGAGCAACGCGACCGTTGGCTGCCCGACATGCTCGGCGGCCAGACGCTCGGCGCGTACTGCCTGAGTGAGCCGCACGCCGGGTCGGATCCGGCCGCCATGACCACCCGCGCGGTCCGCGCCGGCGACGAGTACGTCTTGACCGGGACGAAGGCGTGGATCACCCACGCCGGGCACGCCGACTTCTACCAGGTGATGGCCAGGACCGGGGAAGGCCGCGGTGGCGTGTCGTGCTTCCTGGTGCCGGCCGGCACGCCGGGGCTGAGCGTGGATCGGCCCGAACGCAAGATGGGGCTGACCGCCTCGACCACCGCCACCGTCCGGCTCGAAGGGGTGCGGGTGCCGGCCCGCGACCGCATCGGCGCAGAGGGCGAAGGGCTGCGCATCGCCCTCGCCGGCCTGGACGCCGGCCGGCTGGGGATCGCGGCGGTGGCCACCGGGCTCGCGCAGGCCGCGTTGGACGCGGCGGTCGACTACGCGCGGCAGCGGCAGACATTCGGCAAGCCCATCATCGAGCACCAGGGACTGGCCTTCCTCCTGGCCGACATGGAGGCGGCCGTCCAGACCTCCCGTGCGATCACCCTGCACGCGGCGCGGTTGAAGGACCGGGGGCTGCCCTTCGGGCGGGAAGCGGCGATCGCCAAGATGGTGGCCACGGACAACGCGATGAAGGTCGCCACGGACGCCGTCCAGGTCCTGGGTGGGCTGGGTTGCACCCGGGAGCACCCCGCCGAACGGTACCTGCGCGAAGCCAAGATAATGCAGGTCTTCGAGGGCACGAATCAGATCCAGCGGATCGTCATCGGCCGGGCGTTGGCCCGGGGCACGACCGCGCAGATCACCACCGTGGAAAGGGGCACGCCCCATGCAGCTTGAAGGTACCGCGGCCATCGTCACCGGCGGCGCGTCCGGGCTCGGCGCGGCGACCGTCGCCGCCCTGGCCAAGGCGGGCGCCAAGGTCTTCGCGCTCGACCTGGACGCCGCGATCGACCACGCGACCAGGGTCGACGGCGTCGAGTATCGCCCGACCGACGTGACCGACCCGGCACAGGTCCGGGCGGCGGTGACTGCGGCCAATGTGGACGTTCCGCTGCGCACCGTGGTGAACTGCGCCGGAATCGGGCCGTCGATGCGGATCCTCGGCCGCAAGGGGGTGCACGACCTCGACCTGTACGCCCGGGTGGTGCAGGTCAACCTGATCGGCTCGTTCAACGTGCTCGCGCTCGCCGCCGAGGCCATCGCCGGCACCGAGCCCGACGCGGACGGCCAGCGCGGGGTCATCATCAACACGGCGTCGGTCGCCGCGTTCGAGGGGCAGATCGGGCAGGCGGCGTACTCCTCGTCAAAGGGCGGGGTCGTCGCGCTCACCCTGCCCGCGGCGCGGGACCTGGCCCAGTACGGGATCCGGGTGAACACCATCGCCCCGGGCATCGTGGACACGCCGATGCTGGCGACGGTCTCCGAGGAGTTCCGGGCCAACCTCGCCGCCGGTGTGCCGTTCCCCCGCCGGCTGGCACGCCCCGACGAGTACGCCCAACTCGTCCTCGCGATCATCGCGCACGACTACCTGAACGGTGAGGTGATCCGGATGGACGGTGCGCTGCGGATGCCCCCGCGCTGACCGCGCCGCCCGAGCCCGGGCGGCGCGGGTCTGCGCGCCGGTCAATCCTTCGACAGGCTGGTCAGAATCAGGTCCGCGAGGTGGCGGTACGCCTCGGCCGCGTCCAACCCGGTGCTGGCCTGCACGTCGCCCCGCTGGATGGCGTTCATGATCTGCGTGACGCACGCGCCCACGAACGACGCGTGCACCGGGCGCAGGGCGCCAGCCTCGACCCCCTCGGTCACCAGCTCCTGGACACGCTGCGCGGCGAACCGTGTGTTCGCCAGGTAGACGTCGTTGGCCGGACCGAACTCCGCGACATCGGCGAAGAACCGCTCCGAGACGGGCCGCAGTTCGGCGGCGACCGAGTCCAGGTAGATCCGCAGCCGCTCGCGCGGGTCGTCCGCGGCCGCCACGCGGGCCTCGATCCGCTCGGCCGCAGTCTGGAAGAAGGAGCGCACCACCGCGACGACCAACTGTTCCTTGCTCGGCGCCACCGAGTAGAGCGTGGTGCGTGAGCAGCGCAGCCGCTCGGCGAGGTCGCCGATGCCGAACGACGAGAAACCCTCCGCCAGGAACAGCTCGCGCAGCTCGACCAGCAGGGTGTCGCGCCGGGTATGCGACCTCACGTCCGTCGACATGATCCGAGCGTACGGCAGCGGCACGGGCGTCCCGTGACCGGCGGTGATGAAGCTAACCCGCCGCGTACCGGGTCACGGGATCTCGACGGCGGGTCCGCCACGAGCGGTGACCGCGGCGGCGATCCGCTTGCGGGCGGCGAGGCAGGCCTTGCGCACCGGGGGCTTGGTCGTGGGGTCGGCGAGCGCGGCCGGTACGTACAGCAGGCGGGCCGGGTTGGCCAGGTGCATCCAGGTCGGCAGCGCCTCGGCGCGCACCACCCGCCAGCGCCCCGGCCCGACCTCGCGGAACGTCATCCGGGCCAGCACCCCGTCGCGGGTGACGTCGGACTGGTGCTGCCAGGCGACGTGGTTGCCCATGCCGTACACGACCCACTTGTCGCCGACGCGCTCGAACGGTTGGACGACGTGCGCGTGGTGCCCGAGGATGAGGTCGAGGTCGGGCGAGGCCAGCAGGGTGCGGGCCAGGTCGACCTGCATGGAGTTGGGCCGCTGCTGGTACTCGGTGCCCCAGTGCAGGCTGGCGATCACGATCTGGGCGCCGGCCGTGCGGGCCCGCCGCGCCTCCGCCAGCACCGCGTCGGCCCGCAGGTCGTTGACCAGCCACGGCTTGTCCGGCGGTCGGCGCAGGCCGTTCAGCGAGAACGTGTACGACAGGTGCGCAACCTTGACCCCGCGCACGGTCAGGATCGTCGGGGTGGCCGCTTCGGTCGCCGACCGGTGGCTGCCCGCGTGCCGCAGCCCGGCGGCGTCGAGCGCGTCGAGGGTCCGGTACACGCCCTTCTCGCCGTCGTCGATGGTGTGGTTGGAGGCGGTCGAGCACGTGTCGTAGCCGGTGCGGGCGAGGGTGGCCGCGATCTGCGGCGGCACGACGAACCGGGGGTAGCCGCTGAAGGGGCCGTCCGGCGTGCCGAGCGGCGTCTCCAGGTGACAGATGGCCAGGTCGGCCTCGCTGACCACCGGCCGCACCGCCGCGAAGATCGGGTCGAAGAGGTACCCGCGCACGCCGGCGGCTCGCGCGTCACGCTGGGCCTGCCGGTGCAGCGCCTCATGCAGCAGCACGTCCCCCGAGGCGACCACCGTCAACTGCCGCGGCGCTCGCCGGGGCTGCTCGGGCTCAGGGGTCGAGGCCGGTGCCCGGCTCGGGCTGGCCGTCGGCCGTCCGCTCGCCGCCGGCGCCGCACCGCCCGGGGCTGCGCCGTGCGGCACCCACCTCGGGTCTGCGTCGGCCGCCACCCAGGTGGGGTCCGCCCGCGACGTCGTCGTGGTATCGGCCCGCATCGCCGTCGCTGGTACCGCGAGGACGAGGACAGCCGCCGCGACCGCGGCGATCCGGCCGGTCCGCGGCGCGGCCATCGCGATCACCTCCAGCGCCCACCGTCCACCCGAACGCCACAGACCTCAGCACGTACGATGCGCGGGCGTCAATCCTCCGACCGTCTCCCGACCGGCCGCTACAGCTCGCGGCACTGACCGGAGACCGGGCCGTCGATCCACAGCCGTTCGGCGTGGTGCATGCCGACGTGAAGACGTCGGGCGGCGACCCCAGCCCGGCATGCTTCACGCCTGGATGCGCGGACGTTGTCACCGAACAGTCACATGTCTGCGGATCACCCGCCATATCCCTGCCCCAGGCTCATGCCCGGAGGCGACCTGACCGGGAAGCGCGAAGCGATCTGAACGGGAGGCGCACTGTGGCAACCACCCTGGCGCAGCGGTAAGCCGCGGAGAGGACGTGCTGATGCTGTTTCCGATGCCCGACGACTTCGACCTGTCGGTGGTGTGGCGCCGGGCACCCGTGGATAGCGACGACGAACGCCTCGCGCGGATGGTCAGGCAGCGGCTCTACGACGATCCCTGGACGTGCCTTCGTCGGGTGCGGGTGCAGGTGCAGAACCGGGTTGTCATTCTCGAGGGTCAACTCGAGTCGGCGCGCGCCCGCTGGGTCGCGGCCTTCCACGCATGGCAGACGCCCGGCGTGCGCGACGTCTGCAACATGCTGACGGAGCCGGACGACCACGGCGGTGACCACGGCGCCGAGCCACGGTGATCGGCGACCCAGCCCTTACAGCGGGGCGATGACCTGGTTGCGGGCGTGCTGGTAGATGATCGAGCTACGGAAGCCAACGATTTCGCGTCGCTTGCTGACCTTGTCCATCAGGAACGCGTGCAGGCTGTCGATGCTGGGCACGGCGACGTGTACGAGGAAGTCATCCCCACCGGCGACCACGAAGACGGACAGCACCTCGGGCAGGGCACAGACATACTGCTTGAAGCCCTCGATGACCTGCCGGCTCAGCGGCCGCACCTGAACGTGGATCAGAGCCTGTACGTGCCGATTGAGAGCAGGCAGGTTGACCTCGGCATGGTAGCCGGTGATCACACCCCGTGCGCGCAGGGCGCGGACCCGTTCCAGACAGGTGGAGGGAGCGATCCCGAGAGTCCGGGCAAGGTCGCGGTTGGTCTGCCGAGCATCACGCTGCAGATGTTGGAGGATCGCCGAATCAAGTTCGTCCACAGTCGCTGCTTTCCTTCAAGTCCCGAATATCGTTCGTTGATCAGTCAATGAGCCTGCTCAAGTAGCTAACCTCTGGCGCAAATCCCGATCATATGACGGAGTATCGATGCGCCTAGACACCAAGATCGTGATGGTGGTACGCGACGGCCTGTCCCCGTCCGTCACCGCCAACGCCACCGCTGTGCTCGGGTTGAGCCTGGGCGCGCGCCTGCCACACCTGCTCGGCGCCGACGGCAAGGACGCCTCGGGCGGCATTCACGCCGGCCTGAACACCCACCCCGTCCCAGTGGTGGTCGCCGACGCCGCGCAGCTCGGCGAACTGCATGACAAGGCATGTACGCGTGAGGACATCATCGCGATCGGTTTCAGCGAGGTCGCCCGGCGGGCGCGCGACTACGCCACCTACCTGGACAACCTGGCGACCACGCCGGACCACCAGTTGGAGTACGTGGCGGTCGCGCTGTTCGGCCCCCGCAACCGGATCACGGCGCTCACCAAGCGGTTCCCGCTGCTCGGCCAGGACTCGCCAACCAGCCAGGAGAACCAGCCGTGAACGGTCCCAGAGTCGGTGCGTTTGCCGGCAGCACCCTTGACGTCCCCCTCGAACATGAGCAGATCCACATCCGGTGCGGGCCGCGGTCCGGTCTGCCGGTCGTCGTGGCCGTGCACTCCACGGCGCTCGGGCAGGCGGTCGGCGGGTGCCGGCTAAGCCGTTACGCACACTGGACCGACGCCCTCGCCGACGCACTGCGACTGTCGGCGGCGATGACCGACAAGTGCGCGGTGGCGGGCCTGCCCAACGGTGGCGGCAAGACCGTCGTCGCTCTCCCGCCCGGCGCCACGCTCGACGCCGCGCAGCGCCGGGCTGTCCTGCACGATGTTGCAGACCTGATCGCCTCGTTGGGCGGCGTTTACGCCACGGGCCCCGACGTGGGCACCGGGCCGACGGACATGGCCACCATCGCCGAACGCACCCCGTACGTGTTCTGCCGGCCGGCGGCGGCCGGGGGCAGCGGTGATTCCTCGGGTCACACGGCCACCGGTGTTGTGGCCGCCCTGCACGCAGTATGCGAAGCGGTCTTTGGCTCACCGCAGCTGGCGGGCCGTCGCTTCGCCATCCTCGGTCTCGGCCGGGTCGGCGCCCACATCGCCCGGCACCTCGCCGCCGCCGGAGCCCACCTCATCGCAAGCGATATCGACATCGGCAAGCGCGCACTGGCCGACTCGCTCGCCGCGACCTGGCTGGCCCCCGACGACGCCCTCTACGCCGATGTGGACGTGCTCGTACCGGCCGCGCTCGGCGCCGTCTTCACCCCCGCCAGCGTCCCGCGGTTGCGCTGCGCCGCCATCGTCGGTCCAGCCAACAACCAACTCGACGGGCCGGCCACCGCCGACCTGTTGCACCACAGGGGCATCCTGTGGGCGCCGGACTTCGTCGTCAGCGCCGGCGGCATCATCCACGCCACCGCCGTCGAACTGCACCACGAAACCACCGAGCAGGCCACCGCCCGTGTCGTCGGCATCCGCCATACGCTCGCTCGGATCCTGCGCGACGCGGCACGCGACCACGTGCCGCCGGCCACCGCCGCCTTGAAGATCGCCCGACGACGCATCCAGAGCGCCGCCGACGCAGGACCGGAGCCGCCCGCGTCCTCGGGATGGCCGCCCCTCGGGCCGCAGCTCGCCCCTCCGGGCCGCGGGGGGTAACGGCCGCCGCGTAACCGGTGGCCCGGCTCGCTTCCGCTGGCTGCGCGATCGCTCAGGGCAGCTCGTGGCGCAGGATCTTGCCGAGCGCGTTGCGCGGCACACTGTCGATCCAGCGCCAGGCGCGCGGCCGCTTGTAGGACGCCAGCCGCTCGGCGCACCACTCGGTCAGGTCACGCTCCAGCACCGCGGTGTCGACGGCGTCGGCAGGCACCACGTACGCCACGACCATCTCGCCCCACTCGGTCGACGGCCGGCCGGCGACCGCCACGTCGGCGACCCCGGGGTGGCCGCGCAGCGCATCCTCGACCTCCCGCGGATAGACGTTGTACCCGCCGGTGATGATGAGCTCCTTGGCCCGGCCGCTGATGCGCAGGTACCCGTCGTCGTCGAGCACGCCCAGGTCGCCGGTGCGGAACCAGCCGTCGTCGGTGAACGCCTCGGCGGTCGCGTCCGGCCGGTCGAGGTAGCCGCCGAACACGTTCGGCCCGGTCACCTCGATCTCGGCGACACCGCCCTCGCGGGGCGTCAGGCGCACCGACACCCCGGGCAGCGGCAGGCCGACCGTGCCCGGACGGCGCGGCCCGTCGTACGGGTTGGAGACCAGCATGATCGTCTCGGTCATGCCGTACCGCTCCAGGATCTGCTGGCCGGTGCGCTCGCGTACTGCGTCGTGCAGGGCGGCCGGCAGCGGCGCCGATCCGCTGACCGCCAGTCGCAGCCTGCGCAGCGCGTCGAGGTGCGGCGACTCGGCGAGCCGGTGGTACATGGTCGGCACGCCGAAGAACATCGTGCAGGCGTCGTCCTCGATCGCCGACGCGATGGCGGCCGGCTCGAAGCGGGGAATGAGCAGCAGCGAGCCGCCGGCGACCAGCGTGCCGTGCAGCCCCACGCCGAGCCCGTGGACGTGGAACAGCGGCAGCGACAGCGCCAGCCGGTCCTCCGGCGTCCAGCGCCACGCCAGCCGTACGGCGTGCGCGCTGGCCAGCAGGTTCGCGTGGGTCAGCACGGCGCCCTTCGGCCGGCCGGTGGTGCCGGAGGTGAAGACGATCAGCGCCGGGTCCGTCGGCGCGACGCGGTCCAGTGGCACCGATCCGGCCGTCGCCCCGGGGGCCGGCAGCCCGGCCAGGTCCGGGGTGGTGCCCGGGATGCCGGGGGCGCGCCCGAGGTCGTCGACCACGGCGAGCTTCGGACGCGCGTCGGCGGCGATCGTCGCCATCTCCACGGCGGTGTACGCGGTGTTGGCCGGCACGACGGTTAGCCCGTACCGCAGCGCGGCGACGTAGGCGACGATGAGCTCGACGCTCGGGCCGGCCGACATCATGATGCGGTCGCCGGGCGCCAGGCCAGCGGCGGCGTAGCGGCCGGCCGCGGCAGCGGTGAGCTGTTCAAGCTCGGCGGCTGTGATCCGCCGCCCGGCCGGAGTCGCGATGACCTCGGCGCCCGGATCGGCGGCCCACCGCGCGGTCCACGCGCCCGGCAGGGTGGCGCCGAGGCCGAGGTCGGCCTCGGCGCCGGGCGCGAGATGCGCCGACCAGTGTGGAGCGACGACCGCGGTCATGCCGCCGCCTCCGGGGCTCGCATACGCTCGCTCCTCGCGCTCACGGTGCCACGTAGCCGGTGGGTTCGG
>VSCG01000034.1:0-24653 GCA_047459115.1 Micromonosporaceae bacterium
GCCCTGTCCACATCGGATGGCGCCGGCGAGCCCAAGGGCGTCAAGCGGTGACGTTCTGTCCCCGCTGCGGCGCAAAGCTGCCCGGCGCACCGCCGGTCGGCTGTGCCCGCTGCGCGTACCAGCTGTACGTCAACGCCCGGCCGACGGCGAGCATCATCGTCACCGACGGCGACCGGTTCCTGGCCCTGCGGCGGGCGATGGAGCCGAAGGCCGGGCAGTGGGAGGTGCCTGGCGGGTTCTGCGACGGTTGGGAGCACCCCGCCGACGCCGCCGTGCGTGAGGCCCGTGAGGAGTTGGGCGTACGGGTGACGCTTCGCGACTTCGTCGGCATGTACATCGGCGGCTACGAGTTCCAGGGCGAGCTCCTGCCGGTCCTGGACTGCTACTGGCTGGCCGTCATCGACCCGGGCCAGTCCATCCGCATCGACCCCGTCGAGTCCAGTGAGTACGCCTGGTTCCCGCTCGGCGATCCGCCGCCGCTGGCGTTCACGACGATGGAATCGGCGATCCGGGACGCCAGGAAACGTCTGGGATTGTGAGCCGAGGGGACCGACCCGGCCGGCGGCCTGGGTCAGGTGGTGTAGACCTCGGCGAGGACCCGCGTCGAGCTCGCCTCCTGCCCGGACGGCAGCTTCGTCCACGCCCCGCCCTTGGCCGTCCACTCCAGACCGTCGTAGCGCACCCGTTTCACGCCGTGCGCCGCGGCGTGCGAGACGAGCCAGTGCGCGTACTGCCAGCCTTGCCGGGTGTCGCGCGGGGTCAGCGCGAGCCCGGGGAGCCCGGCCAGCTCGGCCAGGCCGGTGATCCCGTCCGGGGAGGGGATCAGGTCGCCCCAGTCGAGTTGCAGCCCACGGGCGAGCGCGCTGGCCGCCGCCTCGCCCCACACCTGTGGGCCGCCCGGGTACGTGCACGCGACCGCCGCGGTGACGTCGCCGAGCAACGCCTTGGTCAGCACCGCCGACTCGTCGGCCCACTGCTCGTACGCCTCGGGGAAGGCGCTGCGCTGCACCCGCTGGGCCGCGTCGGTGACCCGCATGTTCTCCCAGCCCTCGACCTTGACCAGCTCGCTGTAGAACTTGCCCGCGGCGTACCGCGGGTCGCGGATCTCCTCCGGGGTGCCCCAACCCTGGCTCGGCCGCTGCTGGAACAGGCCGATCGAATCCCGGTCCCCGTCGGGCAGGTTGCGCAGCCGCGATTCCTGGAAGGCGGTCGCCAGAGCCACCACGACAGCTCGTTCGGGCAGGCCACGACGGATGCCCACGGCGGCGATGGTGGCCGCGTTGGCCATCTGGCGCTCGTTGAGGAAAACCGTCCCCTCAGCCTGTACGGTGCACGCCCTGGCGAGCCCGGGGCCGGGGAAATGACGTCCGCGCAGCAGCAGGTACACCCCGAGGCCGGCGACCAGCGCGAACACCGTCACGACAGTTATCGCCACCCGAAGACGCACCGTCACCTCCCGCCACACCAGTGCGCAACAGCGTACTTCCCTATCACGGACGCGTGGGGTCACAGGCGTGGGGGTGGGCCGGTCAGGAGACCCAGGAGGGATCCCGTTTCTCCCAGAATGCGGCAATCCCTTCCCGGCCCTCGACGGAACCGAAGTACTCCAGCGAGAGCCGGCCGAGCTCGGCGAGTTCGACGCGCAGGTCGGCCGCGGGCGGCCGGCGCAGCAGCGCCTTCACCCCGGCCAGCGCGCCCGGCGCGCCACGCAGCAGCGCCGCGCAGAACCGGTCCACGGTCTCGTCCAGCCGGTCGCCCGGCACCGCCTCGGTCACCAGCCCGATCTCCGCCGCCCGCCGGCCGTCGAACGTGGATCCGGTCAGGTACAGCTCGGCGGCCGCCCGGGGGCTCAGCCGGGGCAGCACGGTCGCCGAGATGACGGCGGGCACCACCCCGATGCGCACCTCGGAGAACGCGAACGTGGCGTCCTCGGTGCACACCGCCAGATCGGCCGCGGCGATGAGCCCGATGCCGCCCGCCCGGGCCGGGCCGGCCACCCGCGCCACGACCGGCTTCGGCGACTCCACCACTGCCGCGAGCACGTCGCCGAGACGCTCGGCCGGCAGGGTGCCCGAGCCCACTGCCGCGGCGGTCTCGGCGAGGTCGGCCCCGGAGGAGAAGACCGGGCCGGCGTGGGTCAGGACGATCACCCGTACGGTCTGGTCCGCGATCGCCGCCGTGAGCCCGTCGAGGAGCTGGGCCAGCAGGGCCGTGGAGAGCGCGTTGCGGTTGTGCGGGCTGTCCAGGGTGAGGGTCGCCACGCCACCGGCGCGGTCCACCCGTACGAGTCGATCCGATGCGCTGGTCATGCGGGCAGACTAGAGGCCGGGCCGCCCGCGGGCGAAGCGCGAGGCGGCGCACCGGCGTCTGGAACCAGGAGGTAGCTTGTGCGGCTCCCCGACGGCGAACCCGCGCCCGTCGACGGCGCGTTGCCGGCCGGCGCGCTCGAGGCCGTGGGCCGCGCCGGCTTCGGGGTGTACGTCCACGTGCCCTTCTGCGCCACCCGCTGCGGGTACTGCGACTTCAACACGTACACCGCGAACGAGCTCGGCGCCGGCGCCTCGCGCGAGGCGTACGTCGAGACGGTGCGCGCCGAGTTGGCGCTGGCCCGGCGAGTGCTCGCCGACGCGCCCCCGCCCCGCGTCGACACCGTGTTCGTCGGCGGCGGCACGCCGACCCTGCTGCCCCCCGACGACCTGGCGCGCATCCTGGACAGCATCGACCGGACGTGGGGGCTCGCGCCCGACGCGGAGGTGACCACGGAGGCCAACCCGGAGTCGGTCGACCCGGCCACGCTGCACGCGCTGCGCGCCGCCGGCTACACCCGGATCTCGCTGGGCATGCAGTCGGTGGCCCCGCACGTGCTCGCCGTGCTCGACCGTACGCACTCGCCGGGCCGGGCCGTCGCGGCGGCGCAGGAGGCGCGCGAGGCCGGGTTCGCGCACGTCAACCTGGACCTGATCTACGGCACGCCGGGGGAGACGGCGGAGGACTTCGACGCGTCGCTGGCGGCCGCGGTCGCGGCGGGGGTCGACCACGTCAGCGCGTACGCCCTGATCGTGGAGGACGGCACGCGGCTCGCGGCCCGGATGCGTCGCGGGGAGGTGCCGTACCCGGACGACGACGTGGCGGCGGACCGCTACCTGGCGGCCGAGGCGGCGCTGTCGGCGGCGGGCCTCGGCTGGTACGAGGTGTCGAACTGGGCGCGTGGCCGGGCCGCGCGGTGCCGGCACAACCTGCTCTACTGGTCGGGCGGCGACTGGTGGGGGCTGGGCCCGGGGGCGCACAGCCACGTCGGCGGGGTCCGCTGGTGGAACGTCAAGCATCCCGCGGCGTACGCGGGCCGGCTCGCCGCCGGGCACAGCCCGGCGCAGGCGCGCGAGGTGCTGACCGCCGAGGAGCGGTACACCGAACAGGTGATGCTGCGGCTGCGCCTCGCTGACGGGCTGCCGCTGGACACGCTGGACGGGGCGGGCCGGGCGGGCGCGGAGAAGGCGCTGGCCGACGGGCTGCTGTCGCCGGCGGAGTTCGAGGCCGGGCGGGCGGTGCTGACCGTCCGCGGCCGCCTGCTCGCCGACGCGGTGGTCCGGTCGCTGCTGTGATGGTGCCGGCGCGACGGTGCGCCCGGGTGACGGTGTGCGGGTGCCGGGACGCTTGCGCCGTCCCGGCACCGCCGTCACATCGCGCCGGCGTACGTCACTTCATGAAGCGCACGGACATCGGGTACTGGTAGAGCTGGCCCTCGTTGGCCTTGATGCCGGCGACGATGCCGAAGATCACGCCCATCGCGATCGCCAGCACCAGGCCGAGGAAGCCGATGACGACGCAGACGAGCGCCCAGCTGACGAGGCCGACGATCGACCAGAGGAGCTGGAAGTTGAACGCGGCCACCGCGTGGGCGCGGACGGTCGGCGACTGGTTGCCCTTGGCGAGAATCGCGATCAGCGGCGCGACCCAGCCGAGCCAACCGCCGAGAAAGAGCATGCCGGCGGCGCCACCGAAGTGGGCGACGAGCGCCCAGGTCTTCTCCTCGGCGTTCGCGTAGCCGGGGGGCGGCATCGCCGGCCCGGCGGGGTAGCCGCCGACCGGTGGCGGCGGCGGGGGTGTCGAAGGGGGGCCCTGCTCAGGCTGCCCGGGCGCAGCGCCGGGCGGCGGGGGTGGTGTTTCGGTCATGGGGGCGACCGTAAGCGATCGGACAACCGCTCGCCAGGACACCACGCTGACTTTTCCCGGACAGTCGGGGCGGCACACCTCTATCAGAATGCGAGAAAGCCGGCATATATCACGTGCCGCTTCCGGCTCCGAAAGATGATCATCGCGCACCCCGGTAAGTGGACGTAGACTGGCACTCCAGACGGCCGAGTGCCAGCCCGCTCGCCGGGTGACCTTGACCGACCGCGAAGGAGGTGACCCATGCCCCTCGACGACCGCAAGCTGGCGGTGCTGCGCGCCATCGTCGAGGACTACGTCGCCACTCAGGAGCCGGTCGGCAGCAAGGCGCTCGTCGAGCGGCACCACCTCAACGTGTCGCCGGCGACCGTACGCAACGACATGGCGGTGCTGGAGGAGGAGGGCTACATCCGCCAGCCGCACACCAGCGCCGGGCGGGTGCCCACCGACCGGGGGTACCGGCTGTTCGTCGACAGGCTGTCCCGGATCAAGCCGCTCTCGGCGGCCGAACGGCGCGCCATCGAACGATTCCTCGTCGGCGCGGTCGATCTCGACGACGTCGTGCACCGCACCGTCCGGCTGCTCGCCCAGCTGACCCGGCAGGTGGCGATCGTGCAGTACCCGAGCCTGTCCCGGTCGGCCGTGCGTCACCTGGAGCTGGTGCCGGTCTCCGATACCCGGCTGCTGCTCGTGGTGATCACCGACACCGGCCGGGTCGAGCAGCGGCTCGTGGAGCTGCCGAAGGCGATGCCCGTCGACGATGTGAGCAAGCTCCGACAGCTGATCAACGAGAAGCTGGTCAACCTCCGGCTGACCGAGACCCCGCCGGTGGTGCAGGCCATGGTGGACGAGTGCGCGGTGGAGCTGAAGCCGGGGATGACCGCGCTCGCCACCGTCCTGCTGGAGACGCTCGTCGAGCGGGGCGAGGAGCGGATCGCGCTGGCCGGGACGGCCAACCTGACCCGGGGCAGCATGTTCGACTTCCGCGGCTCGCTGAGCCCGATCCTCGAGGCGCTGGAGGAAGAGGTGGTCATCCTCAAGCTCTTCAGCGAGGTGGACACGTCGACCCTGCGGGTGCGCATCGGCGACGAGAACGAGATCGAGGACCTGCGTTCGACCTCGGTGGTGAGCACCGGGTACGGGCCGGGAAGTACGGTTGGGGGGCTGGGTGTGCTCGGGCCCACCAGAATGGATTACCCCAGCACAATCGCCACCGTACGGGCCGTGGCACGCTACGTCGGCGACCTGCTCGCACAGAATTGACCGGACCCGGAAGCTGAGGGCGCAAGGACGCAGTGGCCAAGGACTACTACGGGATTCTCGGGGTACGCCGGGACGCCTCCGCGGACGAGATCAAGCGGGCCTACCGCAAGCTCGCCCGCCAGTACCACCCGGACGTGAACCCGGACCCCGAGGCGCAGGAGCGGTTCAAGGAGATCAACGCCGCGTACGAGGTCCTCTCGGACCCGCGCAAACGCGAGATCGTCGACCTGGGTGGGGATCCGCTGGCCCCGGCGGGCGGCGGCGGCCCCGGTGCCGCCGGCGGCCCCTTCGTGGGCTTCCAGGACATCATGGACGCCTTCTTCGGCACGGCGACCTCGCGCGGCCCGCGGCCGCGCACCCGGCCCGGGGCCGACGCGATCCTGCGGCTCGACCTGGACCTGCAGGAGACCGCCTTCGGCGTGGAGGCGCCGATCACCATCGACACCGCGGTGCTGTGCAGCACCTGCTCGGGGGCGGGCACGGCCGCGGGCACGCACCCCGCCACCTGCGAGGTCTGCGGCGGCCGGGGTGAGGTGCAGTCCGTGCAGCGCACCTTCCTGGGCCAGGTCGTCTCGTCCCGCCCCTGCGCGGCGTGCGGCGGCCACGGCACGGTCATCCCACACCCCTGTCCGACCTGCGGCGGCGACGGCCGGGTACGCACCCGGCGCACGCTCACCGTCAAGATCCCGGCCGGCGTCGAGGACGGTATGCGCATCCGGCTGGCCGGGCAGGGCGAGGTCGGCCCCGGCGGCGGCCCGCCCGGTGACCTCTACGTGGAGATCCACGAGCGGCCGCACGACGTGTACTCCCGCAAGGGTGACGACCTGCACTGCCGCGTCACCGTGCCGATGACCGCGGCCGCGCTCGGCACCCGGTTGACCATCAAGACGATCGACGGCGAGGAGACCGTCGACGTGCGCCCCGGCACCCAGCCCGGCGCCACCCTGCGCATCCGCGGCAAGGGGGTCCCGCACCTGCGCGGCACCGGGCGCGGTGACCTGTTCGTGCACCTCGACGTCCGTACCCCCACGAAGCTCGACGCCGAGCAGGAGCGCCTGCTGCGCGACTTCGCCCGGATGCGCGGCGAGGAGGTGGCCGAGTTGACCAAGCAGGGCGGCTTCTTCTCACGCATGCGTGACGCCTTCAACGGGCACGCGTGAGCGCCGGGGCCGCGTGCCGGCGCGTGGCCGGGTGCCGGCGCATGCTTCGCCGCGGCCTGGGTAGGCGGTCCGTCCCGACCCTGTGGAGGTTGCCGTGAGCCTGCCGCGGTTTCTCGTGCCGCAACTGCCGCCCGACGACGCGTACCTGCTCGAGGGGCCCGAGGGGCACCACGCCTCGGCGGTGCAGCGGCTGCGGGTCGGGGAGCGGCTGACGCTCGCCGACGGCCGAGGCGGCACGGCCCGCGCCGAGGTCACCGCCGTCGGCCGGGGCACGCTGACGCTGCGCATCGACGAGCGGCGGTACGAGCAGCCGCCCGACCCGCGGCTGGTCGTGGTGCAGGGGCTCGCCAAGGGTGAGCGGGGCGAACTCGCGGTGCAGGCGATGACCGAGGCCGGCGTGGACGAGATCGTGCCCTGGTCGGCGGCGCGGTCGGTCGTGCTGTGGCGCGGGGAGCGCGGCGCGCGGTCCCGCGAGCGCTGGGTGACCACTGCGCGGGAGGCCACGAAGCAGGCCCGGCGGGCCTGGCTGCCGGTCGTGGCGGAGACGGCGTCCACCGCCCAGGTGGCGCGCCGGCTCGCGGCTGCGGCCGCCGCGCTGGTGCTGCATGAGGCGGCGACCACCCCGCTGTCCGCCGTGGAACTGCCCGGCACCGGAGAAATCGCGCTGGTGGTGGGGCCCGAGGGCGGGATCGCCGACCAGGAACTGGACGAGTTCGCGGCCGTCGGGGCGCGCCCGGTCCGGCTCGGGCCGACCGTGCTGCGCACGTCCACCGCCGGGGTGGCCGCGCTCGCGGTACTCTCCGCCCGGCTCGGCCGCTGGTGACGCCTCGTCCCAGCCGCGCAGCGTCCCCAGCCTGTTGCACCCCTGGCCTGAAAGAACCACTCGATTTCCTTGATCCCGCGGGGTTGACGGATCTCGAGATGCAGGAAATGGCGGCGTCGACGGGCTCGGGGGCCACGAGTTGCAGGAAGTCGTGGTGACCGGGGCCGCCGGATGGCGCGGTTTCCCAGGAAAATGAGTCGATCAACGCCCCACGCCCGGGACACCGCGAGTTTCGGAAAGTCGCGGGGCGATCGAGTCGTGCGACCCCGCGGCATTCAGAAAACTGCGACCGGGTCGATGAACCGGGAGCGCGTACCGCGGATCAGGAGCGCAGGTAGGACGCGCCGTTGAGGTCGAGGATGGCGCCGGAGGCCCATTCGGCCTCGGGCGAGGCGAGCCAGAGGACGGCCGCGACCACCTCCTCGGCCCGGGCCACCCGGCGGAACGGGCTCTGCGCCCGGATGGCGTCCCCGCGTGGCGGCTTGGGGTGCTCGCTGGTCATGTCGGTCTCGACGAAGCCCGGCGCCACCGTGGCGACCGCGATGCCCTGCGGCGCCAGCGCGACCGCCAGCGACTGGCCGAGCGCGTTCAGGCCGGCCTTGCTCGCGCCGTAGGCCGGCTGGTCCGGCTCACCCCGGAAGGTGCCCCGCGAGGAGATGTTCACGATCCGCCCCCCCGGGCCCCATGTGACGCACCGCGCACCAGATCGTGTTCGCGGCGCCCAGCAGGTTGACCGCGAGCGTCCGCTGCCACTCGCGTTGCCACTGCTCGTACGGCGTGTCGAGGATCGGGTGCGGGGTGAAGACGCCGGCGTTGTTGACCAGCACGTCCAGCCCGCCGAGCTCCGCCACGGCCGTGTCCACCATGGACTGCACCGCCGCCGGGTCGGCGATGTCGGCGCGGACCACGCAGTGCGGCCCGCCGGGCAGTCCGGCGCGCAGCTTCTCGGCGAGCGTGGCGGAGTCGCGGTGATGGATCGCCACCCGGTCGCCCGCTTCGGCGAACGCCTGCACCACCGCGCGGCCGATGCCGCGTGAACCCCCCGTCACCAGAACCCGCCGGCCAGCCACGGGCACTATTGTGGCCGGCGTGAGCAACGACATGGCACCACCCCGCGCAGCCGGCCCGAAGGACTGTCTGTTCTGCCGGATCGTGGCCGGTGAGATCCCCGCGACCGTCGTCCACGAGACCCCGACGACGCTCGCCTTCCGCGACATTGCGCCCAAGGCGCCCGTACACGTGCTCGTCATTCCGAAGGCGCACTACCCGGACCTCGCGTCGCTGGCCGAGGCCGAGCCGGGCCTGGCGGGCGAGGTGCTGACGGCCGCCGCGGCGGTGGCCAGGGCCGAAGGGCTGCTCGGCGACGGCTACCGCACGATCTTCAACACCGGGCCCCACGGCGGACAGGAGGTCTTCCACGTGCACGCGCACGTCGTCGGCGGCGCCCCGCTCGGCCCGATGGTCGCCCGCTGACCGGGTTTCTCCGGGGAAAATCCGGGGAGCCATGGGGTTGACCTGCCGATACTATTGGTAGGTCCGCAACAAACTGATCGATGACGAGCAGGAGGCCCAAGGCCCACGTGGCCGACCCATGACGACGAGCCCACCCCCCAGCGCGTCCGCCACACAGCCGGACGCCCAGCGTCCGCGGGTGGTCAGCAAGATCACCGTACCGGATTCGAGGATGATGGTGAGCCTGCTCGGCGCCGGCGATGAGCTGCTCAAGATCGTCGAGCGTTCGCTCGCGAGCGACATCCACGTGCGCGGCAACGAGATCACCGTGACCGGAGACGCAGCGGACAATGCCCTGGCCGAGCGCGTCTTCGCCGAACTGCTGGAACTGATCGAGAAGGGCGAGACACTGACCGCGGACAGCGTGCGGCGGACCGTGGGCATGCTCGAGGAGGGCACGACCGAGCGGCCGGCCGAGGTTCTCACACTCAACATCCTGTCCCGACGCGGGCGTACCATCCGGCCCAAGACGCTCGGGCAGAAGCGGTACGTCGACGCGATCGACGCGCACACCATCGTGTTCGGCATCGGACCGGCCGGCACTGGCAAGACCTACCTGGCGATGGCCAAGGCGGTCCAGGCGCTGCAGGCCAAGCAGGTCACCCGGATCATCCTCACCCGCCCCGCGGTGGAGGCGGGCGAGCGGCTGGGCTTCCTGCCCGGCACGCTGTACGACAAGATCGACCCGTACCTGCGCCCGCTCTACGACGCGCTGCACGACATGGTCGACCCGGACTCGATCCCCCGGCTCATGCAGAACGGGACGATCGAGGTCGCGCCGCTGGCGTACATGCGCGGCCGCGCGCAGCCGTACGACGCGCGGGTCCTGACGCCGGAGGGATTCAAGCCGTTCGGGTCGCTCCGGGTCGGCGACCTGGTTATCGGCTCGGACGGAAAGCCCACTCCGGTGATCGGCATCTATCCGCAAGGGCCCAGGCAGGTCTACCGGGTCACCACCCAGGACGGGGCGTCCACCGTCTGCTGCGGTGAGCACCTTTGGACGGTCGCCACGCCGGAGGATAAGCGGCGCGGACGTTGGCGCACTATCGAGACGCGGGAGATGATTGGCCAGGAGTGGCGCGGCAACATCCGCCGGTACGAGCTCCCGATCGTGGCGCCCGTCCAGATGGAGCCGAAGGAGGTTCCGCTCGATCCGTACGTGCTCGGTCTGCTGCTCGGGGACGGCTCCATCTCGTGTCGGACGACGCCAGGTTTTTCCACGGCGGATCCGGAGCTTGCCCGCGCGATCGAGGATGCGCTCGCCGATATCCAACTCATCCGCAAGAGCGACCACGACTACGTCCTCCGGCACAGTAACGGGCACCGTGGCGGGGTGATCGTTGCGAACCCGGTGACGGTTGCAATCCGTGAGCTGGGTCTGGCCGGGAGCACGTCGAGCACGAAATTCGTGCCCGACGTCTACAAGCACAACAGCGTCGACGTCCGGCTGGCGGTCCTGCAAGGGTTGCTGGACACGGACGGGGGGCCGGTCCTCCAGGCGGGACGCACCTGCCGGGTGCAGTACACGACGACGTCCGCCCGCCTGCGAGACGACGTCGTCTATCTGGTCCAGTCGCTCGGCGGGGTCGCATCGTGGCGGGTTCGAGAGGCTGAGGGCCGTGCGCCTGGCCGGGCGAACGGCCGCCCGGTTCCATACCGTGCCGACTGTTACGTCGTGGAGATCCGGCTGCCCGAAGGCATCCCGCCGTTCCGCCTGTCCCGCAAGCGCCGGCGGTACGAGGAGCATGGGGGTGGCCGGCCGATGCGCTTCATCGACTCGATCCGCCCAGCCGGTGTGCAGGAGACGATGTGCATCCAGGTCGCGGCGGAGGACTCGCTGTACGTCACCGACGACTTCCTGGTCACGCACAACACGCTCAACGACGCGTTCATCATCCTCGACGAGGCGCAGAACACCACGCCGGAGCAGATGAAGATGTTCCTGACCCGGCTGGGCTTCGGCTCGAAGATCGTGGTGACCGGCGACGTCACCCAGGTCGACCTGCCCGGTGGCACGACGAGCGGGCTGCGCGTCGTCCGCGAGATCCTCGACGGCGTCGAGGACGTGCACTTCGCCTCGCTCACCAGCTCCGACGTGGTGCGCCACCGGCTGGTCAGCGACATCGTCGACGCGTACGCGCGCTGGGACGCGGCGCAACAGGCCAAGGAACCGGCGTCGGTGCATCCGGTGTCGAGCCGGGCGCACCGGTCCGGCCGGCGCCGATAGGTGGTAGCGGGGGGATAGTTGTCCATCGAGATCGCCAACGAGTCGGGTATCGAGGTCGATACCGACGAGGTGCTCGCCGTGGCGCGGCACACCCTCGACGAGATGGGGGTCAATCCGCTCGCCGAGCTGTCCATCCTGCTGGTGGACGCCGACTACATGAGCGAGTTGAACCACCGCTGGATGAACGCCGAGGGGCCCACAGACGTGCTGGCCTTCCCGATGGACGAGCACACCATGGACCACGGCCCGGGTGAGCCCAACGGCGGCGAACCGGCACTGCTCGGCGACATCGTGCTGTGTCCCGAGGTGGCGGCCAAGCAGGCCGCCACGGCCGGGCACTCGACCGCGGACGAGCTGCATCTGCTCACCGTGCACGGCGTGCTTCACCTGCTCGGCTACGACCACGCCGAGCCGGAGGAGGAGCGGGAGATGTTCGGACTGCAGGACCGGGTGCTCTCCAGCTGGCGGGCGCTGCGGAGGTCCTAGTGTTCGCCTTGGCCCAACCGGCCAGCGGGTTACCCGACGCCACGCTGCTGCTGTCGGCCGCCGGTCTGGTGGTACTCGCCGGTTTCTTCGCGATGACCGACGCCGCCCTCGCGGCCGTGTCCGCCGCCCGGGCCGGGGAGCTGGCGCGGGAAGGGGTGCGTGGGGCGGCGGCGCTGCAGGCGGTCGCCGCCGACGTGGTACGCCACCTCAACCTGCTCATGATCCTGCGGCTGATGTGCGAGCTGACCGCGACGACGCTGGTCGCGCTGGTCGCCGTCGACACGTTCGCCTCGCCCTGGGTGGCGGCGCTGGTCACCGCAGGGGCGATGACCGTCATCTCGTTCGTCGTCGTCGGCGTGGGTCCGCGCACGATCGGCCGGCAGCATCCGTACGAGGTGGGGCGGCTCACCGCGCCGTTGGTCCGCCGACTCGGCCGGGTACTCAACCCGCTGGCGTCCCTGCTCGTCCTCATCGGCAACGCGGTGACCCCGGGCAAGGGGATGCGGGAGGGGCCGTTCGCCACGCAGGTCGAGCTGCGGGAGCTGGTCGACCTGGCCGAGCAGTCCGGCGTGGTCGAGCACGGCGAGCGCCAGATGATCCACTCGGTCTTCCAGTTGGGCGACACCATCGCGCGCGAGGTGATGGTGCCGCGCACCGAGATGGTCTGGATCGAGGCGGACAAGACCGTGCGCCAGGGGCTGCAGCTCGCCCTGCGCTCCGGGTTCTCGCGTATCCCGGTGATCGGAGAGAACGTCGACGACGTGCTGGGCGTGCTCTACCTCAAGGATCTGGTCCGCCTGTCGCAGGGCGGCGCCGCCCAGGACCGTCCGGTGCGGGAGGTCATGCGCAGCGCGACGTTCGTGCCCGAGTCGAAGATGGTCGACGACCTGCTGTCGGAGATGCAGGCGGCCCGCACCCACCTGGCGATCGTGGTCGACGAGTACGGCGGCACCGCCGGCCTGGTCACCATCGAGGACATCCTCGAGGAGATCGTCGGGGAGATCCGCGACGAGTACGACGTGGAGCGGCCGCCGGTGGAGCGCCTGCCCGACGGGGCGGTGCGGGTGACCGCCCGGCTGCCCATCGAGGACCTCGGGGAACTGTTCGACGTGGATCTGGCCACCGACGACGTGGAGACCGTGGCCGGGCTGCTCGCCCAGGCCCTGGGCCGGGTGCCGATCCCGGGTGCCACGACCACGGTCCGCGGGCTGGAGTTGACGGCCGAGGGGACGACCGGCCGGCGCAACCGCATCGACACCGTGCTGGTGCGCCGCGCCAGCTCCGAGGTCTCCGAACCGCACGAGGAGAGGCTGTTGACCGATGTCTGATTCCACCGCGTCGAGCAGCCGGGACGGGGTCCCGGCCGACGTCGCCCTGGACCCCGAGGACGCCAAGCTGGTGGTCCTCGCCCGCTCGGCGCGGGCCCGGGTCGGGGCGATCGAGGGGGCGGCGGTGCGCGACGGCGACGGCCGCACGTACGTCGGCGCCAGCGTGGCGCTGCCGTCGCTGTCGCTGACCGCGCTGCAACTGGCGGTGGCGCTGGCCGTGTCCGCCGGCGCGAGCAAGCTGGAGGCCGCCGTGGTGGTGACCGAGGCGTCCACGTTGGATAGCGCGGGGTACGCGGCCGTGCGCGACCTGGCCGGTGACGCGCCGGTGCACCTGGCCGCGCCGGACGGCACGCTGCTTCGCACGGTGGTCGAGTGAAGCCTGGGTACCGCGCTGGCTTCGGCTGCTTCGTGGGGCGGCCGAACGCGGGCAAGTCCACCCTGGTCAACGCGATCGTCGGCCAGAAGATCGCGATCACGTCGAGCAAGCCGCAGACCACCCGGCACGTCATCCGCGGCGTGGTGCACCGGCCCGACGCCCAGCTCGTGCTCGTCGACACACCGGGCCTGCACCGCCCGCGCACGCTGCTCGGGGAGCGGCTGAACGACCTGGTCCGCTCGACGTGGAGCGAGGTCGACGTGATCGGCCTGTGCATCCCGGCTGACGAGGAGATCGGGCGGGGGGACCGGTTCATCGCCGGGGAAGTGGCCGGGCTGCGGGCGACCGTGCTGGCGGTCGTCACGAAGATCGACCTGGTCGACCGGGGACGGCTCGCCCGCCAGCTGGTCGCGGTCGCCGAACTCGGCGACTTCGCCGAGGTGGTGCCGGTCAGCGCGGTCACCGGGGACAACCTGCCCACGCTGGTCGACGTGATGGCCCGGTACCTGCCCGAGTCCCCGCAGCTCTACCCGGACGACATGCTCACCGACGAGCCGGAGCAGGTGCTCGTCGCGGAGCTGATCCGCGAGGCGGCGCTGGAGGGCGTACGCGAGGAGCTGCCGCACTCGATCGCGGTGGTGGTCGAGGAGATGATCCCGTCCGAGGACGGCCGACTTACCAAGATCTACGCGGACGTGTACGTGGAGCGACCGAGCCAGAAGGCGATCGTGATCGGCGCCCGCGGCAGTCGGCTGCGCGACGTGGGCACCCGCGCGCGGCAGGAGATCGAGGCGCTGCTCGGCACCCGCGTCTACCTGGACCTGCACGTGCGGGTCGCCAAGGACTGGCAGCGCGACCCCAAGCAGCTGCGCAAGCTGGGCTTCTGAAGAGCTGCCCTTCCGAAAAAAGGGGTACAGTCGCTCGGACCGGTCGTTTGCCACAGCGTGGGCGAGCGGCTGTAGCACCCCGCCGTCTCACAGGATCTGCCCGTGCCTTGACTTCCGCGACACGAGAGACCCTAGCGACACGAGAAGGAGCCGGCCGAGCCACTGCCCGGCAACGGAACCGGTACCTCGACCTGGTGCGCGCCGCGGCCGTCACCCGCGTCGTGGTGTACCACACAACCGAGTGGGCCGTGCTCACGATCGTGTTCCCGGCCATGGCGACGATGTTCGCGTTGGCCGGGTCACTCACCGCCGCCTCGTTGGACCGCTACGGCACGCGGGCGGTCGTCCGTCGGTTGCGCCGGCTGCTTCCGCCGCTGTGGCTCATGGCCGCGCTGTTCGTCCCGGCGATGCTCGTCACCGGCCTGAAACTGGACTGGCGAGTGCTGCTGTGGGGGTTGCCGCTGGCTGACCCGCCCGCCAACGGGTGGGGTGCCCTGGCGTTGAGCGTGATCTGGTACCTGCGCGACTACCTCTGGTTCGTGCTCGTCTCGCCGATCGCGCTGCCGCTGTTCCGCCGACTGCCGGTGGTGGCGGTCCTGACGCCAATGGTGCTGCTGGTAGCGATCGAGTTTGGGCTGCCCGCGAACACCGTGATGCGGGAGTTCGCGCTGTACTTCGGGTGTTGGCTGCTCGGCTTCGCGCACCACGACGGGATGCTGCGGCGCATGCCCCGCCGACTGCTGTTCGGTCTCGTCGCGGTGTCGGCCACGCTCGGCGCTGCCTGGTTCCTGACGCACCCCGGCCCTCGCGGCTACGACCTCAACGACATCCGCCTCGGCAACGGTCTGTGGTCCACGGCGTTCGTGCTGCTCGTGCTCGGCCTCGCCCCGGCGTCGGCGGCGTGGGTCGACCGCCTGCCGCGCCTCGGCAGTGTGGTCACGCTGCTCAACAGCCGGGCGGTCACGATCTACCTGTGGCACATGCCGGTCGTCATCGGGCTCCGCGCGCTCCTGCGTCCGCTGGGGTACTGGGGGGCCGACATCGCCGGGATCGCGCTGCGTCTCCTCACGGTCACGGCAGGGGTCACGCTGACCGTGGTCCTGTTCGGCTGGATTGAGGACATCGCCGCACGCCGCCGCTCCGTCGCGCTGCCCCGGTGGATCCCCGCACCCCGGGCGCCCGAGGATCGGCGCGGCCCGCCCGGCGAGCCGCGCGAGCCGGACCGGGCCGCGCCGGGGCCGCGCCGTACCGGCCAGGCGCGGCGCCGATGGCCGACCTGAGGGCCCCGGTTGAGGGCACGCGGGCGGGGTAGGGAGGTTGTCGGGTCGGGAGGAGGACGCCGGTGAGCACGTTCGACGACATGTTCGGCGGGCACCGGGTCATGGCTGTGCTGCGCGGCTGTCCCCCGGCCCAGACCGTCGAGCTCGCCACGCGCGCCTGGGATCTCGGCATCGAGGTCGTCGAGGTGCCGATCGGGGACCGCGACCAGGTGCCCTCGCTCGTCGCGGCGGCGCGGGCCGCCACCGAGCGTGGCATGTGCGTGGGCGCGGGCACGGTCGTCTCGGTCGAGCAGGTGTGGGTGGCCACGGAGGCGGGGGCCCGCTACACCGTCGCGCCCGGGCTCGACCTCGACGTGCTCGCCGCCAGTCTCGCCGGGGACATGCCACACCTGCCCGGCGTCGCTACCGCCACCGAGGTGCAGCGGGCCCGGGCGGCGGGGTGTGGCTGGGTGAAGGCTTTCCCGGCCGCCTCGCTCGGACCGGCCTGGTTCTCCGCGATGCGTGAGCCGTTCCCGGACCTCTCGTACGTGGCGATCGGCGGGATCTCGGCGCACAACGCGGCCGCGTTCCTCGCGGCCGGCGCACGCATGGTCGCCGTCGGCGCCGCGCTCGCCGATCCGGCGGAGGCCGAGCAGTTGGTGAGCCTCGCCAGCGAGCGGGTGGCGAGCGGGACCGGCTGAGCGGGGCTCGGGTGTGGGTTCAGCGCGGATCCACCACGATGTCGCCGTCGCGGGTTTCCACGTTCAGCTTGCGCCGGCCCTCGGGATTGGTGGCGATGCGCACGTCGACCTTGCCCGACCTCGCGGTGGCGTGGACCTGGTAGTCGTCGGGCGGCACGACCAGCCTGATGTCCCCGTTGGACGTCTTCGCGCGCACGTCGGCGGCCTTGGTCAACTCGAGCTGCAGGTGACCCGAGGATGTCTCGGCGGTTAGCGCCGGCCCCCGCACCCCGAGCGCCCGGACGTCGCCGGACCTGGCGCGCAGGGTCGCCGGCCCCCGGGCGTCGACCAGTTCGATCTCGCCGGAGTCGGTGCGGACGTCCACTGCGGCGGAGGCGTCGCGGATCGCGATGTCGCCCGACTCCAGCTTGAAGGTCACCGTGGATACCCCGGTGACGCGCAGGTCGCCGGTCTGGTTCTCGCCCGCGATGCGTACCCCCCGCGGCGCCCGTACGTCGTAGGAGATGTCGCAGGTGCGCTTCTCGCACGTGGTGCGCAGGCGCAGTACCGAGCCCTCGATGGCGTGGCTGCGCCCTTCGGGGCGCTCGCCCCGGAAGGTCACCTTCCGGTGGATCTCCACCTTGTTGCGGTCGCCTGGCTGTACGATGACGTTGCCCTTGCCGCCATCGATCCTGATCTCGGTGATGCGCACCGGTTCGGTGGCGCTGTCCTCGAACGTGCCGCCTCGCGGTTTGCAGCCGGTGAGCGCCGCGGTGGCCGTCAGGGCGGCTACCGTCACGGCGAGGAGGAGTCGGCTCGCCGGCCAGCGGCTGGACACATCCGGCATATTATCCTCAATTGGGTGCTGGCTAACCCGGGTTGTGCGGCTGTCCCGTCGGCCGGCCGCCCGCCGCCCCGCCGCCACCCCAGTCGTCCCCGCTCGCCCCCGCAAAGCACCCACGGCCGAATCCGAGCGGCGGTTCGGGGAGAATGGGCAGGTGCCCGGGTACCGACGCCGACTGCGGCGCGACGACGCCGTGGTCCTGCGCGTGCAGAAGATCGGCGAGTCGGACCGCATCATCACCCTGCTCAGCCGGCGGCATGGGCGGGTGCGGGCGGTGGCCAAGGGCGTACGGCGTACCACGTCGCGCTTCGGCGCCCGGCTCGAGCCCTTCGGCCACGTGGACCTGCAGCTGGCCATGGCCGGGCAGCACAGTCGGTCGCTGCACACGATCTCCCAGGTCGAGGCCATCGACCTGTTCGGCAAGCGGTTCATCGACGACTATCCCCGCTATACGGCCGCCAGCGCGGTCGCCGAGACAGCCGAGCGGCTCACCCCGGTCGAGGAGGAGCCCGCGCTGCGGCTGTTCCTGCTCACCCTCGGCGCCCTGCGCGCCCTGGCCGCCGCCGAGCGCCCCGCGACGCTCGTGCTCGACGCGTACCTGCTGCGGGCCATGGGCATCGCCGGCTGGGCCCCGGCGCTGACCGCGTGCGCGGTGTGCGGCACCCCTGGGCCGCACCGGGCCTTCTCGGTCCCCGCCGGCGGCAGCGTCTGCCCGGACTGCCGCCCGCCGGGCGCCGCCCACCCCAGCCCGGCCACGCTGGACCTGATGGCCGCACTCGCCGGCGGCGACTGGCGCGTCGCGGACGCCGCCGAGCCGCCGGCCCGGCGCGAGTGCAGCGGGCTGGTCGCGGCGCACCTGCAGTGGCACCTGGAGCGGGCGCTACGCTCGCTGCCACTGGTTGATCGCAGCTAGCCAACCCGCACGACCACCCAGGGAGCTTCGCGTGACCCGTAGCCTCGGCAGATCCTCGCCGCGCCACGTGCGACCGCCGGCGCCGCATCCCTCGGGCACCCGGCCGCCGACGCTGCCGCCCGCCGCGGTGCCGAACCACGTGGCTGTGATCATGGACGGCAACGGGCGGTGGGCGCAGCAGCGCGGGCTGCCCCGGACGAAGGGGCACGAGGCGGGCGAGCACGCCCTCTTCGACGTGGTCGAGGGCGCGATCGAGCTGGGCATCAAGCACCTGTCGGCCTGGGCGTTCTCCACCGAGAACTGGAAGCGGCCGCCGGACGAGGTGCGCTTCCTCATGGGCTTCAACCGCGACACGATCCGCCGCCGGCGCGATGAGATGAACGCCATGGGCGTCCGGGTCCGCTGGGCCGGCCGCACCCCGAAGCTGTGGCCCAGCGTGATCCGCGAGTTGCGGGTGGCCGAGGAGCTGACCCGCGACAACACGGTGCTGACGCTCACCATGTGCGTCAACTACGGCGGGCGGGCCGAGATCGCCGACGCGGCGGCGGCGCTCGCGCGGGACGTGGCCGCAGGTCGGCTGCGCCCGGAGAAGGTGAACGAGCGCACGTTCCGGCGCTACCTCTACCTGCCCGACCTGCCCGACGTCGACCTCGTCGTGCGCTCCTCCGGCGAGCAGCGGCTGTCGAACTTCATGCTGTGGCAGGCGGCGTACGCCGAGTTCGTCAGCCTCGACACGCTCTGGCCTGACTTCGACCGCCGCCACCTGTGGCACGCCTGCGAGATCTTCGCGCAACGTAACCGGCGCTTCGGTGGCGTCGCTCCGCACCCCGTGGCGCCCTCCGCCGCCTGACCCTGCTCAGCACGGGCCGGGGAGTCGCCACTGGGGACGTCGCGACCGGAGACGAGGTCGGCGCTTCCTGAAAATTCCCGGGGGAGTCAGAGCAGGGAGCGGTAGGTGCCGAGCGCGATGCTCGCCCCGAGCACGGCGGCCGCCAGGGCGGTCGCTGCGACGACCAGTGCCACGTCCGCCGGGCCGAAGCGCTGCACGCGGGCGGAGGTACGGCGGACGCCGGAGTCGAAGCCGCGGGCGTCCATCGCGGTGGCGAGCCGGGTGCCCCGGCGGATCGCGCCGACCAGCAGCGCGAACGCGGTCGACGCGAACAGGCGCAGCCGGGCCGCCGGGTTGCGGCCCGCGTCCACGCCTCGGGCCCGCCGCGCCAGGCTCAGCATCTGCCACTCCTCGCGCAGGAGCGGCAGCAGGCGCAGCGCCGCCAGCGCACCGATCGCGAACCGCGGCGGGGCCTTGACGTTCTGCACGAGCGCGTCGGCGAGGTCGGTCGGGTCGGTCGAGGCGACCACGAGCACTCCCGGCAGCGCCACGGCGAGCAACCGCAGCGACAGCGCCAGCGCGCTCGCGAGCAGACCCGTGGTGATGTCGAACGGCCCGAGTTCGACGAGCACCCGGCCGCTGCGCTCGGCGGCGAAGATGACCAGCGACATGAGCACCCCGGTGGCGCCGGCCAGGACCGGCCACGAGCGGCGGGCAAGGTCGCGGTAGCGCACCCCGAACGCCGGTACGACGGCCAGCTCGACGGCGATCGCCAGCGCGGGCGTCACCGGGTCCAGCGAGGCGAGCAGCACCACCGTGAAGGCCAGCGCGGCGGCGAGCTTGGCTACCGGGTTGCGCCGGGCCAGCGGCGCGGCGGCGGTCGCGGTCGGGTTCACGGCCGGGGTCGGGGTCGCGGTCGGCGTCATGGCAGGCGCACCGTCCGGTCGGCGAGGGCGGCCACGAAGTCCGCGTCGTGGGTGACGCTGAGGATGCCGCAGCCATCGTCGCGCAGCTTGGCCAACAGGTCGACGAGTTCGGCCCAGGTACGTCGGTCCTGGCCGAACGTGGGCTCGTCGAGGATCAGCACGCGGGGCGCGGTCGCGAGCGCCGTCGCCACGCTCAGCCGCCGCTGCTCGCCCCCGGAGAGCGTGTACGGGTTGGCCTCGGCGAGCCGGTCGAGGCGCAGCCGGTCGAGCAGATCCTCCACAATAGACTTCACGGACGGCTCGGCGAGACCCAGTCGGCGCGGCCCGAGCGCGAGCTCGTCGTACACCCGCGCGGTCACGAACTGGTGCTCGGGGTCCTGGAACACCGAGCCGACCCGGCGGGCCAGGGCCGGGGCGCGCCAGCGGTGCGGGGGTGTCGTCGCGTCCGGCCCGGCGAGCGCTCGGCTTGCGGTCACCGCGCCCGAGGTCGGGGCGAGCAGGCCGCCGAGCAGCAGCGCCAGGGTGGTCTTCCCGGCGCCGTTGGGGCCGAGCACCGCGGTCGCCTCGCCCGCGCGGATCTCGATGTCGGTGGCCGACAGTCGCGGCGCATAGGCCAGCCGGTCGCCACGCAGCAGGGTCTCTCCCGGCGGCCCTGCGGCCCGGCGCGGCGTCACCGGGTGGTCGGGCACCCACACCCCCTCGGCGGCGAGCGCCGTCCCGTGCGCGGCGAACACCTGCGCCGGTGGCCCGTCGGCGAGCACTCCGCCGCCCGGATCCAGCACGATCACCCGGTCCACCAACGGCAGCGCCTCGGTGACCCGGTGCTCGACCAGCACCACGGTCACGTCCCGCAGCGCCGCGATCGTCTCGCGCACGAGCGCCGCGCCGGCCGGGTCCAGGTTGGCGGTCGGCTCGTCGAGCAGCAGCAGGCCGGGCCGCAGCGCGAGGGCTCCCGCGAGCGCCAGCCGCTGCTGCTCGCCGCCGGAGAGCGCGTCGGTGCGGCGGTCCCGACCGTACGGGAAGCCGACCCGCGTCAGCGCTTCGTCCACCCGGGGCCAGATCTGCGCGCCCGGCACGCCCCGGTTCTCCAGCCCGAACGCCACGTCGTCGCCGACGCGGGCCATGACGAGCTGGGTCTGCGGGTCCTGGAAGACGATTCCCACCCGGTCGCGTGCCGCGCGCGGATCGAGGCCGTCCACGGTGGCCTCGCCGGCCTGCTCGCCGGAGTCCTCGGCGAGCAGGCCGGCGAGCGCCGCGAGCATGGTGCTCTTGCCGGCGCCGGAGGGGCCGAGCAGCAGCACCCGCTCGCCGCGTTCGATGCGCAGGTCGACGTCGCGCACCGCCCACGCGCGGCGTCCGGCGTGCCGCCAGCCGAAACCGCGTAGTTCGATCATGCCCGGATCCCGTCACGCCAGCCCTGGTCGATCATGTGCCGTGCGGGTTGATCATGATGTGGGCAGCGCGACACGCCGGTACGAGCGCTGCCAATCCCATGATCAACGCGAAAGGGTGGGGGTCAGATGGCGGTGCGTTCCCGGCCGGCCGGGAACCGGTCCAGCACCCCGGTCTGCGCGAGCGCCCGGGTCAGCGCGTGGCCACCGAGCCCGGCGACGACCAGCGAGCTGACCGCGGTGACCGCGATGTACGAGATGCCGAACGGGACCCAGGCGTAGCCCTCATTGGTCGGGTACCAGTAGATCTTGTCGTAGAGGGCGGCGACGATCCCGGCGAGCGTGCCGGCGAGCGCGGCGACCGGCAGCCGCCAGACGCGGTAGGCGAACAGCGCGAACACCAGCTCCGCGCCGAGTCCTTCGATCGGGCCCTGCAAGGCGATCGTCCAGCCCCAGGACGTGCCGAGCGCGACGGAGACCAGCGAGGCGATGGTCTCGGTGTAGAAGGCGGCTCCCGGCTTGCGGATCACCAGACCGCCGAGCACCGCCGGCACCAGCCAGACGCCGTAGAGCGCGGCTCGGCCGGGCAGCGGGATCGCGTCCGCGGGCCCGTTGTAGAGCAGCCCCCAGGCCCAGAAGACGACGCCGAACGCGACGCCGATCACGGACGCGACGACGATGTCCACCGTACGCCAACGGTTGGTCATGATGCCCTCCCAGCTCTGCTGAACCAGGAGAAGACGCACGCCGCGACCCGGGACGGACTCGCGGCGCAACGGCTGGAGGTGTGGACCGAACTCCCTGCGCTGGCATTACCCAGATCAGGTGTGAGGGTCTGTGCCGTCGGTGGACCGGCGACACACTCTCAGCGCTGTGCGCTCCCCTGTCGGAATCTGAACTTGTCGAGCCTGACGCTAGCACGTCGGCCGCAAAGCGGCCACGCTAGCCTCGGGGCCCTGGGGCGGCCGGGGACCGCCGGCGTGAGGAGGTCGAGGACGTGAGGAGCGACGGCGCCATCGACGAGGTTGTCCGGGTGCCCGCCCGGGGCCTGGTCTTCGACGTGCGCGTCGGTGGGCCTGCCGACGGGCCCGTGCTGCTGCTGCACGGGTTCCCGCAGCACTCCGGCATGTGGGCGGGCGTGACGCCGGCGCTGCACGCGGCCGGGCTGCGCACGATCGCGCCGGATCAGCGGGGCTACTGCGCCGGGGCACGACCGTCTGATGTGGAGTCGTACCGGATCACCGAGTGCGTGGCCGACGCGCTGGCACTGCTCGACGCGCTCGGTGCCGGGGCGGCACACGTCGTGGGGCACGACTGGGGAGCATTGGTCGCCTGGCACCTGGCCGCGCGCCACCCGGAGCGGGTGGCGACGCTCACCGCGCTCTCGGTCCCGCACCCGCACGCGTTCGCCCGCGCGCTCGCCGACGACCCGGACCAGCGGGAGCGTTCGGCGTACATCGGCCTGTTCCGGCAGGCGGGCAAGGCCGAGCAGGTGCTGCTGCGCGACGACGCCGCGGCGCTGCGCGGGCTGTTCGCCCCGGTCGACGGCGAGTCGTACGTACGGCGGATGCTCGTCCCGGGGACGCTCACCGCGGCTTTGAACTGGTACCGGGCGATGTCCCGTGACGACGCGGCCGGACTCGGTCCGGTCAGCGTCCCGACCACGTACGTGTGGGGCGATGCGGACATCGCCGTCGGCCGCGTCGCCGCCGAGGCGTGCGCGGCCGAGGTGTCCGGCGAGTACGAGTTCGTGGCGCTGCCGGGGGTCAGCCACTGGGCGCCGGACGAGGTGCCCGAGGTGGTCGCCGAGGCGGTCCTGCGGCGGATCGGACGGTGACCCGGATGGATGAGATGGCTACCGCTGGGTAACACCACGGGGTAGCCTGGTCCGAACAGCGCCCGGCGGACCCCGTACCCGTGTCAGGGGGTGGCGATGACGACGACGCAGAGCCCGCCCGAGAAGGCCGCGTCCGGCGGCGGCGCGCAGATCAGCTACGAACAGGCCCGGCAGGTCGGCGAGGCCGCCCGCGAGCGGGAGTGGCGCAGGCCGAGTTTCGGCAAGGAGCTGTTCCTCGGGCGGCTGCGGCTGGATCTCATCGACGGCTGGCCGGAGCCCGACCCGGCGGTGAGCGCGCGGGCCGAGGAGTTCTTCACGGCACTGCGCGCCTACCTGCCCAGTGTGGACGGTCAGCGGATCGAGCGTGAGGCGCGCATCCCGGACGAGGTCTTCCACGCCCTGGCCGACCTCGGCGCGTTCGGGATGAAGATAGACCAGGAGTACGGCGGCCTCGGGCTGACCAACCTGCACTACTGCAAGGCGCTGACGCTGATCGGCTCGGCGAACCCGTCGATCGGCGCGCTGCTGTCGGCGCACCAGTCGATCGGCGTGCCGCAGCCGCTGAAGCTGTTCGGCACCGAGGAGCAGAAGCGACGGTTCCTGCCCCGGCTCGCGGCCGGCGAGGTCTCCGCCTTCCTGCTCACCGAGCCCGACGTCGGCTCCGATCCGGCGCGGCTGGCCGCGACCGCCACGCCGACCGAGGACGGCACGGGCTACCGGCTGAACGGCGTGAAGCTGTGGGCCACCAACGGCACGGTGGCCACGCTGCTCGTGGTGATGGCCCAGGTGCCACCGTCCGACGGTCACCGGGGCGGGATCACCGCGTTCGTCGTGGACGGCGACGCACCCGGCGTGACCATCGAGAGGCGCAACGCGTTCCTCGGGCTGCGCGGCCTAGAGAACAGCGTGACCCGCTTCCACGACGTGTTCGTGCCGAAGGAGAACGTCATCGGCGCCGAGGGCCAGGGCCTGAAGATCGCGCTGACGACGCTGAACACCGGGCGGTTATCGCTGCCGGCGATGTGTGTCGGCGCGGGAAAGTGGTGCCTGGCGGTCGCCCGCGAGTGGGCGGCGCAGCGGGTGCAGTGGGGCCGGCCGGTGGGCGAGCACGAGGCGGTGGCCAAGAAGATCGCGTTCATCGCCGCGTCGACGTACGGCATGGAGTCCATGTTGGATCTGTGCTGCCGGCTCGCCGACGACGACCGGTTCGACATCCGCATCGAGGCCGCGCTGGTGAAGCTGTACGCGAGCGAGCTGGCCTGGCTCGTGGCCGACGAGCTGGTCCAGATCCGCGGCGGCCGGGGGTACGAGACGGCCGACTCACTCGCGGCGCGCGGCGAGCGGCCGATCGCGGCCGAGCAGATCCTGCGGGACCTGCGGATCAACCGCATCTTCGAGGGCTCGACCGAGATCATGCACCTGTTCATCGCGCGGGAGGCGGTCGACACCCACCTGTCCGTGGCCGGCGACATCATCGACCCGCGCGCCCCGCTCGGGCGCAAGGCGCGGGCCGCGCTGCGCGCCGCCGGCTTCTACGCCACCTGGCTGCCCACGCTGGTCGCCGGCCGCGGCCAGCTTCCCGGCGGGTACGCCGAGTTCGGGCCGCTCGCCCGGCACCTGCGGTTCGTGGAACGCAGGTCGCGTAAGCTCGCCCGGTCCACGTTCCACGGGATGAGCCGCTGGCAGGGCCGGCTGGAGCGCAAGCAGGCGTTCCTGGGCCGCCTGGTCGACATCGGCGCCGA
>VSCG01000035.1:0-24029 GCA_047459115.1 Micromonosporaceae bacterium
CGCGCCGCGGCACCTGATCCGCCGCGCTATCGATTGACCCGACGGGAGCGGACCGCACGGCTGATCGGTTGTTACCGGCGGGACCAGCGGACCGCGAGGATGGAGTTCGGGTGGGGCCGGCGGGATTCGAACCCGCACTGGAACGGACCTAAACCGTTTGCCTCCTGCCAGTTGGGCTACGGCCCCGGGGCGCACCGGGCTGGGGCGCCGGGACCATTGTGACCGAGCGCATCCGGGTACGCCCACCGGGGCGGCCCGCCCCTCATGCCGACGACGCCGCCGTGGCCGGTCGGGCCTGCTCGTCGGCGTGCGCGACCAGGGTCAGTTCGCGCCACAGCAGTACGACGAACAGCGCGGAGCCGGCGAAGGCGAACCAGAAGGGCGCCGTGACGCCGTAGTGGTTGGCGAGCAGGCCGCCGATGGCCGAGCCGACGACCAGGCCGCCGAAGCTGCAGATGGTGTTGAGGCTGTTGACCCGCCCCTGCAGGTGGGTGGGGACCGCGCGCTGGCGGATGGTGATGGAGGTGGTCCCCCAGATGAAGGCGTGGGCGCCGAAGATGACCATGATCACCGAGGCCACCCACGCCGAGGTGGTGAGCGCGAGGGCGAGGTGGGTGAGTGTTTCGATCATCAAGCCGATGCGCATGATGTTGCCCAGGCTCACCCGTCCGGTGATCCATCCGTACATCCCGGTGCCGAGCAGGCCGCCGACCGCCGAGACCGTGGTGAGCAGGCCGAATCCGACGGGGCCCAGGTCAAGGCGCTGCTGCGCGTAGAGCACCAGCACCGCCCACGCCGCGCCGAACGTGACGTTGAAGATCAGGATGGTCAGCAGGAGCGTGCGGACCGCCGTGTGGCGCACGGTCCAGCGGAAGGCCTCGGCGATGTCCCGCCGGATCGACGACTGACCGGACTGGTCCCGGCCGTGTGCCGGCAGCACCACCCGTGACACCAGCATGATGCCGGCCGCGACCAGGACCGCCTCGGCGGCGAACGGCAGCGCCATGCCGGCGGCGAACAGCGCCGCTCCGATCGGCGGGCCGGCGAGTTGGTTGAGCGTGATGAAACCGGCCTGGATGCGGGAGTTGGCCAGCGCGAGGTCGTCGCGGTGCACGAGCATCGGCGCGAGTGTCGCCGAGGTGTTGTCGGCGAAGACCTCGGCGGTGGCCAGCAGTCCGAGGGCCAGCAGCGCCGTGATCACCGAGATCTCGTCGACGGCGATCGCGACGACGAGCAGCGCCAGCACCACGGTGCGCACCGCGTTGGCGGCCATCACATCCGCCGCCGGTCGAGCCGGTCGGACAGCACCCCGGCGTACAGGCCGAACAGCAACGGCGGCGCCCACTGCAGCAGGGCGGCCAACGAGACCAGGAACGCGTCGTCGGTCAGCGACGCCACCAGCAGCGGCCCGGCCGCCATCGCTATGCCGTCGCCGAGGTTCGTCGTCCACGACGAGGCCACCAGCCAGCGGAAGTGGGATCCGAGCCGCGTCGGCAGGAGCGATTCGACGAGGCTGCGCACGAGGTCAGCACGCTACGGCCTGATGCGACCCGGCTGCAACGTGGTTTCTACCGCCAGCCCTCGCTTGCGTGACTGCAGTGCTAGCATTGCTTTCGACGGAGGTGATCCAGCATGGCGACGCTGACGATCAGGGGATTGGATGAGGCTCTCAAGGCCCGCCTGCGGATACGCGCGGCGCACCACGGTCGATCCATGGAGGCAGAGGCTCGGGCCATTCTCCGGGCTGCGCTGACGGGGCCGACCTCGGGGCGTGGGCTGGGCAGCCGGATCCAGCAGCGCTTCGCCGACCTCGATGATGTCGCTCTCGCGATACCGCCACGCGTGGAGCGGCCGAGGGCGGCGGATCTCGCACAATGATCGTGCTCGACACCAACGTCATCTCCGAACTGATGCGTCCCCGCGCCGATCGAGCTGTCCTGGCGTGGATCGACGAACAGCCCGTCGATGAGATCCACCTGACCGCGGTGACCGCGGCGGAGCTGCGCTACGGGGCTGCCCGCCTTCCAGACGGACAACGCAGAGCCGACCTGATGAATCGGGTACGGCTGACCATCGAGGAGGACTTCGCCGGACGGATCCTGCCGTTCGACGACGAGGCCGCGGCCCACTACGCGGACATCGTCGTGGACCACGAACGGCGAGGCATGAGCATCAGCATGGCTGACGCCCAGATCGCGGCGATCTGCCGCAGCCACGCCGCCGATCTCGCCACCCGCAACACCAAGGACTTCGTCCATACGGGGATCAACCTCATCGATCCATGGCATCCGGTGGCGAGCACCTGAGCGGTGCCTGCGCAATGCCCCGTTGCCCGCCCCCGTCCGGGTCTGGTTCATGGGCTGTCGGGTAGGCGCTTACTGCCTCCTGCGGTACGCCAGGACGGCCAGTGGGCAGAAGATCACCAGCAGGGCAGCCGACCAGGCGAGCGAGAATACGAGCGAGTTGCCGGTGGGCGTGCCGATCAGCAGTGTTCGACTGGCGTCCATCACCTGGGTGACCGGGTTGACGTTCGCCCAGGCGCGCAGCCAGCCGGGAAGTGTGTCGGTCGGCGCAGCGAGGCTGGTGCCCAGCTGCAGGGGCAGGAACGCGATGAAGCTGAAGGCGAGCACGACGCTTTCGTCCTTCGCGAGGGCCGCGAGCAGTACCGTCGACCAGCTCAGGCAGAAACCGAACGTGATGGCCAGCGTCGCCGCGGCCAGGGCGGACGGTAGGCCGGTCTGCACCCGGAAACCCAGGAGATAGCCGATTCCGAACAGGATCGTCACAGCGGCCGCGTAGCGTACGACGTCGGCGAGGAGCGAGCCGAGCAGCGGAGCCGTCCGCCCGATGGGAAGACTCCGGAAGCGGTCGAAGACGCCCTTCTTCATGTCGATGGTGATGCCGACGCCGGTGGAGAGCATGCCGGCGAGCCCAGCACCCATGACGAGAATTCCGGGAAACAGGTACTGGATGTAGTCACGGGTGGAGCCGGCTACCGAGCCGCCGAAGAGGTACAGGAACAGGACGAGGAAGAGCGCCGGCGTCACCACGCTGTTGACGACAGCGCCTGGATTGCGGGACGCCTTGGCCAGGCTCCGCCAGGCCAGGACAAGGCTGTGCCGAAGCAGGCCGAATCGACGTAGACGTCCATTTCCGCTGTCTATTGTGGTCATGGTCATCGTCATGCTGACACCTCCCCGTCGTCCGGGTTGTTGCTGGCGTTCCGACGGGCGCCGGTCAGCGCGAAGAAGGCCTCGTCCAGGCTGGGCAGGCGCAGTGAGAACTCGATGACCGGGATGCCCTCGTTGTGGAGCCGCTGCATCACGCCGATGGCGGTCCCGTCGCCCTCCACCGGCACGACGATCTCGTGTCGGTTGACCCGCTCGGGTTGACGACCCGCGACCAGCTGCATGATCGACGAGGCGGTGTCGCCATCGTCGGGGCGGACCAGCCGCACCGAGATCGTCTGGCCGCCGACGAGGCGCTTCAAGTCGGCCGGTGTGCCCTGTGCGACGACCCGGCCATCGTCGATGACCGCGATCCGATCGGCCAGGGCGTCGGCCTCCTCCAGGTACTGCGTGGTCAGCAGAACGGTCACGCCCTCGGCCGTCAACCCGCGGATCATGCGCCACAGGTCCTCCCGCCTGCCTGGATCGAGACCGACGGACGGCTCGTCCAGGAAGACGACGTGCGGGCGGCCGACAAGGCTCGCCGCCAGGTCCAGCCGGCGCCGCATCCCGCCGGAGTAGGTCGCCACCCGTCGGTTCGCCGCGTCAGCCAGCCCGAACCGGTCGAGCAGCTCGGTTGCGCGCCGGGTGGCGTCAGCCTTGCGCAGGTCGAGCAGCCGGCCGATCATCACCAGATTGCCGAGCCCGGTCAGCTCCTCGTCCACCGTCGTGTGCTGGCCGCACAGTGCGATCAGCCGGCGCACCCGCCGCGCCTGCCGAACCACGTCGAGGCCGCCCACCGATGCCGTCCCGCCGTCGGGACGCGTGAGCGTGGCGAGGACCCGGATCGCTGTGGTCTTGCCCGCTCCGTTCGGCCCCAGCACCCCCAGCACCGTCCCCGGCTCAGCGCACAGGTCCACACCCGCCAGCGCTGTCGTCTGACCGAACCGCTTGACCAGGCCTTCGGCCTGCAGTGCATACATCACAGATTTTCCCATCATCCAGATGGTCTCAGCATCTGAATGGTGAATGTATCGTACGGCTGGAGGGATGAACAGAGGGGCAGTGATGGCCAGGCTCAGCAGGGCGCAGCAGCAGCTGCGGACCAGGACCAAGGTGCTGACCGCTGCGCTGGAAGAGTTCGCCGAGCGTGGCTTTCGGGACGCCCGCATCGACGACATCGCCGATCGGGCGGAGCTGACCCGCGGCGCCGTCTACTCCAACTTCCCGAGCAAGCGGGCACTCTACTTCGCCGTCCTGGCCGATCTCGTTGAGCGCGCCACGCCGGCGGCTGGCCCTCCGCCACCCGCCGGCTCCGCCCCACAGGCCCTGGGCGCCCTCGCCCGCCTCTGGGTGAGCCGCCTCCCCCTCACCAGCGACGATCGCAGTCCGAACCATCTCCGCGCCGGCGTGCTTGCCGAGGCGATCACCGATGACCGGACCCGGCTGCCGTTCACGCAGCTCACCAGGCTCAACTCGCTTCTGCTGGCCATGGCCCTGGAAGGTCTGGAAACTCGAACCCCACCCCGCCGACGGGTACGGATCGCGGAGCTTGTGCTCACAACGCTGTACGGGGTAGACCACATGGCCACCAGCGCACCCGGCTTCGGAGACCCGTTCGACGTGGTCCGCGTCTGTGAAGAACTCGCGCGGCTCGACCTCGACGACGTCTGGCTGCCCGCGCATCTGCCGTACACGGCACCTGCCGAGTCGCAAGACCAGGCGTGGAACCCGCCGGATGCCGTCGACGTCGTCCGGGGCGAGCCCGCCTGGCTCGGCGCCGACGGAGTGGTCGCGGTCCTCGGCACACATCGCCTCGGAGCAATCGAGGAAGCCGTACGTGCCGCCCGCCCCAGCGACGCCCTCACCGCGGTCGTCGTCAGCGCTGACGCTGGCGAACTGATGCCCCTGGCACGGTGGGCGATCACCGACTTCATGAGCTGCCTACGTCAGGCCTTCGCCCCGTCCGCTTGGCCCCGCCTGCGGGTCGTGCTCGACCATCATGGTGCGGTAGCCGCAGCGGCCGGGATTTCCGCCATCAGCGACGAGACAGAAGCCTGCATACGCATCCGTGCCAGCCGCATCATCGCCCGCGCCGAAGGCCGAGGCGCGTCGCACGCCGCCACCGCGTACCGCGCCGTCCGCCCCCGCAACTGATATCGCCACACGACCTCGACGAGGAGATGGCGGGTAGCGCTGTCACGGCCGGTCGCCCGGCGGGACCTGCCAGGCGGCGTCAGTCGAGCCCGAGTTCCCGACGCAGCTTCGCTACATGCCCGGTGGCTCGGACGTTGTACATGGCCCTCTCGATCCGCCCTTCCTCGTCGATCACGAACGTCGAGCGGATCACACCCACCACCGTCCGGCCGTAGTTCTTCTTCTCGCCGTAGGCGCCGTAGGCGGCGAGCACGCTGCGGTCGGGGTCGGAGACGAGCGGGAACGTCAGGCCGTCGCGCTCGCGGAACGCGGCGAGCTTCTCCGGCGAGTCGGGGGAGATGCCGACCACCTGGTACCCGGCTGCCTGCAGCGACGCGAGCGAGTCGCGGAAGTCGCAGGCCTGCGTGGTGCAGCCGGGGGTCATGGCCGCGGGGTACGCGTACAGGATGACCTTGCGGCCGCGCAGGTCCCGCAGGGACAGCTTGTCGCCGGTGTCGGTGGAGAGGGTGAAGTCCGGTGCGAGGTCGCCCGGTGCCAACGTGTCGGCCATACGGCAACTCTACCGACCCGCCATCCGGGCCTTGTTGCAAAAGAGTTGCAACAACAGCCGTTTTGGAAATAGGCTGTGCCCTTGTCGATGGATAACCACCGACAAGGGGAGGGGCTCCATCAAGGGGAGGGGCTTCATGGAGGGCCACGCTCTACACATCGCCAACGGGATCGTCAACGCTCCCGTGTCGGCCGCGTTCGCGGCGCTGGCCGCGGTTCTGCTCGTGATCAGCGTGCTGCGCGGGCGGCAGGATCTCGATGACCGGCTGGCGCCGATGGCCGGTCTTGTCGCCGCGTTCATCTTCGCGGCACAGATGCTCAACTTCCCGGTGCTGCCCGGGGTCAGCGGCCACCTCATCGGCGGGGTGCTCGCCGCCCTGCTCGTCGGCCCCTGGGTGGGCGCGCTGTGCGTGTCGATCGTGCTGATCGTCCAGGCGCTGGTCTTCGCCGACGGCGGAGTGACCGCCCTCGGCCTCAACATCACGAATATGGCGCTGATCGCCACCGCGACCGGTTACCTGCTCGCTGCGGCGCTGCTGCGCGTGCTGCCGCGCACATCCGCCGGGCTCGGCGTCGTCGGGTTCGTCGCCTCCGTGGTGAGCGTGGTGCTCGCCTCGCTCGGCTTCGTCGCGCAGTACTGGCTCGGCGGTGAGGTGACGCTGCAGATGAGCCTGGGCGAGGCGGCCGGCGTGATGGCCGGCGTGCACGCGCTCATCGGTATCGGTGAGGGCCTGATCACGGCCGTGACCGTCGTCGCGGTCGCCAAGGTCAGGCCGGATCTGGTGTACGCGCTGCGCGGCCTGCGCCAGCGCGAAGCGGTGTCGCAGGTGGCGACTGCGGGAGGTGCGGCATGAGCCGGGTCCGGACAGGGGCCTTCATCCTCGGCGGACTGCTGGTGGCGCTGCTGCTGGCCGGCGTGGTCAGCAACTTCGCCTCCGGCTCCCCGGACGGGCTGGAGTCCGCCGCCCAGCGCGGTTGCGTAGTGGACGAGGCCGGCGAGATCACAGGCGGCACCTGCATCGCGCAGGCGGAGAAGGAGCACGAGGTCGGCGGGCCGCTCGCCGACTACGGGATCAGCGGCATCGACAACCCGTACCTGTCCACTGGCCTGGCGGGCGTGACCGGAGTGCTGCTCACGTTCGCGGTCAGCGGCGGCCTGTTCTGGCTGACCCGGCGCCGCCGGGTGGCAGCGCCGGCCGACAGCGGCGTGGGTGCAGAGGCCGGCTGATGGACGTCGGCTCGACGGGGGGCGGTTGAGATGGGCGCGGGCCACACCCACCCGCTCTACCTCGACCGCGCCTCGGCGGTGCACCGGCTGCCGCCCGAGGTGAAGATCACGGCGACCGTGGTGTTCACGGTCGCCGTGGTCGTCACGCCGCGCGAGGCGTTCTGGGCGTTCGGGGTGTACACCCTGATCCTCGCCGCGGTGGCGGCGCTCGCCCGGGTGCCGGCCGGTTGGCTCGCCAAGCGCAGCCTGATCGAGCTGCCGTTCGTGGCGCTGGCCGTGCTGCTGCCGTTCCTCGCCGTCGGCGACGAGGTGACCGTCGCCGGCGTGGCCATGTCGCGCGACGGGCTCTACGCGGGCTGGAACATCGTCGCCAAGGGCACCCTCGGCGTACTCGCGTCGCTGCTGTTGGCGGCGACCACCACCATGCGTGACCTGATCCTCGGCCTGGACCGGCTCCGTTGCCCGCCGATCATCACCCAGATCGCCACGTTCATGCTGCGCTACCTCGACGTGCTGGTCGACGAGGCCCGCCGGATGCGCATCGCGCGGCTCTCGCGCGGCGACGACCCGCGGTTCCTGTGGCAGGTGCGCGGCTTCGCCGCCGGGATCGGCGCGCTGTTCCTGCGCGCGTTCGAGCGCGGAGAGCGGGTCTACCTGGCGATGCTCTCCCGGGGTTACGACGGGCGCATGCCGCAGGCGTTCCGTGCCCGGGGCACCGCGACAGCGGCCCACTGGGCGGCTGCGTCGGTGGTGCCGGCCGTCGCGGTCACCGTGGCCGCCGTGGCGGTGATCCTGCGATGACGGCGGTACGCGCCGAGCGTGGCACCATCGACGCCATGGGCGCTCCCTCGCTTCAGGTGCGCGGCCTGCGCTACGCGTACCCGGACGGGCACGTCGCGCTGCGGGGCGTCGACCTGACCGTCGAACGCGGCGAACGGGTCGCTCTGCTGGGCCCGAACGGCGCCGGCAAGACCACCCTGGTCCTGCACCTCAACGGCATCCTGCCCGCCGCGCACTCGACCGGCGCGGCCGGCACGGTGACCGTCGGCGGCCTGACCGTGGACACCACCGACCGGGCCCGGCTCGCCGAGATCCGCCGCCGGGTGGGCATCGTGTTCCAGGACCCCGACGACCAGCTCTTCCTGCCCACGGTCGCCGAGGACGTGGCGTTCGGGCCAGCGAACCTCGGGCTGCGCGGCGCCGAACTCGAGGCCCGGGTCGACGAGGCGCTGGCCGCCGTCGGCATGAGCGAGCACCGGGACCGGGCCCCGCACCACCTGTCGTTCGGGCAGCGGCGGCGGGTGGCCGTCGCCACGGTGCTCGCGATGCGACCGGAGATCCTGGTGCTCGACGAACCGTCGTCCAACCTGGATCCGGCGGCCCGGCGCGAGTTGGCCGACATCCTGCGCGGGCTGCCGGTCACCGTGCTGATGGTCACCCACGACCTGCCGTACGCGCTGGAGCTCTGCGACCGCTCCGTGATCCTGGACAACGGACAGATCGTGGCCGACGGGCCGACGGCCGCCCTGCTCGCCGACGCCGAGCTGCTGGCCCGCCACCGGCTCGAGTTGCCCTACGGCATGGTCGTGCCGGTGGCCGGGGGCAGGTGATACCGCGCTCATCCGGTGGCCTGATGCTGCTGATGCATCAATGCCACGTAGCCGTCCTCGAGCGACGGAACGACCGGCACCGCGGCCGGGTCGGGCGGGGTCGGGCTGACGACGCGGTAGTGGGTGCCGTCCGCCCGGCTCACCGCGGAGACCACCACCCCGGTCGTGGGCGGTGGCCCGGCGCTGACCACCTCCCACGTCGCGCCCTCCGCCCGGCGTACCAGGTCGGCCACCGGACCGGTGAAGACGACCCGGCCGGCCGCCATGACCGCGGTCTCCCGGCAGGTCTGGGCGACGTCCTCCACCACGTGTGTGGACAGCAGTACCGTACGGTGCCCGGCGATGGTCGCGAGCAGGGTGCGGAACCGGATGCGCTCCTCGGGGTCCAGGCCCGCGGTGGGTTCGTCCACCACGATCAGCGCTGGGTCGCCGAGCAGGGCCTGGGCGATGCCCACCCGTCGGCGCATCCCGCCGGAGAAGCCTTTGATCTTGCGCCCGCGCACGTCGGACAGCCCGACCATCTCCAGCAGCTCGCCGATCTGCCGCTGCCGGGCGCGCTTGTCGTCGAGCCCTTTCAACAGTCCGACGTAGTCGAGGAACTCCACCGGGGTCAGGTCCGGGTACAGGCCGAGATCCTGCGGCAGGTACCCGAGCCGCCGCTGGACCGCGAGGCGTCCCGCGCGGCTGGCGAGGTCGTGCCCGCCGATCACCACCCGGCCCGAGGTCGCGGCGAGCACCCCGGCGATGATGCGCATCAGTGTCGTCTTGCCCGCGCCGTTCGTGCCGAGCAGGCCGAACATGCCGCCGGGGATGTGCAGGTCGACGCCGCGCAGCGCCTCCACCGCGCCGAACCGGCGCCACAGGTCTTTGATCTCGATGTCCATGGTTGTCCTTCTCCTCGGGGTCAGGCCGCGGCGCGGCGGCGTTCGAGCAGCACTCCGGCGAGCGCGAGCGGCACGACGGCGGACAGCAGCAGCAGGGCGATGCTGAGCGCGGCGGTCGCGCCGCTCGGGTCCGGCCGCAGGAAGCCGAACACGCCGTCGACCCCGGCGTAGAGCGCCGGTTCGCCGAGCAGCCAGGTCGCCGCGTAGTCGCCGATCGGGGTGAGCAGCGTGCCGGTCAGCGACGGCAGCCAGGCCGGGTTGAGCATGTTGCCCCAGAACCAGTAGCCGACGAACAGCACGCGGAACAGCGGGGCGGTCAGCACCAGCGGAACGACGAGCGCGAACGCGGCGACGAACGCCAGACCGGGCAGCATGACGAGCGCGAACGCGACGAGCGCCCACACCAGCAGGGTCGGGTCGCGACGGTTGGCGAACTCGAATCCGGCGGCGAGGAGCATCGCCACCAGCCCGGGGACCGCGGTCGCCGCGACGCTGCCGACGTACTTGCCGGCGACCAGGGCGGGCGCCCCGGTGGGGAAGCTGTCGAGCAGCCGGGAGACGCCCAGCCGGCGGTCGCGCACCAACCGGTCGGCGAGGACCATCCCGAACCCGAGCGGCAGCAGGATCGACAGCACCAGGGCCCAACCGGTCATCACCTCACGCGCCGACGCGTCCGCAGGCAGGAACCGCGGGCCGCGGTCGCCCTGCGTGAAGGAGATGAGTGCGGCGAGGAGGGCCGTGCTGATCCACAACGATCGTTTGCGGATCTGCATCAGGAACTCGTACCGAATCATGCTTCCTCCTCGGTGAGCAGATGCTCGGGGCGGCGCAGCAGGGCGATGGCAGCGGCGATGAGCACGACGCCGGTCACGGTGAGCCCGACCCGGTTGCCGATCCAGTGCTCGTCCACACCGGACCGCGTGGTCATGAACAGGAAGAACGGCCGCGCCCAGCGGTGGTTGACGAAGTAGCCGGCGAGGAGATGTTCGAGCAGCCACACCGCGGCGACGGTGCTGGTGGCGAGCACGACGCTGCGACCGAGCACCGCGACGAGCATGGCCAGACCGGCGAGCGCGAGCAGTGGCGGCGCCCAGACCAGCGGCGAGGCCGTGAAGCTTGGCCCGGACCACCAGCCGGTCAGCGCCAGGGCGACGGAGAACACCAGTGAGCCGGCTGCGGCGACGCCGGCCACGACGGCGAGCCGGCGGCCCAGCGTGGCGAGGTACGCCGTGGGCAGGGTGAGGTGCAGCTCCCGGCAGGAGTCCTTGGCGATGACGGTGACGGCGGCCATGCCGACGGCGAGCGGCACGACCGCCTCCAGGCCGGTGAGCAGCACCTTTTCGGTCTGCGCCCGGGCCGTGCCGCTGACGATCGTGGGCGCGGCCAGAGCCAGCGTTCCGGCGATGCCGCCGGCCACGGCGGCCGGCGCCGGCCAGCCCGCGCGGCGGAGTTCGTGCCGCCATAGCGAAACAGGTTTCACGTCGACTGGGTACCGCCCGGACCCGGTCCGGTTCAGCCGGGTGACGTACGACTCAGCGGTGGCGCAGCTGAGTCGGCTCTGGCCGCAGCCGACTCAGCTCGGGCGCAGCGGGTGCTGGCGCAGCGGCGCCAGGAACACCGCCACCGCGACGAGCGCCGCCGCTGCGACGAGCACCGCGACGTTCGGTGTCCAGAGTGGATAGGTGTGGCTGGCGAGCCAGCCGTCGGCGAAGTGCCCGGTCGACAGCGCGCGCGCCAGCCACAGCGCCACGGCGATCGCCACGCCCGCCGCGGGCCGCCACAGCACCGACAGCGCGAAGCTCAACGCGCACAGCGGCACCAGTGGGCCGAGCCAGGCGACCATCAGGTCGAGGCCGCTGCCCGCCCCGCCGGACAGCGCGAGCAGGAGCGTGGCGAGCAGCCCTCCGCCGGTGGCGGTGGCGAGCACGACGGTCAGCCGCGCGAGCAGCACCACCCGGGGCGAGGTCATGCTCGCCCGGGTCAGCTCGTCGGCCGGGTCCGCGTCCGCGCCGCAGGCGCCCGCGATGGCGAGCGCCGCGACCAGCGGCACGACCGCGGCGAGCACCTGGTCGGCGGCGTTGGGGGAGAGCGCGGCGACCAGCGTGCCGGCGGCGAGCACGACCCCGGACGTCACCCACACCGGCCACCGGATCAGCCGCCACTGGTACGCGAGCACGCCCGCGGCCCGGCGGAACGGATGGGCCGCGATCCCGGCCAGGTACCGGGGCGCCGCGGGGGTGAGCCGGCGGCGGATCTGCGCCAGCAGCGTGGGCGGCGGCCCGGGCACCCGCGCCGAGACGTCGCGGACGGTGGTGGCGAGCCGACGCCACGCCGCGGCGTCGTCGCGGCAGTCGGCGCAGGTGGCCAGGTGCTCACCGACCGCCAGCGCGCCGGCCGGCGGGAGCGCGCCAGCGACGTACGCGGCCAGGTCCTCGGTCGGGTGGCTCATCGCGATGCCCCTTCCACCTCAGCGGGCAGGGCCCTGGCCAGGGTCGCCCGCGCGTTGAACAGCCGGCTCTTGACCGTCCCCACCGGCACGCCGAGCACCTGCGCGATCTCCGCGTGGGACAGCTCCGCGGCGAACGCGAGCTCAAGCACCTCCCGCTGCGCCGGGGGCAGCGTGGCGAGCGCGGCGGCGACGGCGGCGGCGTCGGCCCGCGCGAGGACCACGGCCTCCGGCTGGGGCGCGTCGCTCGCCACCTCCTGCGCGTGCTCCACCGGCAGCGGGTCCGGCCGGCGTCCCCGCAGCCGCTTGAGCGCCTGACGGCGGCAGATGCCGAACAGCCAGGTGCGTACGGCCGAGCGGCCCTCGAACGAGCGGGCGGCCCGCCACACCGCGACGAAGGTGTCCTGCAGCGCCTCCTCGGCCGGGCCGCGTTCACCGAGCAGCGTCTGCGCGTACGCCAGCAGAGCGGGCGCGTGCCGCTCGTAGACGAGCTCGAACGCCCGCTCGTCGCCGGCGGCCACGCGCGCCAGCAGCGCCGGGTCGGAGTCCTCCATCGGTACTGGGTACCTACGCCGCCCCGGTCGGTTCGCCGTGCCGGGCAGCCGAGTCTGTCGACTGGCTCACAGGTCGGCGTTGCGTCGAGGGCCCGCCCGCCGCGCGGCTCGCGGTGCGCAGGCGCAGCACGGCCGCGAGCGCGAGCCCGAACCCGGCCGCGATCACGAACGCGGTGGCGGCCCGCGCCCAGGCGGGGTCAACCGGCACGGGGGCGACGCCGTGGGTGAGCACCGCCGCGTTCGCCACCCCGGCGATCAGCGCCAGGCACGCGCCGGCGAGCCCGAGAGCCAGGTCGGCAGCTGCCCGCCGGCGCGACCCGTAGACCGCCGCGGCGAGCGCACCGAGCCCGGTGAGCACCGCCCACATCTGCTTCTCGACCAGGCCGGCGAGCACACCACCGACCGTGGCCGCGCCGGCGTCGAGTTCGCGCGCCACGGCGTACCCGATGGCGAGCAGGCCGGCCGCGGCGGCGAGCGACGCGAACGCCGCGGGCACCCGGTCCCACCGCAGCCCGAGCGTGCCGACCAACAGCGTGGCGACCACGATCGCCGCCCACCAGGCCGCAGCCGGGGGCGGCGGCACCCATTCGAGCGTGCCGGTGACCTCCACGGCGGACATGCCGTCGCGCAACGGCACCACCCAGTCGCGGATGTGGTGCGGCCGGCCCGGGTCCGCGGCCACCTCGGGCGGCATGCCCGACCCGACCCACATCGCCCGGCGGTCGTGCCAGCGGGCCACCGGCTCGTCGGACACGCGCTGCCACGACGGCGCCCGCGCCGGGTCGGCGGACTGCGGCACCGGGAGGTCCATGGCCAGGGTTTCGTTCAGGTACGTGGCGGGGGAGTGGACGTTGCTGTAGACCCCGTCCGGGGCCACCAGCAGGTACGGCTCGCCCTGGTAGCCGAGCACCTCGATCGGACGCGTGGTCCGGTTGACCAGCTCCAGGCGCGCGCCGGCCTCGATCGCGCGCACCGTCAGCCCGTCGAGGGCTGGCGAGACGCCGGTGACCGTGGTGCGGTAGTTGGTGGCGACCGGCGCGTCGGCGGCGTGGGCCGCCGCCGGTGACGCGGGCAGCAGCACCGCCGCCAGCGCCGCGGCGATCAGCAGGACGGTACGCGTCACGCCCGGCGGGCCGACCCGGCTGACGGCCGGCGGGCCGGGCCGGGTCACGGCGGTGGCCGGTGGGCCGGGCCGGACGGACGCGCGGAACGTCACTTCGGCCTCGCCGCCTCCACCGCGGCCGCGATCGCCTGCGAGGAGTTGTCCACCTGCTGGCCGTTGACCAGCACCGTCGGCGTGCCGACCACGCCACGCTTGGCGGCCCGGTCGTTGACCCGGTTGACCCAGGGGCGGTAGGTGCCCTCGCGCACGCACTGGGCGAACGACGGGTCCAGGATGCCCACCGAGCCAGCCACGTTGATCAGTTCATCGTCGGTCAGCCCCGGCCCGCCGCCGCTGGGCTGGCGGGCGAACAACGCCTGCGCGTACTCGAGGAACTTGTCCTGGTCGGCGGCGCAGCCCGCCGACGCGGCGGACCGCGTGGAGTACTGGTTGGTGGAGGCGCGGTCGAGGAACGCGACCGGGTGGTACACCACCTTGGCGTGCTTGTCGTCGATCAGGTTGCGCAGCGTCGGCCCGGCCTCCTCCTCGAAGGTCTTGCAGTGCGGGCACATGAAGTCCAGGTAGACGTCGACGGTGACCGGCCCGGCCCCGACGACCACCCCGGAGCCGTCCGCCGAGGCGACCTTCGGCATGGCGATGTGTTTGGGTTTCAGGGCGCTGTGGATGCCCCATCCGGTGAGCCCCGCCAGCAGGAGGAACGCCAGCGACACCGTGGTGATCCAGATGGTGCGGCGGCGGCGGCGCTCCCGGGCGAGTTCCTCGCGGACCACCCGCGCCGGCTGCCGCGGCGGCCGCTTCTGCGGGTTCCGCTGGCCGCCACCGCGGGTCTGGCGGGGGTTGCCACCGCGGCTCGGCCCGGATCTGCCGTCACGTCGTCGGCTCATCGCCTTCCTCCATCTGGTCACCTAGCAGTCGTGCGTCGAGGGAGAACTTGGTCCGGGGGAAGACGAGCAGGAACGCAGCGAGGAGCCCGAATGCGACATCCCGCGCGATCTCCGTGCCGTACGCCGGGCTCTGTCCGGCCGCGAGGTCACCGCCGCCACCGAAGCAGCCGCAGTCGATGGCCAGGCCGCGGGCCCAGGCCGAGGCGATGCCGGCGATGAACACGGCCAGCAGGGCCGCGGAGGCGCCGGCCGCGACCCGCGTCGCCAGGCCCAGCAGCAGCAGGACACCGAGCGCGATCTCCACGAACGGCAGCGCGGCGCCGACCACCTGGGCCACCTCGAACGGCATGAGCCGGTACGCGGCCACCGCACGCCCGGACGCCGCGAGATCGGTGACCTTGGAGAACCCGGCCGCGAACCAGACCCCGGCGAGCCCCAGCCGGGCGAGGGTGCCGAGCCACGGCTGGATCAGGGCCCAGCCGGCCGCCGGGGCGGTGGCGGTCATCGTCACGCTCGGTCACCTCCTGACTCAGGCCCTGCGGGCGGCCTTCGCTCTGCCCCCAGGGCGCCCGGCTCGACTTCCCGACGCGCTGCTGCCTCACGTGTTAGTCGTCGCCGCGGCGCATCCGGTTCCGGCGGGTTCGGCTCAGCTCGCCATGGCGTTGGTCACCGCCTCGACGAGATCGGCCCGCGCGCGGGCGACCCGCGAGCGGATCGTGCCCACCGGGACGGCCTCGACCGCGGCCGCCTCGACGTACGATAGGCCGAGCACCTGGGTCAGGGCGAATGCCGCGCGCCGCTCAGGAGACAGCCGGCGCAGCAGATCAGCCGCCGCGAGCGGACCGGCCGGATCGGCCGCGTACGCGGCGGGCTCATCGGCGAGCCGGCGGTCCAGCCGTCGGGCTCGCGCCAGCGCCCGGATGTGGTCGGCGCAGGCCCGGCGGGCGATACCGAGCAGCCAGGTGCGCACGCTGGACCGGCCCTGGTACGCCGGTAGCGCCCGGAACGCCCGCAGATAGGTCTCCTGGGTCACGTCGTCGGCGGCCTGCGTGTCCAGCAGCGCCGCCACGAACCGCCACACGTCGGCCTGGGTGGCGCGTACGAACGCCGCCGACGCGGCCGGGTCACCGTCCCGGGCCGCGAGCGCCAGGCCGGTGAGCGCGTCGGCTGCCCCGGGCTCCGGGTCGCCACGCTGGGGAGGGATCACGACAACTCAGCGTACTCGGGGCGGCTGGGGAACTTCGCGGCTCGCTGCAACGACTACCCCGACATGACCTGTGACGCCGTACGCGTGGCGCTGTCGGCTCTGCTCGACGGGGAGCCTCCCGGCGCGGACCCGGCCGAGCTGACCGCGCACCTGGTCGCGTGCCCGGCCTGCCGGGACTGGCACGCCCGGGCGGAAGTGGTGACCCGGACCGTGCGGGAGCAGGCCGGCGAGGTGCCTGACCTGACGGCGACCGTGCTCACCGCCGTGGCCGCCGACCGGCGGGCTGCCGCGCGGGAACGGCGGCAGGTGCTGCGCGTCGCGGTCGGGCTGGTCGCCTTCGCCCAGGCCGCTCTCGCGCTCCAGCCGATCCTGGGTATGCCCGCCGGCTCGCACCTCGGACGAGAGATGGCCTCCTTCGAGTTGGCGGTCGCGGTCGGGTTCGGCCTCGCGGCCTACCGTCCGCGGCGTGCCCGCGTGTTCGTGCCGATGGCGGTCGTGCTCTCCGTCTGCCTGGCGGTCACCAGCGTGCTCGACATCATGAACGGCAGCACGCTGCCGGTCCACGAGGTCGGTCACCTGGCCGCGATCGTCCAGGCGGGGCTGCTGTGGGCGCTCGCGCGGGCCTGCGACACCGGTGCCGCCCAGGGCAGGGTCATCGCGGCTGGTCCGACTGCGGGAGTATGAGCGCCATGCAGCCGTCTGTCCCCCTACGTCCACGCGTGCTCGCCGCGCTCGCCGCGGCGGTCGTGGGCCTGCTCGCGGTGGTGCTCCCCGCGGTCCCCGCCAGCGCGCACGCCGTGCTTCGGTCCACCAACCCGGTGGCGAACACGACCGTGCCCACCGCGCCGGCCGAGGTCGTGCTGACCTTCAGCGAGGCGGTGTCGCCCGTGGCCGACCGGGTCCGGGTGCTCGCCCCGGACGGCACGCGCGCCGACAGCGGCGCGCCGGTGGCCCGTGACAGCGAGCTGTCGATCCCGATGCGCACCGACGTGCCGCGCGGCACGTACCTGGTCAGTTACCGGGTGATCTCGGCCGACGGCCATCCGGTCGGTGGCTCGTTCACCTACTCGGTCGGCGCGCCGTCGGCGACGCCGATCGCCGAGGACGGCGATTCGGGTACGGGCGGGTGGGCACAGACGGCGATGGCCGTGGTCAAGTACCTCGGGTACCTCGGCCTCGTCCTCGTCGCGGGCCCGGCGCTGGTGCTCGCCGCGCTGTGGCCGCGCCGGCTTCCCCGCCGCGGCCCGATCCGGCTCGTCCGGCTGGGGCTCGGCCTGGTCGGCCTGGCCACGGTCGCCGGCCTGGTGCTGCAGGTGCCCTACACGACGGGCGTCGGGTTGACCGAGATCACCGGGGCACGGCTGGGCGAGGTGTTGGGCACGACGTTCGGTACGGCCCACCTGGTGCGCCTCGGGGTGCTCGCCGCGGTGGCGGTGCTGCTGCGGCCCGTGCTGGCCGGCCGGGCCGGTACGGCCGACCGGGTGCTGCTCGCGGTCCTCGCGGTCGTGGGCCTGGCGACCTGGCCGTTCGCCGGGCACGCCGCCGCCTCGCCGCTGCGGGCGGTGTCCGTGCTGGCCGACGCCGCCCACCTCGGCGCGGTCGCGGTCTGGCTCGGCGGCCTGCTCATGCTGGTCGGGTTCCTGCTGCCCCGGGCCCACGCGGACGAACTCGACGCGATCCTGCCCGTCTGGTCGCGGTGGGCTGGGCTGTCGGTCGCCGTCCTGCTGCTCGCCGGGACCGTCCAGGCGCTGATCGAGGTGGGTACGCCGACCGCGCTGGTCGGCACTCGGTACGGCTGGATGATCGTGGCGAAGGTAGCCCTGTTCGCGGTGATCCTCGCGGTCGCGGCGTTCTCGCGCCGGCTCGTGCGCGCCCGCACGGCGCCCGAGGAGCCGGGGCGGTTGCGGCGACTGGTCGGTGTGGAGCTCGGTCTGGCCGCGGTGGTGCTCGCGGTCGCCGCGGTGCTGGTGCAGACCACCCCGGCGCGCACCGCCGAGGCGTACGCGGAGATGTCCGACCCGGGGATGTACTCGGCCACGCTGACCAGCCGCCTCTACTCGCTTGACATGCAGCTGGACCCGGGCAAGGTCGGAAACAACACGCTGCACCTGTACGCCTTCGACGAGGCGGGCAACGCGATTCCGGTGGTGGAGTGGCGGGCGACGGCGGCCCTGCCCGCGGCCGGCATCGAGCCGATGCAGATCCCGCTGTTGTCGCTCAGCGATAACCATGTGATCGGGGAGATCGCCCTGCCCAGCTCGGGGGAGTGGGAGTTCCGGTTCACGCTGCGACTGTCCGAGATCGACCAGGCCACCGTGGAGGTCACGGTGCCGATTCCGAAGAAGGGTTAACCGAATGCGCAATTGGCGTACCGCTGGAGGTGTTGCCGTGCGGGCGGCGTTGGTCGCCCTCGGGGCGGCGCTCGTGGGGGTGTTCGCGCTCGCGGCTCCGGCCTCGGCGCACGTGACCGTCAACCCCAGCGAGGCGGTGCAGGGGCGGTTCACCCGGCTCGCGTTCCGGGTGCCGAACGAGAGCGACACCGCGTCCACCACGAAGGTCGAGATCCACCTGCCCGAGGACGCCCCGGTCGCCTCGGTGTCCACGATGCCGGTGCCCGGATGGACGGTGAACGTGCAGCGGCGGACGCTGGATCAGCCGCTGGAGGTGCACGGCGCGCAGGTGACCGAGGTGGTCTCGGTGATCACCTGGACGGCGGACGCGGACGCGGCGATCAAGCCGGGGCAGTTCCAGGAGTTCCCGGTCTCGATGGGCCCGCTGCCGAGGGTCGACACGATGGTGTTCAAGGCGCTGCAGACCTACTCCGACGGCGAGGTCGTGCGGTGGATCGAGGTGCCGGAGGGCGGCAAGGAGCCGGACCACCCGGCGCCCGTCCTGACGCTGCAGGCCGCGGATTCGGGTACGCCGGGCACCGACCCGACGCCGGGCACCGCAGACGGGGCCGACGACCAGGCGCGCGCCGGGGGCACCTCCGGCGGCGACTCGTCGAACGGGCTGGCCGTGGGGCTGGGCGTCGCGGGGCTGGCCGCGGGCCTGGGCGGGCTCGTGCTCGGCGGCCTGGCGTTTGCGCGGGTGCGGCGCCCGCAGAGCTGAGCGGGTCCACGCGGGTGGCCCTCCGCGACTGGCGCGCGGAGGGCCACCCTCACCGGGGGAACGGTGTTCCCAGAGGGACGACAGTCCCTTAGGCACAGAATAGTGCAGATAAGTAGATAAGAGGTCCTTGTCTACATTTTTGCTGCTTCATCGGTGGGCGCCCGCGTGGGCAGCGCCACCACCAGCAGCAGCGACAGCAGCACGTACGCGTTGCGCCCGATGAACTCGACCACCGAGTCGGTGCGTGCGGGCGCCGTGCCGCCCCAGTGCTCGAACGACACCACCCCGAACACACCCACCGCGTACGTGAGCAGCGCGAGGGCGAGCCACCCGCGCCGCCGGACCGCGGCGTCCACCAACACCACGAGCGCCGGGACGAACCAGTACACGTGGTGCGGCCAGGTGATCGGGGCCACCAGGCTGCCGGTCAGTCCGGTCAGCGCCAGCGCCCCCACCGGATCCGCCGCCCGCGCCGCCCGCCACAGGCCGAACACCGCCACCGGCAGCGCGAGCGCCAGCCAGAGCAGCCGATCCGGCTCGTCGGGCACCACGAGACGGCTGAGCAGCCCGAGCAGCGACTGGTTGCCGGTGTAGTCGGTGCGCCCCACCCGCTCGGTGGCCCACAGCGCGTTGGTCCAGTACTGCCACGAGGCACGCCACGCGACCGCGGCGGCCACCAGGGTGGCAGCGGCCGCGGTCGCGGACGCGGCGACCGCCGCCCGCCAGCGCCGCGTCACCAGCAGGTAGACGATGAAGATGCCCGGGAACAGCTTGAGCGCGGTCGCCAGCCCGATACCCACCCCGGCCCAGCGGGAGCCACGCGGTACGGCGAACAGCAGGTCCGCCAGGATCAGCACGACGAGCAGCATGTTCACCTGCCCGAAGGTGATCGTCTCGCGGCTGCTCTCCAGGGCGAACACGAGCGGGACCGCGATGCCGACCGCGACCCACCGCCACCACCCGTGCCGCTCGGCCAGCGGTGCGACGAGCCACCAGGTGGTCACCGCGAGCGCGACCACGGTCCCGATCGTGAAGATCGTGATGGTCAGCCCGAGCGGAAGCTGGCTGAACGGCCACAGCAGCAGCGCGGCGAACGGCGGGTAGGTGAAGTAGAGGATCCCCTGCACCGGGTCCGGCTGCGCGTACTCGTACAGCGGATTGCCCGCCGACCACCATTGCAGCGCCCGAACGTAGATCTTCAGGTCGTAGAAGTCGTGCTTGTTGCCGTACCAGAGCAGGAACAGGCCGACCACGGCGGCGGTGGCCGCGACGGCGGAGGAGGCCCGGCGGACGGGGGACGTCACGGCTGCATACGCTATCGCTGTGGCTGATCTCCTGGTGTGGGTGGACTGCGAGATGACCGGTCTCGACCTCCGCACGGACGCGCTGATCGAGGTGGCCGCCCTGGTGACCGACCCCGACCTCAACGTACTCGGGGAGGGTGTCGACATCGTGATCCACGCCGACGACGCGGTGCTGAACGGGATGACCGACGTGGTGGCGCAGATGCACCAGCGGTCGGGGCTCACCGAGGCCGTGCGCGCGTCGACCGTGACGCTGGCCGAGGCCGAAGGCATGATCATGGACTACGTCACGGCCTGGGTGCCCGAGCCGCGCACCGCGCCGCTGTGCGGCAACTCCATCGCCACCGACCGGGCCTTCCTCGCCAGGGACATGCCGCTGTTCAACGAGTACCTGCACTACCGCATGATCGACGTGTCCTCGATCAAGGAGCTGTGCCGGCGCTGGTACCCACGGGTGTACTTCCGGCAGCCGGCCAAGGGCCTGGCGCACCGGGCGCTCGCCGACATCCGCGAAAGCATCCGCGAGTTGGAGTACTACCGGCGGACCATCTTCACGCCCCAGCCCGGGCCGGACCTGGAGGAGGCAAGCAAGATCGCGGAGAGTCTGTGACCTGGTTTGTCCTGGTCCGGCGCACCCCGGAGAACCCACTCGACGCCGGGGGTACTGTTCCGGCTATCATGGTCCCCGCGTGACCTCTCCCCCCGGTGTGCCCGGCGGGCGGGGTGCCCGCATGGTGGCTGTAGCTCAGTTGGTAGAGCACCGGGTTGTGGTCCCGGGTGTCGAGGGTTCGAGTCCCTTCAGTCACCCCATTCTCTTGACCCACACATCGGCCCGGTCCTGCGACCGGGCCGACGTCGTTGCCGGCGCGATGCCGAATCCACCGTCCAGCCCTTCCCACGTGGAGGGAGCTGTCAGGCGCCGGTGCTCGCGCTGGCTGACGGACCGGCCGCCGACGGACCGGCCGACGCGGAGGTCGGCGGCGAGTAGGGGAGCGCGGAGCCCTTGATGTACTGCTCCCAGCTCATCGACCAGTCGGTCCAGCCGTTGCCCTTCTGCAGTGCGACCTCGGTGCCCTTGACGGTGACCGGGTCGCCGAGCTTGGCCAGGTTGAACAGCCAGGCGGCGTTCTCCATGGATACGTTCACGCAGCCGTGCGACACGTTGCGCTTACCCTGGTCGGCCACCGACCACGGGGCCGCGTGGATGAACTCGCCGCCCCAGGTCAGCCGCATCGCGTACTCGATCGGGACCCGGTAGCGGTTCTCCGGGTTCGGGTCGTCCATCGTGTCGAAGATCGTGTTGCGCAGCCTCTCCATGATCACCATCGTGCCGCTGGACGACGGGGTCTTCGGCTTGCCCAGGCTGACCGGGATCACCTTGACCACCTTGCCGTTGTGGGTGACCGTCATCTGCTTGGTGGCGTTGTCCACCGTCATGACCACCGGATCCGGGCGGACGGAGGCGACGACCGTCAGCTCGTTGCGGCCGTACAGGTCGCCACCGAGCGGCAGCCCGCCGGTGCCGATGCGGAAGTTGAGCTTGGTGCCGGCCTTCCAGAAGGCCTTCGGGCGGTAGTGCAGCTCGCGGTCGCTGAACCAGTGCCAGGCCCCCTCCTGCGCTGGCACCGTCTCGACCCACAGGCGCCGTTCGATGGTGGCGCGCGCCTCCTTGGGCACCGCCTGGCTGAACCGCAGCACCATCGGCATACCGATGCCCACTACCATGTCGTCGCCGATGTTGCTGGACACGCCTACCGTCTTCGCCGGCTTGGCCATGGTGGTGAACGTGCTCGTCGCGGTCGCCGTCCTGCCGTCCTCCCCGGTAGCGGTGACCGTCGCGGTGTAGGTGGTGTCGTACGCGAGGCTGGTCGCCGGGACCCAGGTCGTGGTGCCCGGACGCAGCGCGCCGTCGATCACGTCGCCGTCCGCGTCCCTGAGTTCGAGCGTCGCTGAGGTGGCGTTCTCGGTGGTGAACTCGATCTCCGCCGACGCGGGCACGTCCGTGCTGTCGGGGGCGGGCGTGACGATACTCGCCGCGACCTTCGGGGCCGGCGGCTCAGTCGGAGCCTCCCAGCGCGGATCTGCGCCGCCGCCGCACGCGGTCAGGCCGAGGGCCCCGGCAAGCGCCGTCCCCGTCAGGGCGCGCAGCAGCCTGCGGCGCGTGGTGGTGCCTGTCACTCGCATGATCCGCCTCGCCGTGATCAACCAACGTCTCGGGCCGTTTCGAGAAACCAATCGTGCCCTATAGACGCGTCACGGCAAGGGTTGGTTGCCTGTGGTGAGGAGCGGCACCGGCAGCGCCCCGACGATCAGGACATATGCCCCTCAGTCGCCCGGGCTGGGCGAGGGTGGCGCGGGCGTGGGCGCCGCCGCCGCCTCCGCGGGCGCAGGCTGCGGCAGGGCGCTGCGCTTGACGTGCTGCTCCCAGCTCACGTCCCAGCCGGTCCAGCCGTTTCCTGGATCCAGCCGGACCTCGGTGCCCTTGACCACCACCGGATCGCCGATCTTGGTCACCGAGAACAGCCACGCGGCGTTGCTCGGAGACAGGTTGACGCAGCCGTGCGACACGTTGCGCCGCCCTTGGTCGTACACCGACCACGGCGCCGAGTGGATGTACTCACCACCCCAGGTCAGCCGCATCGCGAACTCCACCGGGACGCGGTAGCGGTTGGCCGGGTTGGGATCGCTCATCGTGTCGAAGATGGCGTGGCGCTCCTGCGACATGATCACCATCGTGCCGCTCGAGGACGGCGTGCTCGGCTTGCCCAGGCTCACCGGCAGTTGCCGGATCGGCTTGTCGTTCTGGAAGACGGTCATCTTCTTGGTCGCGTTGTCGATCTCCAGGAAAGTCCTGGTGTCGCTGATCGTCGCGGTCGCCCGGCGGTCGGTGTCGCCGTACAGGTTGCCGCCCAACGGGTGCCCGCCGAGCGCGCTGCGTACGGTGATCTTCGTGCCCGGCTGCCAGTAGTTCTGTCCCCGGTAGAGCACCTGCCGACCGCTGTACCAGCCCCAGGCCCCGGGCTGCGGGGGGTCGGTGGTGACGAACAACCGCCGCTCGACGTCCTTGCGGGCGCTCTCGGGGATCTCCCGGTCGAACTCGACCGCGATGGGCATCGCCTGGCCGAATGTGCCCTTGTCCGTGAGCGACAGGCTCGTGATCATGCGGGCCCGCGGCTCGGGCATCGTGGTGAACGTGGTGGTCTTGGACTGAGTGGTGCCGTCCTCGCCGGTCGCGGTGACCGTCGCCGTGTAGGTCTTCTTGTGCTTGAGCGGCTCGTCGGGCACCCAGGACGTGCCGTCCGGCCGCATGGTGCCGGGCACCGGCTTGTTCTGGTCGTCGACGAGAGTGACCTCGTTGATCTTGCCGTTGCTGACCTGAGTGCCGATCTCGGTCGAGACGGGGAGGTTCTCGGCGTTCTCCGCTGGTGCCACCGCGAGCGCCAGTGGCGGCTTCTGTACCTTCTTGCTGACTTTGTCCTGTCCGTCTGATGTACCGCAGGCAACCAGGCCCAACATCAGTGGTACGGCCAGCGCCGCCCCCAGTCTGCGCGCCGTCTTCCCCATGACTCACCTCGCAGCCTTCCGCTTCCCTCGCATATCGTCCCGCAGTGAATGAGGCTCGCGTACCGGATTTGACGGAAATGATCTAAGGCTCGGGTGAGGATCGCCCGGGGAATCCGGTTGGGAGACCCGGCCACGGACGTGTTATCGTTGCGCCCGTTGTCGGTGAGCGCCGCTAGCTCAACTGGCAGAGCAGCGGACTCTTAATCCGCGGGTTGTAGGTTCGAGTCCTACGCGGCGCACC
>VSCG01000036.1:0-23891 GCA_047459115.1 Micromonosporaceae bacterium
TGGGCTGGAACGTCATGAGCGGCTTCGGCGGCATGTTCAGCTTCGGCCACGCCGCGTTCTTCGGCATCGGCGCGTACGTCGACGCGTACCTGCTGGTCGTGCACGGCGTCTCGCCCTGGGTGGCGATGCTCGTCGCGGCCGCCCTCGCCGCGGGCTTCGGCGTCGCCGCCGCCTTCGCGTCGCTGCGCTACCGCCTCGCCGGCGCCTACTTCGCCCTGGCCACCTTCGCCTTCGCCCAGATGCTGCTGCTGCTCGTGTCCAATCTGGAGGTACTGCGCAAGACCGAGGGGTTCAACATCCCGATCCTGCCCGAGGAGTCCTGGACGCTGCTGCAGTTCGAGCAGAACAGCAACTACTACTACTGGATCCCGCTCGGTCTGCTGGCGTTCGCGCTCGCCGTCAACATCGCGCTGGTGCACTCGCGCACCGGGCAGTACGTCATGGCCGCGCGTGACGACCAGATCGCCGCGGCCGCCCTCGGCGTGCCGGTGATGCGCTACCGGCTCGCCGCGGTCGCGCTGAGCGCGGCCCTGACCGCGATGGCCGGCGTCTTCTACGCCCAGTACTACCTGTACGTCGATCCGGACAGCGCCTTCGGGGCGGCCGTGTCGGTCGAGGCGATCGTGCCGGCCGTCATCGGCGGGGTCGGCACCATCTGGGGGCCGGTGGTCGGCGCGCTGATCGTCGGGCCGCTGTCGGCCGCGACCGCCTCGCTGCTGCGCGAACCCCCCGCGGCGCTGGCGTTCCTCGAGGGCAAGAGCGGCCTGGACGTGGCGTCGTACGCCCTGCTGGTGATCCTCATCGCCCTGTTCCTGCCGAAAGGCATCTACGGCAGTCTCGCCGCGAGGTTGCGGCGATGAGCCTGCTGGAGGTACGGGACCTGGCGAAGTCGTTCGCCGGGCTGCGGGCGCTGCGCGGCGTGTCGCTGACCGTCGAGGAGGGCGACTTCCTCGGCATCATCGGCCCGAACGGGGCCGGCAAGACGACCCTGTTCTCGGTGATCGCCGGGCAGATCCCGCCCACCAGCGGCCGGGTGTTCTTCGACGGCAGAGACATCACCGGCCTGCGCGCGGACCGGGTCGCCCGCTTGGGGCTGGTGCGCACCTTCCAGCTGATGCGGCCGTTCGAGAGCATGACCGTGCTGGACAACGTGGCGGTCGCCGCGCACGCCCACCACCGGCGCCGCCGCGCCGCCCGCGACGCCGCCGCCGAGGTCATCGCCCGGGTGGGGCTCGAGCCCTGGCGCGACCGCCCGGCCGGCGTACTGCCCACCGCGGGCCTCAAGCGGCTGGAACTGGCGCGCGCACTGGCCCTGCGACCACGCCTACTGCTGCTCGACGAGGTCCTCGCGGGGCTGGTGCCCACGGAACGGGCGCCGCTGATCGACCTGCTGCGCTCGCTGCGCGCGCAGGGCATCACCATCGTCTTCATCGAACACATCATGGCCGCGGTCATGGCCCTGTCCGATCGGGTGCTGGTGCTGCACGAGGGGCAGGTGCTGGCTGAAGGCACACCCGCGCAGGTCACCGCCGACCAGCGGGTGGTGGACGCGTACCTCGGCGAGGAGCTGCTCATTGCTGACGCTTGACCGGGTGAGCGCCGGTTACCGGCGCCTGCAGATCCTGCACGAGGTGTCGATGCGGGTCGACCAGGGTGAGATCGTCGCCCTGATCGGCGCGAACGGCGCCGGCAAGACCACCACCCTGCGCACGATCTCCGGGCTGCTCGGCGTCTCCGGCGGAACCATCACGTTCGACGGGGAGCGGATCGACGGGGCCCGGCCGGAGCACATCGTGCGCCGGGGACTCGTGCACGTGCCCCAGGAACGGGCGCTGTTCGGGCGGCTCACCGTGATGGAGAACCTCCTCATGGGCGCGTACACCCGGGACCGGTCCACGATCGGGGCGTCACTTGACGAGGTGTTCGCGCTCTTCCCGATCCTGGCCGAGCGGCGGGACCAGCGCGCCGACACGCTCTCCGGCGGCCAGCAGCAGATGCTCGCCATCGGCCGCGCGCTGATGTCCCGGCCCCGGCTGCTCACCCTCGACGAGCCGTCGATCGGCCTCGCGCCGAACCTGGTCACCCAGGTGCTCGACGCGGTGACCCGCATCCGCGACACCGGCGTCACCGTGCTGATCGTCGAGCAGAACGCTGCGCACACGCTGCGCATCTGCGACCGCGCGTACGTGCTGGAGAGCGGCGACATCGTCGTCGAGGGCCGGGGCGGCGAACTCCTCGACGACGCCCGGGTACGCCGCGCCTACCTCGGCATGTAGGAGGCCGGATGCGCGTCAGAGCGATCACCCCGATCCACGTCGACACCGGCGAGCTCGTCCGCCGCCAGCACCGCTACGACACCCTCGCCCCGCCCGGCATCTCGGTGCACCTCGACGACCTCGGCGACGGGGCCGACGTGCCGCGCGCGCTGGAGACCGCCGACGACATCCGCCGCAGCGAAGCGCTGCTCCGCTCGCAGCTGCGGCGCACCGACCCGGCGGCGTACGACCTGGTGCTGCCCGACTGTGTCCTCGACCCCGCGGTGGACGCCGACCCTGACCAGCCGGTGCCGGTCCTCGGCATTCTGCGCCTGGCCACGCACCTGCTCGCCGCGACCGGGCAACGGTTCGCCGCGGTGGCCCGCAACCGGGCGATCGCCGACGAACTCGCGCGGAAGGTGGCCGGCTACGGGCTGGGCGACCTGCTCACCGACGTGCGGGTGCTGGGCCTCGAGGTGAATCAGATCCCCGACGACGCGGCCTGGGCCGGTGCGATCCACCGGGCCGTAGCGGGGACCGACGTTCCGGTGGTGATCAACGGGTGCTCGGCGGTCGAGGTCGCGCCGCGCGACGAGGGGCCTAGAATCATCGACCCCACCGCGACGGCGCTGCGGATGCTCGGGCTCGTCGCCCAGCTCGAGCTGCCCCTGTCGACGCTGTGGAGCCGTGATGGGTGACGGGCCGGATCTGGTGGTCGCCGGCGCCGGGGGAGGGCTCGTCGCCGCCCTGCGCGGTGCCCAGCTCGGGCTGAACGTGCTGGTCGTGGAGCGCAGCATCCACTTTGCCAAGGGCAACAACACGGCGATGTCGACGGCGATGGTGCCCGGCGCGGGCACCCGCTGGCAGGCCGAGGCGGGGATCGACGACTCGCCGCGCACCTTCGTCGACGACATCATGCGCAAGACCAAGGGGCAGGCGGACGCCCGACTGGCCGCCGCGCTGGCCAGTGTGAGCGCCCGGCTGGTCACCTGGATGGCCGACGACGTCGGCCTGCCGATGAGCCTGGTCACCGACTTCGGCTACCCGGGTCATTCGCGGCTGCGCTGCCACACGGTGCCGGGGCGGTCCGGGCGCGAGATGCTCGCCGGACTGCTCGCCGCGGTCCGCGCCAACCCCGCCGTCGACCTGCTCACTCCATGCCGGCTGAGCGCCGTGCACACCGAGGGCGCGGCGGTGTCGGCGGTGACCGTGGCGTACCCCGACGGCCGCGAGGAGACCATCCCCACCCGCGCCGTCCTGCTGGCTACCAACGGTTTCGGCGCCGACCGGGACCTCGTCGCCAGGCACATCCCGGAGATCGCCGGAGCGACGTACCACGGCAGCGCCGAGTCGACCGGTGACGCGCTTCGCATCGGCACGGCGCTGGGCGCGGACACCGCGTACCTGGACGCGTACCAGGGGCACGCCGCCCTCGCCCAGCCAGCCGGCACGCTCGCCGGCTGGGCGACCGTGATGCACGGCGGCTTCCTCGTCGACGAGCGCGGGCGCCGGTTCGGCGACGAGACCGTGGGCTACTCCGAGTACGCGCACCGGGTGCTCGCGCACGCCGGGGGGCGCGCGGTGATCGTGCTGGACCGCCGGGTGCACGACGCGTGCCTGGCCTTCACCGACTACCGCGACACGGTGGAGTCGGGCGCGGTGCGCTGGGCCGACACGCCCCAGGAGCTCGCCGCGGCGGTCGGTGTCGACCCCAACGGGTTGGCCGCCACCGTGGCGCATGTGGCCGAGCTCGCGAGCGGGACCGGCGCCGACGAGTTCGGGCGCACGCACTGGGAGGCCCCGCTGCGCCCGCCGTACGCCGGCATCCGGGTCGTGCCCGCGCTGTTCCACACCCAGGGCGGGCTGCGCGTCGACGAGCACGCCCGGGTGCTGCGCCCGGACCGCACGCCCATCCACGGCCTGTACGCCTCGGGCGGGGCGGCCATGGGCATCTCCGGGCACGGCGCCGGCGGCTACCTGGCCGGCAACGGCCTGCTGCCCGCGCTGGGGCTCGCCTTCCTCGCCGCCGAACACGTGGCCAGGGCCCGCGATGGCGGACGCGACTGACCGGCCCGACGCCGCGGTGCGGCGCGAGGTCCTGGCGTTCCTGCGGGAGGAGGCCCGGTTCGCCCAGCTCTACACGGTCAACCGCCAGGGTTTTCCGGTCGGACGCACGGTTGGGGCACCGATCAACGACGACTGGTCGGTGGACCTGGTCCAGCGCCGGGTGCACCGGCGGCTGGGGCAGTTGGCGCGCAACCCGCACCTGGAGATCGTGTGGGTCGGCACGCCCCGGCCCGGCTCGCGCAACGACCGCCCGGCGGTGTTCGACTACGGCTGGCCGGTGCCGCGCGTGGTGTTCCTGCGCGGTGTCGCCGAGCCGATGGACGCCGAGCAGACCCTTGCGGCGTACCAGCGGCTGCGCGCGCCGCTGCTGGCGCGCGGGCTGACCAGGGCGCCGGACCGGTCACCAGACGACGTCCGCGAGGAGCTCGTCGGCCTCCACGTGCGGCCGGTGCGGGTCCGTGCGGAGGGATTCGGCGACGGTGCGCAGGCGTTCGTGTGGACCGTGGAGGACCTGCTGTGATCAAGGCCATTCTCGGCTACGACATCGAACCCGGGGTGAGCCCGGAGGAGTACGAGCGCTGGCTGTTCGAGGTGCACGCGCCCGACCTGCTGGCCAACCCGCACATCGACCGCATCGTGTTCAACAAGGTGCTGCGCCCGATCGACCAGGCGAGCGGGGGCACCGCGGCGGTGCGGCAGAACATGTCGTTCTACCGCATCGCCGAGTTGCACTTCGCCGACGAGGCGGCCTACCAGCGGTACCTGGAATGGTTCGAGTCGCACCCCATCCCGCTCGAGCGGGGCCCGGCCGGGCGGACGGCGTTCCGGTTCTACGTGCTCACCGAGTCCACTGTGGTTGAACGCGGCTGACAAGGCGGGCACCCGGGCGCTGAACTCGATGTATGTGGTGACCAGGTAGCGCGAGATGTCGGCCAGCTCGGCATCGATCTCCTTGAGCAGGCGCGGCTCAGGAGACGGTGATCGCGAGCTTCCCGAGCGCGCCGCCGGCGAAGTCGGCGAGCGCCTTGGGCGCGTCGGCCAGGTCGTAGCGGTGCGTGATCGGCACCCGCAGCCGGCCGGCGACGACGTCGCCGGCGAGCCGGTCGAGGGTGGCCGCGTCCGGGCTGGCCATGATCGAGGTGGCCGCGGGGTGCTGCTCGGACCCGAAGCCGAGCGTGGAGGCCAGGCGCCCGTCAGGGGCGAGCAGGCCGGCCAACAGCGCGGCGTCCCCGGCGAAGTGCAGCACCCCTGGTACGCCTCCCGGCGCGATCGCGCGGACCTGGGCGGCCAGGTCCCCGGTGAAGTCCACCACCTCGGTCGCGCCCAGGTCACGGACGAAGTCGGCCTCGGCGCCGGGGCGGGCGGTGGCGACGACCCGGGCGCCCGCGGCCGCGAGGTACTGGATCGCGACGGCGCCCACCCCGCCGGTCGCGCCGGAGATCAGCACGGTGTCGCCGGGCTTCGGGGCGACCGCAGCCACCGAGTCGACGGCGGCGGTGCCGGCCAGCCCGAGCGCGCCCGCCACGGCCGGGTCCAGCCCTTCGGGGATGCGCGTGATCCCGTAATTCTCGCCGACCACCAGGAACTCGCCCCACGCGCCGTCGCCGAGGAACGGTTTCATGACCACTCCGAAGACCAGGTCTCCCGCGATGAACCGGGTGGTGCCGTCGCCGACCGCCTCGACCGTGCCGGCGAAGTCCTTGCCGAGCACCACCGGGAACCGGTACTCCATCATCTCCTTGAGCATCCCGGCGGCCGCCATCCGGTCGAATCCGTTCACTGACGAGGCGCGTACCCGCACGAGCACCTCACCCGCCCCCGGCGTGGGCCGGGGGATGTCGGTCAGCGCCGGCGTCGCCCCGAAGTCCGCAAGCGTGATCGCGCGCATCCGAGATCCCCCTCGTCATCGTCCTTGTCGGCCTCGTGTTCCGGCTTCCCCGTACGGATGCGGACAAACCGCGCGGATGCGAAGTGCGCCGGAGACCGCTGGGCCCGAGCCGAGCCCAAGCCGGCCGCTCGGGCCGGGGTACCGTCGATGGCAGCACACCCCCCGGAGGACCTTCATGACCTCACTGCTCGACCCCGCGGTGCCGGGCGGAGCGTTCGACGAGTTCCTGCCCGCGGCCTGCGCCGCGAGCCGGGCGCAGCGCCCCTGGACCCCGGCCGACGGGCCGCTGCCCGCCCTGTACCTCAGCCACGGCGCGCCGCCGCTGTTCGACGACGCGGTCTGGATGCGCGAGCTGTTCGGCTGGGCGCAGCGGATGCCCAAGCCGAGGGCGATCCTCATCGTCAGCGCGCACTGGGAGTCCGCGCCGCTGTGCCTGTCAGCCCCGGGGGCGGGCACCCCGCTCGTGTACGACTTCTGGGGATTCCACCCGCGCTTCTACGAGATGACCTACCCGACCCCGGACGCCACCGCGCTGGCCCGCCGGGTCGCGGGCCTCATGCCCGACACCGAGCCGGTGCACCAGCACCCCAGCCGGGGCCTGGACCACGGTGCGTGGGTGCCGTTGAAGGTGATGTACCCGCTCGGCGACGTCCCCGTGCTGCAGTTGAGCCTGCCGACCGAGCAGCCCGACAAGCTGTTCGAGCTCGGCCGGCGGTTGCGCCCGCTGCGCGACGAGGGTGTGCTCGTCATCGGCTCCGGGTTCATGACGCACGGCCTGCCGTTCCTCACCCGCGAGATGGTCGTCCACAACGCGGTACCGGCCTGGTCGGCCGACTTCGACGCCTGGGCCGCCGACGCGCTGGGCCGCGGCGACATCGACACTCTGGCCGACTACCGGGCCAAGGCGCCCGGTATGCCGTACGCCCATCCGACGGTCGACCACTACATTCCGCTGTTCATCACGCTCGGCGCTGCCGCCGACGCCGAGCAGCCCGCCGAGACCGTCATCGAGGGCTACATGATGGGGCTGTCCAAGCGCTCCGTCCAGGTGGTCTGAGCGACGCTCAGTCGAAGTGCTGGAACCACGGCCACAGGTCGCGCCAGGGCAGCCGCGGCTGCCGGCACACCACGATCGGCCGGCCCTGCTCCTCGTTGTCGACCCGGATCCCGTTGTCCAACCGGTCGACGACCTCACAGGTGTCGAAGAGCCGACCGAGCCCGTCCGGTGGGAGGCCGACCACGACCGCGACCCTGACCGACTCCGGCGGGGGACCGTAGTACCACAGCTCGTTGTGGCCACTGTAGATATCCGGTAGCCGGTCGGCGCCGAGCCGGACGAGCGCCCCGGCCTCGCCGTAGTTTCCGGTGATCACCACCGCCGCGCCGCGGTCGGCCGACGGCAGACCGTCGTACGCCCGGACCACCTGGTCGACGTAGGTGGGCCAGCCGACGGAGTCACGTGCGGTCTGGTTGATCTCGGGGATCGGCGTGTCGCCGAGCGCGCCGATCGGCACCAGCGGCAGCGCGATCACCGCGTTCAGCGCGCCTGGCGGCAGCCGTACCCAGTGGCATGCAGACCACCAGGAAGTGACGCCGTCCTGTGCCGGGACTGGCCCAGGATCGTCGGCGCCAACCGGCCCTGGTCACCAGGCCGGTTCGCCGCCTACCGTCGCCGCGTGACGAGCCAGCCCACCGCTACCGTCGGTCGACACCCGGCCGCTGGCCGGCTGACCGCGCCACAGGGTGCCGCGCTGACCGTCGGGGCGGTGCTCGGTACGGGAGTGATCGGCCTGCCGGCGCTGTCCGCGCAGATCGCCGGGCCCGCGTCGCTGCTCGCCTGGCTCGCGCTGATCGGGCTTTCCGTGCCGCTCGCGGCCACCTTCGCCGCGCTCGGCGCCCGCTACCCGGACGCCGGTGGCGTCGCCACGTACGTGCGTACCGCCTTCGGCCCGAGCGTCGCGGCGGCGGTGGGCTGGTGCTTCTACTTCGCGGTGCCGGCCGGGGCGCCCGCCGCGGCGATGTTCGCCGGCGGGTACGTGGCGGCCGCGTTCGGCGGTGGCACCACCACGACCGTCGCCACAGCCTGTGCCCTCCTGTTGCTGGTGACCGCCACCAACGCCATGGGGCTGCGGGTCTCCGGGCGGTTGCAGCTGGCGCTCACCGCGCTGCTGGCGGCGCTACTGCTCGCCGCCGCGGTGACGGCCCTGCCCTACGCTCGCCTCGACAACCTGGTTCCGTTCGCGCCCAACGGATGGCTCGCGGTGGGGACAGCGGCCGCGGCACTCGTCTGGGCCTTCGCCGGCTGGGAGGCGGTGACCCACCTCGCCGCCGATTTCCGGCGCCCCGCCCGGGATCTTCCCCGCGCCCTCGCGGTCGCGGTCGTCACGGTCGGCGTGCTGTACCTCGGTGTCGCCACCAGCAGCCTGCTCGTGCTCGGTCCCGCCGCCGGGGCGACGCAGGCACCACTGGCCGAGCTGCTGGCCATCGGTGTCGGCGGCGAGGCGCGGGTACTGACCGCTGTCGCGGCGCTGCTGTTGACGATGGGCGCCATGAACGCGTACCTGGCCGGCGCCGCCAAGCTCGGCGCGGCACTCGGCCGGGACGGCGCACTGCCCGGCTGGCTCGCCCGGGGCAGCCAGGCGGGGCAGGTGCCGCGGCGCAGCATGATGGTGGTGTCGGGCCTGTGCCTGCTCGCGATCGCCGGGGTGGCCGCCGCAGGCCTCGGCCCCCGCCCGTCGGTCATGCTCACCACCGGAGCGTTCACCCTCGTGTACGTGCTCGGCACGGCGGCGGCGGTGCGCCTGCTGCCGGCGGGGACCTGGTCGCGCCGGGCCGCGGCCGTGGCTCTCGTCGCCGGTGTGGTGCTGCTGGTGATGAGCGGCCCGTACGTGTTGTGGACGCTCGTCGTCGCGCTCGCGGCCATCTGGTACGAGCGTCGCAACCGGACCCGGCGCACGGCATAACGAGCGACGACACCGCTCGGAAGGAGAATCAGGTAGTGACCGACAGCAAGGGGAACCGGCCGTTCCGGCTCGGGATCGTCGGCGCGGGCAGTGTCGCCGCGCTGCATCTGGACGCCGCCGCACAGGCCGGGGTCGAGGTGGTGGCGATCTGCGACGTGCGCCCCGCGGCCGCCCGGCGGATGGCCGATCGCCACGGCCTGCGCGCGTACACCGAGCACACCGAGATGTTCGCCGCCGGCGACCTGGACGGCGTGGTGGTCACCGCGCCGCACGCGTTGCACGCCCCGATCACCATCGACGCCGCGGCGGCGGGTCTGCACGTGCTGGTCGAGAAGCCGATGGCCACCACGCTTGCCGACTGCCGGAGGATGATCGAGGCCTGCGAGAAGCACCAGGTACGCCTGGCCGTCGGTCACGTGCTGCGTTTCCTGCCGCCGATCCGCGAGGCGAAGCGCATCCTCGCCTCCGGCCGCCTGGGCCGACCGATGGTGATCAACGAACGGCGGACCGCGACGTACGAGCCGGGGTCCCGCCCGGAGTGGTTCTTCGACCCGGCCATGGCCGGCGGCGGGATCGTGATGAACGTCGGCATCCACAGCATCGACAAGGTGCAGTGGCTCGCGGACGGGCTGGTGGTCCGGGTGGTGGCACGCAGCTTCAGCCGGGCCGGGCTCGGTGTGGAGACCGAGTCGGTGGGGCTGCTCGAACTCGCCAACGGGGTGTGGGCGGCGCTGATCATCACCAGCGCCGGGCTGCCGTTCCAGGACGAGACCGAGGTGATCTGCGAACACGGGGCACTGCGGCTGTCGCGCCGCGACGGGCTGTGGACCTACCAGGACGGTCAGGAGACCCAGGTCGTCGCGCCGCACCACGACGAGGTACCGACGGCATTCCGCGACCAGCTCGCCGACTTCGTCGCCGCCTGCCGTGCGGACCGGGCGCCCGCCGTCGACGGCGAGTACGGCCAGTCGGTCGTGGCCACCGTCCTGGCCATGTACGAGTCGGCCGGGCGCGCAAACGCCGTCCCGGTTCCCGACCTGACATCGGGGTTCGGGGCGTGAGCGCCGTTAACGCGCGCGATTCGGCACGGCTGCCCGGCTGGGCGACCGGCCGCCTCGCGTTCAGCACTCTGGGCTGTCCAGGTGAGCCGGTGGAGGCCGTCATCGACCTGGCTCGACGTACCGGCTGCCGTGGCGTTGAGCTGCGCTGCGCGGACGGGGAGCCGGTCTCGCCCCAGACCCCGCCAGCGATGCTGCGCGAGGTCCGGGACCGGTTCGCCGACGCCGGCATCGAGGTGGTGTGCCTCGCCTCGTACGTCCGGGTCGCCGCGCCCGACGGCGACCCCGCCGACGAGCTGCTGCGGCACGTCGAGATGGCCGAACGGCTCGGCAGCCCGTACGTGCGGGTGTTCGGCGGGCGCGACGGCCAGTCCGACCCGCATCCGGCTGCGGTACGCCGGCTCACGCAGGTCACCGAGCGCATCGCGGGCGGGCCGGTGACGGTGCTGCTGGAGACCCATGACGTGTTCCTGTCCGCGCGCGCCGTCGCCGCGGTGCTCGCCGAGGTCGACTCACCGCACGCCGGTGCGCTGTGGGACGCGGTCAACCCGTGGCGGTCGGGGGAGAGCCCGCAGCAGGCCGCGGACGCGCTCGCGCCGTGGCTGCGCCACGTGCAGCTCAAGGACGTGGCGAGCACCGGGGACCTCACCCCGGTGCTGCCCGGGCACGGCGCGGTGCCGCTCGGCGCGATCCTCGCCGAGCTGGACCGGCTCGGCTACCGGTCGTGGCTGTCGGTGGAGTGGGAGCGGGCCTGGTTCCCGCAGGTTCCACCGCTGTCCGACGCGCTCGCCGCCGCCACCGCCGTCCTGGCTGGACACACCCCGCCGCGGTAGCGACGCGCCGCGGTCGCGCGGGCTGCCGGCGCCGTACCTGCTGGTCGGGCGGCGGCCCGTCATGCCGGCTCCTCCTTCGCCCGGCGCCACGTCGCACGGCCCCACACCCCGAGCAGCGAGAGCGGGACGCTGGTGGCAGCGGCGAGCAGGAAGATCTCGCGGTAGCGGTCGTCCTCGGCGAGGCCGGAGACCACGACGGCGGCGACCGCGCTGCCGATGAAGAGCGACCCGGCGAAGAGCGACACGACCGTCGCCCGGGCTTGCGGCAGTACCTCCGTCGCCCATGTCTGCAAAGAGGAGTGCATGGCGGCCCAGGCAAGGCCGAGCAGGAGCGCGACCAGCATGGCCACCGCCGGAGCCTGGGACAGCGCCATGACGATGCAGCCCGCGAGGGCCGCGGCGCCGCCCAGGCCGATCAGTCGGGAGGGATGCAGACTCCTGGAGAGGCGACCCACGAGGCGTGCCGACAGATAGACGGCGACCCCGTAGACCGCGGTGACGCTGCCGGCCACCGAGGCACTGACGCCTGTCGCCTCCACTGCCGGCGGCAGCAGGGTGAGCGCGCCGAGCAGGACCGCACCCTCGATGAATGCCAGCAGGAGGATCAGCGCGGTCACCCGCGACCGGAGCGCCTGCAGGAGCGGTGCGACCACGGCCTGGTGCGTGCGGGTCACCGTCGGCTCGGCGAGGCGCCCCAGGGCGCCGGTCAGCAGCAGCGCGCCGCTCCCGGTGATGAGGAAGGCCAGGCGCCACGTTGCCACGTGGGCCAGCAGCCCGGCCAATGCGGACGCGAGCGCTGTACCGAGGGCGACGCCGACCATGAGCCGCGTGATCTGCTTCTGTCGTTGCGGCGCGGGGACCGTATCGCCGACATAGATCAGCGCCGCGGGGAAGGCCCCTCCGAAGAAGCCCCCGGCCAGGCAGCGGAAGACGGCGAGTGCGAGCACCGACCCGGCCAGCGCCGACGCCGCTGTGCTCAGCGCCGACAACAGGAGCGTGATGCGTAACGTCCGGACGAGCTCGAGCCTGTCCGACACGAGCCCCCAGACCGGTTGCATCAGGCCGTACGCCAGGAAGTAGCTGCCGGCCGCCTGGACTGCCTGGGACAGGGGCACGCCGAGGTCGACCGCGATCGCGACCAGCATCGGGGGCATGGCGAAACGGTCGAGCGTGCTGATGAACGCCGTGCACTGCAGCAGCCGGATCGGCTCGGACCAGCGCCGCGGTGCCGCGCCGCTCATCAGGCCGCCGGGAAGACGTACGAGACCAGGTCCGACGGGATGACGGATCCGACGACCAGTTCCAACTGCGTCTCCTCGTCCTCCCGTCGCACTGCCGCTCGGCAGACTAGCGCAACTGGCAACCGATTGCAGTAGCCAAATGCCGCGCGCGTACCCGGCTCCACCTGCAATCAAGCCGAAATGTCTGCTTGGCGTACCTCGACAGCGCAGGCAAACGGCAGTCGTTTGCACACGCCTGCAGGGAGGGGTCGAGGGCCGCACCGGCTCTACACCGCGGACTGGCTCGCTGGCGAGCTCGCCGGGGGCCTGAGCAGGCACGACCACGGTGGCGGCCATCCGCTCGGATGGCCGCCACCGTGCGTACCGCGCCGCCGCGGCTAGCGCTTGGCCCAGTAGTCGTCGCGCGCCTTGGTCGCCGCCATCTCCTCCGCGGTGCCAAAGCCCGGCGCCAGCGATGCATCGGTACCGGCCATGTACTGGTGGTGGTCGATGCCCAGCAGCCGGATCCAGCTCTGCTGACCGAACGTGAGGGCGATCAAGCAGCCGAGCTCCACGAGCTCCGGCTCCGTGAAGTGCTCATGCAGACGCTGCCACAGCTTGTCGAGGTCCTGTTCCCCCCAGGCGATCGCCTGCGCGTACGCGAGCGCGGCCTTCTGCCGCTCGTCGTATTTGTCCGAGGACTCGAAGTTGAGGAGGTCGTCGTACTTCGCCTCGTCCATTCCTGCGGCGGCAGCCTTTGCCGAGCGCTGGTTGCCGCAGAACTCGCAGTTCACCGTCCGCGAGATGTAGACGCGGCACAGGTCCTTGATCGCGTGGTCACACACGCCGCTGTGGAACAGCGCCTGCCAGGAATCCGTGAAGGCCCAGAAGGCGTTCGGCGCGTGGGCGCGGACCGCGGAGCTTTCCGGACGCGGGGTGCCCTCGCGGGCGCAGCGGTGCATCTCCTCCTGCATCCGCTCGTCCATCTGCTCAAGAGGCACGTAGCTGATGTACGGGTCGGCCATGGTGGTACTCCCTCTCCACCCCGGACACCGTCCGGGTTGATGACCCGGCCGACGTCGACCGCGACGGCCAGCTGCGGACGACCAGCCGCCACGTTGTGGTGTCACCATGCCGGACAGGGCAAGCGATTTCAACGAGACGGTTCGTGAAGATGCTTGACAACCCGTGACGGGTTCACGAGACTGCATCCAATCTCGCAACCGATTGCGGGGCCGTAGGAGGAAAAACATGTCAATTCCGGCGATCCGTCGTGTCGCGGCGGTTGCGCTCAGTAGTGTTCTGGCGCTCGGATTGGCTGCCTGTGGCGGCGGTACGGGTGGCGCCGGCGAGAAAAGCGACGAACCGATCAAGATCGGCACGTCGCTTCCGCTGACCGGTGAGTTCTCCCAGCCCGGCACGGCAGCCAAGCAGGGCTACGAGGTCTGGCAGAGGATGGTCAACGAGAAAGGCGGCCTGCTCGGCCGCAAGGTGGAGCTGATCATCAAGGACGACGCGTCCAACCAGAACACCATCGTCGCGGACTACAACGCGCTGATCAGCCGGGACAAGGTCGACCTCCTGCTGGGGACCTTCTCCTCGCTGCTGAACCTCCCTGCCTCGGCCGTCGCCGAGCGCCACAAGATGCTCTACGTCGAGCCGGCCGGTGCCTCTCCAGAGATCTTCTCGCGCGGTTTCAGGTACACCTTCTTCAGCCAACAGGCCACGGCTGACAAGCAGGGTGAGGTGTTCGCGAAGTGGATCGCCGACCTGCCCGAGGACCAGCGCCCGAAGACGGCGGCCTACCCGACCATCGACGACCCGTTCACGCTGCCCACGGTCGCCGGCATCAAGGCGATCCTCGAGGCGGCCGGGATCCAGACCGTGTACGAGGAGACGTACGCGATCGACATCAAGAACTTCGACACCATCGTGAACGCGATGAAGGCCAAGGCACCGGACCTGGTGGTGCACGGGGCGGTCTTCGAGGACGGGGTCGGCATGACCCGCGCGATGCTCAAGGCGAACTTCAAGCCCACCTGGCTGTACCAGACGAGCACACCCTCGCACGGCGACCAGTACGCCGAGGCGGTCGGTGTCGAGAACACCGAGGGCGTCATCTACGCCGTCAGCCACGCTCCGCAGGCGAAGACCCCTGGCAACGAGGAGTTCGTGGCGATGTACGAGGAGATGTTCGGTGGCCTCCCGCCGGAGGACGCGGCCGACGCCTTCGCGGCGGGCCAGGTGCTCGCGGCAGCAGTCGAGGCGGTCGGCAACGTCGAGGACCAGACCGCGATGGCGGACTGGCTCCGTAACAACAGCGTCGAGACGATCCTCGGCACGCTCCGGTGGAACGACGACGGCAGCCCGATCGGCCAGTTCCTGATCGGTCAGTGGCAGAACGGCAAGGTCGAGTTCATCCTGCCGAAGGAGAGCGCGTCCACCGACCGCATCATCATGGGCTGGAAGCCGGGAGGCGCTGGCTGATGCTCCAGCTGAGCCAGAACCTGATCCTGGGTCTGCTCCTGGGCGGGGTCTACGCCCTTGTGGCCGGAGGCCTGACCCTGATCTTCGGTGTCATGCGAGTGATCAACATCGCGCACGGCGCCTTCCTGATCCTCGCGGCCTTCGTGACCTACACGCTCTGGAGCGGACTCGGTATCGACCCGCTGCTAGCCTGCCTCGTCACCGCGCCGGTCGTCGGTGCCATCGGATGGGTCACCTACAAGCTCATGGTGGCGCCCATCCGCACCGCGCCGATGGCGTCAACGGTGCTCCTCACCTTCGGCATGGCCCTGGTGATCGAAGCGGCACTGGGCACCATCTGGGGGAACAACTCCACCGCGATCCGTCCCAGTTACGCGGACGAGTCGTTCACCGTGGGCGGACTGTTCCTGCCCAAGGCCCAGGTGTACGGCGGACTCGTGGCGGTGCTGGTTCTGGCGACGCTGGGCCTGGTTCTGGCGAAGACCTGGCTCGGACGGGCGATCCGCGCCGCGGCCATCAACCCAGCCGGCGCCGAGCTGGTCGGGATCAAGGTGGCCGCGGTGGCGGCGCTCGTCTTCGCCCTCGGTATCGGGGCGGCGGGAGCGGGTGGAGCGATCGTCGGGGTCCTCTACCCGTTCGTCCCCGGGTCGCACTACCAGTGGATCGCGCGGCTGCTGGCGATCGTCGTGCTGGGTGGAATGGGCAGCCTGAACGGAGCGGTCCTGGGGGCGCTGATGTTCGGTGTGGCGGAGATGCTCACCGCGGCGTACGTCTCGCCCTCGTGGGCGACCGCGGTGCCCTACGCGATCGTCTTCGCCGTCCTGCTGATCCGCCCGCAAGGACTGCTCGGGTCCCGGATGCGTGAGGATGCGGTGCCGGCGTGAAGAAGTCGCTGAGCCTTCTGACCCAGCCCTTCTGGATCGGGCGCCTGCTGGTGGCGGTCGCCACCGCCCTGTTGCTGGTGTTCCCGCTGCTCACCGATGACGCCTACTACCAGAACATGGTGATCCTGTCCCTGGTGTTCGCGATCGGTGCGAGCGGGCTCAACATCATCACCGGCTTCGCCGGCTACGTCTCGCTCGGGCAAGGGGCCTTCATCGGCCTGGGCGGCTACACCATCGGCGTGCTCGCGACCCGCTTCGACTCGGTCTCCCCCTGGCTGTGGGTGCCCGTGGCGGGCGTCGTCGCCGCCGCCGTCGCCGTCGTGCTCGGCCTCGTCTCCCTGCGTGCGCGGGGACCGTCGTTCGTGATCATCACGGTGGCGTTCCTGTTCCTGGTCCAGGTCATCGCCGTCAACTGGGTGAGCCTGACCAACGGGACGGCCGGCCTGACCCTGCCGCTGCCGTCCTGGGACCGGGACATCATGAACTGGCCGTTCTACTACGCCCTCATCGGCATCCTGGCGCTGCAGCTGCTGATGACGTGGTGGATCCGCCGGACCAAGCTCGGCATGGGGCTCATCGCGATCCGGGAGGATGAGACCAAGGCGGCGACGATCGGGATCAACCTGCCGGTCGAGAAGATGCTCGCCTTTGTGGCGAGCACCGTCTTCGTCGGCATGGGCGGCGCCGTCTACGGCTACTACCTGACCTTCATCGACCCGCGCGGGATGTTCGGCATCCTGATCAGCGTGCAGGTCATCCTGTCCCTGTTGCTGGGTGGGAGGGCGACGCTGTGGGGGCCGGTGCTCGGCGCGTTCCTGATCGAGCCCTTGAACGAGATCGCCAACAACAACTTCGGCGGGGGCAACGCACGACTCTTCCTCTTCGGCGGTCTGCTCGTCCTCGTCGTCATCTTCCTGCCCAAGGGCATCCTGCCGGCCATCGAGTCGCTGCTCGAGCGTCGTCGTACCGCCGGCAAGGCCGGCCTGGTGGGGGCCCGCATCGGCAGTGGCGGGAGCTTGGCCTCGCTCACCGACCGGGTACGCGTTGTGGACCGGACCGAGGCGGAGCCTCGTCCGCTCCTCGAGGTACGGGGTCTGCGCAAACACTTCGGCGGCCTCAAGGCCGTGGACGGCTGCTCGTTCGTGGTGCCGGAGGGAACGATCACGGGACTGATCGGACCCAACGGGTCCGGCAAGACGACCGTCTTCAACTTGATCGACAACACGATCGCGGCCGACGCCGGCGAGATCATTTTCGACGGGGAACACATCGAGAAGCTGCCGTCCTGGGAGCGCGCGCACCGAGGGCTGGGTCGTACGTTCCAGATCACCCGGCTGTTCGGCGAGATGACGGTGCTCGAGAATGTGGTGGCCGCGCACCGGTCCTTCTCGTTCTCGCAGCTGGGCCGCATCGCGGTGAGCGGCAAGGAAGCCAAGGCCGCCGAGGAGCTGCTGGAATTCGTCGGGATGCGCGCGTTCCGTGATCAGAAGGCGCATGCTCTCTCGTACGGGCAGCAGAAGCTCGTCGAACTCGCTCAGGTGCTCATGCTCGACCCGAAGCTCATCCTCCTCGATGAGCCTGCGGGGGGCATCAACCCGGTGCTGATCGAGCGGATGGGCGAGATGATCCGCGAGCTGAACTCGTACGGGAAGACCTTCCTGATCGTGGAGCACAACATGCCGTTCGTCCTCGACCTGTGCGACCCGATCCATGTGCTGGCCCGTGGTGCCACCATGGCCAGTGGAACGCCGGCGCAGATCCAGACCGACCCAGCTGTGATCGATGCCTACCTCGGCGACGACTTCATGCTGGAGCAGGGGGTGGCACGCTGATGCTGCTTCAGCTGAAGGGCGTGGTCGCCGGTTACGGGGGCGGCGACGTGCTGCAAGGTGTCGACATCGAGGTGCCGAAGGGTGCCGTCGCCTGCATCGTCGGGCCGAACGGCGCCGGGAAGTCGACCGTGCTTCGCACCGTCAGCGGGCTGCTGACGCCCCGCCTCGGGGAGATCGTCCTGCAGGGAGAGCGGATCGATCGCTGCTCACCGTCGGAGATCCTCCAGCGGGGGATATCCCAGGTGCCGCAGTCGAACGCCCTCTTCCCCAACCTCACCGTGCGGGAGAACGTCCTTCTCGGCGGGTACATCATCCGGCGGGACCGCGCCCTTGTCCGTAAGCGGTACGAGCAGGTGTCGGAGCTCTTCCCGATAGTGGCGGACCGCCGTGATGACAAAGCGGGCAACCTGTCGGGCGGCCAGCGCCGCATGGTGGAGTTCGCCCGCTCCTTGATGCTCGATCCGGTGCTGCTGCTGCTCGACGAGCCGTCGCTCGGCCTCGACCCGAAGGCGCTGCAGACGTTGTTCGAGTCCGTGATGGTGCTGCGCGACAGCGGCAAGACGATCCTCATCGTGGAGCAGAACGTCCGCTTCGGCATGCGGATGGCCACGGACGGCATCGTGATGGAGAGCGGCCGCGTCGTGACACAGCGACCGGCCGCCGCGATCCTGTCCGACCCCAACATCGCGCAGATGTACTTCGGAGGCGCCGCGAGCCAGGGCCACACGGTGTCCTCATCTGAGGCGCCCGGGGCGGAAGAATCCACGACGCCGTGACGGGGTGGGGGACGTCCCCCACCCCGTCACGGCGGTGATCGCCCGGTGGCGCTGACCGGTCAGCTGCCCGTCGGCAGCCCTCGTAGGCCCGGATCACCGTCTGGTCGATCGTCGACCGGGTCTGTCCGTCGTCATAGGACACCCATGCCTCTGCCTCGGTGACCGCCGACCCCTGACGCCGGGCTGGTGGCGGACATCGAGCGTCAACGTGAACGCGGCCCGGTCCGCCAGCCGGTTGAGCTCGCCGAGTGCGGGTGGTAGTCCACCTGCAGCAGGGGTGGCAGCTCCTGCTCGCCCTCGGCCGGGCGGCTGAAGGTGAACGTCCAGGTGGTGTTCGTCTCCGTGGCGTGCTGCCACCACGGCGCGGACCGCTTGCCGCTGAACTCCAAGCGGTACTGTGCGGTGCCGGGTACGGCCGGGAACGTGCCCAGTGGGAACGAGGCCGCTTCGGCGAGCAGCGCGTCGTCGGCGTACCGCCTGGTGCTCACGTCCCGCCGGGTCACCGGCCGCCACGCGGCCACCCCGGGCCGGCGGGACCCCGCTGAACCAGGTCTCGGCGAGTATTGGCGCCCGGGGCTGCGCCGCCACCAATGGATTTGATAGCCAGATTTCACTACTTGACTTGATGGATGTTGATCGGTAGTTTGTGTGAAAGCGCTTACGAAAGCGCTTTCGTAAGCGTTGTGTAATTCGAGGGTGGCGGAAGGTAGTTGTATGCCCAAACTCAACCGGCGTCTCACCCCACTCGTCGCGGTCCTGCTGGCCGGCCTGCTCGCGCCGCCCGCGCAGGCCGCGCCCAGGCTCGAGCCTCGGGACGTGCACCCGAGCCTGAAACGTAGTCTGGTCGTCTACTACGACTTCGAGCATCCGCTCGCCGGGGATCCGTCCCAGGAGGCGGATCAGGGCCGCTCCGGCACCCACCTGCAACTCGTGAACGGCGGGGCGGCGATGCGGGTCGCCGACGGCGCGTACCCGGCAAGCGGCATGTCCCTGCAGACCGGACAGGTCAATCCGACCGTGGCCGGCAACGACGACTGGAAGGCCGGCGTCTACTCGGCCACCGGCGTGCCCAGCCTGAACGCGTTCAGTGCGGCGAAGGCGGCCACCATCATGGGCTGGTTCAAGATGACCGGCGAGAACCCGAGTCCCAACTCCAACACGGCCAATCCGAACGACCGCTACAACGCGGTCGGGCTCGCCGGCATCCTCACCGGCGATTCCGACGGGCACGCCGTGCGCGCCCTGCTCGAACTGATCAATGTTGACGGTGAGCTGCGGCTGGTGGCGCTGGGCCGGCGTCTCGACGGTGGCGCCTCCCAGACGTTCGCCGCCCGTGCGGACTGGCAGAGCCTGCTGCCGCCGGGCGAGTGGGTCTTCCTCGCGGCCACCTTCGACTTCACCACCGGCACCATGGGGCTGTACCGTAACGGGCGACCGCTGGACGGCTTCTACGTCCGCTCCGACGATCCCTGGCAGGTCGCTGGCCCCGGACGGCACGTCACCTCGGCCACCGACCCCCGCGGCATCAAGATCGGCGGGAGCTTCCCGCAGAACACGCGGGAGACCAATCCCTGCAACTGCCGCATGGACAGCCTGATGTTCCTCGACCGTGCGGTCACCGCGGCCCAGATCCGCCAGCAGTACCGCTGGATGACCGGACAGGTGTCCTGACCACCGCTCCAGAACCCACGTGGACGTCCGTAAGGAGGGAACCAACGTGCGCACACCTGGACGCGCCAGACGTAGAGCACTCGTCCCCGCCGTCGTCGCAGCCATGGGGCTGTCTCTTCTCGTGGCCCCCGCGGCCGCAGCGCAGACCGGCGGCCCCATCTACGACCCGATACCCGAAAGCCCGATCCAGTCCACGCTCGGGCTGGTCCTCGAGGAGTTCGCCGCGTTCCCGAAGTCGGAGACGTACCCGGGCCCGCCGGTCGACCAGCGGTTGATGCGGCACGCCCGGATCAACTACCTGGGCGAGGTGCCGGACGGGTCCGGCCGGCTGTTCGTCCCGGACCTCAACGGCAACCTGTATCTCCTCGAGGACCGGACACCGCACGTGTACCTCGACGTCCGGGCGGCGTTCGCCCCCGCGTTCTTCTCGCAACGCGGTCTCGGCCAGGGCTTCGGCTTCGTGGCGTTCCACCCGGAGTTCGCGACGAACGGCAAGCTCTACACGGTCCACACCGAGCAGGCCGCCCTCGCCCCGCGGGCGCCGGACCTGGTCGCGCAGCCCAACACGGCCTTCCACGGTGTGGTGACCGAGTGGACCGCCGCAGATCCCGCGGCCGCCACCTTCCAGGGCACCCGGCGGGAGGTCCTGCGGCTCGGATTCGGGGGTCAGGTCCACGGCATCCAGCAGATCGACTTCAACCCGACCGCGAAGCCCGGTGACGAGGACTACGGTCTGCTGTACCTCGCGGTCGGCGACGGCGGGCGGGGCACCACCACCGACGACCCGCAGAACCTGGCGATGCCGCACGGCAAACTGCTGCGCATCGACCCGCTGGGCACCGGCGGCGCCAACGGTCAGTACGGCGTGCCGGCCACCAACCCGTTCGTCGCCACCGCGGGCGCGCTCGGCGAGATCTATGCAGTGGGTATGCGCGACCCGCACCGGTTCAGCTGGGATCCCGGTGCCGGCAACCGGATGTTCCTCGGGCACATCGGCGAACACGCCATCGAGGCGATCTACGAGGTGCGCGCGGGGGACAACTTCGGCTGGAGCGAGCGGGAAGGCGCATTCGTCTGGGACGCATCCGCCGCAAACCCCTGCGATCGCATCTACCCCCTGCCCGCCGACGACCACCGGTACGGCTACACCTACCCGGTCGCCGCGTACGACCACGACCCGCCGCCGACCTGGAACTGCCGGTCCGACGTCGGGCGTGCGGTCGTCGGTGGCTTCGTGTACCGGGGCAAGCAGGTGCCGGAGTTGAAGGGCAAGTACGTCTTCGGCGACATCGTCGACGGACGGGTGTTCTACACCGAAGCCGCGCAGATGCGGCGCAACAAGAAGCGCATGGCGCCGATCCACCAGATGATGCTGTTCGACACGACGGGCAGGCACGTCACGATGCAGCAACTGGCCGGGGCGGGTGCACCGGGTGACCCGAACCGGGTGGACCTGCGGTTCGGTAGCGACGCCGCGGGCGAGCTCTACCTGCTCGCCAAGGCCAACGGCAAGATCTGGAAGGTGGTCGGCACCCGCCACTTCGCCGGTGGCGACGTGGGCGACACCCGGGTGGCCGGCGTGGTCGGCGCGCGACACTGGGCGCCGGTCACATCGGAGAAGTGGCAGTTCCGGGGCACTCAGGCGATACTGACCGAGCCCGGTGTCCAGCCGCCGGGCCCGCGTCGGCCGTTCGAGTACGCGGTGCTCACCAAGGGCCCGGAGTTCAGGTCGGTGGAGATCACCGCCCAGGTGCGGATCGACACGCCGGTGTCGGTCAGCAACCGGGATGTCATCATCGTGTTCGGGTACCGGTCCGACACGGAGTACTACTACGCACACCTGTCGACCGACAACACCATCTACCCGCACAACGGCATCTTCCTGGTGAACAACGCCGACCGGTTGCGGATCGACCACCAGTGGAACGGCTACCTCGGCGCGCCACCGGCCATTGTGGATGAGCAGTGGCACCGGGTCCGCGTGGTGCACTTCCCCGACTCGGGGGAGATCGCCGTGTACGTGGACGGCTCGAAGCACCCGCTGATGACCGCCACCGACACCACGCTCGGCTCCGGCCGGGTCGGCTTCGGGTCGTTCGACAACATCGGCCGGGTGCGCAACCTGACCGTCACCGGCACTCCCGCATGACCGGACGCTGACCAATCACGACGTGCGCGGCGCCGGCCGGCGCCGCGCACGCCGTGCTCATTCTCCGAGCCACAGGCAGAACGGGTGCCCGGCCGGGTCGAGGTAGACGCGCACGTCGTCCTGGGGCTGGTAGTCCGCGAGCGTCGCGCCGCAGTCCCGGGCGTGCGCTCCGGCGGCCTCCAGATCGTCGACGCGTATCTCCAGGTGCATCATCATCTGCTGGTCGTCCGGCCCGGCCGGCCAGGTCGGTCTCGTGTAGTACGTCTCGGACTGGAAGGACAACCCGACCCCGCCGTCGGGCGGCTCGAGCACCACCCAGTCCGGCTCCTCGATGGTGATCGGCCAGCCGAGCAGCCGGCTGTAGAAGCGGGCGAGCGCCCCCGGATCGGGCGCGCTGATGTTGACGGACGTGAACGTCAGACGGGGGAGCATCATGCCGCGCAGCGTAACGGCATCGACGGGCGACGGTATATCCCCGCGGGCCAGCGGTACCGCCGGGTCGCCCGGGCGATCCTGGCGCACTGGTGTCCTCGCTCATTGCGGCCACCTCGCTGCGGCATCCGGTTCGCTCGAGCGCAGTGTAGGCGCCGGGGATCAGACCCGCCGGTCGCGGCCCGCACCGATCGCCGACAGCGCCATCAGCACGGCGGCGACGCCGAGGGCGACCATCGGGGCTGCCCAACCACCTGAGACGTCGCGCAGCACGCCCACGAGCACCGGGCCGGGCGCGGAGACCAGGTAGCCGACCGACTGCACGACGCCGGACAGGTCGCGCGACGACTCGGGCGAACGGGCCCGGATGACGATCAGCGCCAGCGCCAGCGCGATGCCCGCCCCTTGGGCCAGCCCGGACAGCACCGTCCACAGCAGGTACAGCGACGGCGCGGCGTGCAGGCCGACCAGGCCCCCTCCCCATCCCGCGCAGATGAGCAGGCCCAGGCTGCGTTGGTCGCGCCGCCGCGCGGCCAGGGCCGGCACCGCGAGCGCGGTGGCGATGCCGAGCAGGTTGAACAGCCCGAGCGCCCACCCCGCGCCCGCCGCGGAGATGCCCCGATCGCGCAGCAGCGTGGGCAGCCAGGCCAGCATCGAGTAGAAGAGCAGCGACTGCATCGCCATGAACCCGGCGACGTACCAGGTGACGGGGGAGCGCAGCAGAGCCCAGCCGCCCGACCGTCGCAGCGGGGCCGCGTGGCGGTGCCGTGACCGGGGCAGCCAGGGCAGCGCGGCGACAGCGGCGAACCCGCCGAGCACGAGCAGCGAGCCGCGCCAGCCGAGCCCGGCGTCGTACGCCAGCGGGGCGGCGACCGCGGCGGCGACCGCGGGTCCGGCGGTCAACGCGGCCGTGGTCAGCCCGGTCACCACGCCCTCACGCCGAGGAAAATCCTGCTTGACGACGCTCGGCATCAGCACGTTGCCGACCGTGATCGCGGCGCCGATGACCGCCGTTCCGATGATCATCCACGGGGCCGAGGGGCCGATCCGGATCAGGCTGCCGACAGCGATCCCGAGCAGGGCCAGCAGCAGGGCCAACTCCATGCCGATCCAGCGCCCGAGCAGCGCGGCGTACGCCGACAGCAGTCCGAAGCACAGCACGGGCAGGCTGGTCAGCAGGCCCGCCGCGCCCCGGCCCAGCCCCAGGTCCGCCTGCACGTCGGGCAGCAGGGGGGCGAGCCCGGCGATGGCTATCCGCAGGTTGAGCGCCAGCAGGACGACGGCGAGCAGCTTCAGCCAGGCCGCCGTCGTGTCGCCCGTACCGTCCCGACCACTCACCTGCCACCTCGCCGTCCGATGCCTTCCCAAGGCGGTCA
>VSCG01000037.1:0-23583 GCA_047459115.1 Micromonosporaceae bacterium
GACCTGGTGCGCTACCAGGTCGGTGCGCTTCAGGCGTTCCTCGACGCCGAGGGGGCGCCGCTGGACCACATCAAGCCGCACGGCTCGCTGTACGGCATGGTCGCCCGCGACGAGCAGCTCATGCACGCGGTGTGCGATGTGGCCGAGCAGTACGGCGTGCCGGTCTTCGGCATGGCCGGCACCGCACACGAGCGTGTCGCGGCGCAGCGGGGCATCCCCTTTGTCGCCGAGTTCTACGTCGACCTGGGCTACCGCGCGGACGGCAGCCTGATCATCGCCCGGCGGCCGCACGCCACGCCCCCCGAGTTGGCCGCCGAACGCGCCCGGCTGGCACTGACCGAGGGCGTCGCGATCGCCGACACCGGCGAGCGGCTGCCGATGCGCGTGGACAGCATCTGCGTACACTCCGACACTCCCAACGCGATCGACGTCGCGACGGCTGTGCGTCGCGTCATCGCATCAGTACCGCACGAGCGAAAGGACTCCGATGGCTGAGCACACCGTCCGTTCGCCGCTGCCCGGCGTCTTCTACCGGCGTCCGGCGCCGGACCAGCCGCCCTACGTCGAGGTGGGCGCGTCCGTCACCGCGGACCAGACGATCGGACTCGTCGAGATCATGAAGCAGTACACCGAGATCAAGGCGGGCGCCGACGGGCGGTTGACCGCGTTCACGGTGGACAACGAGGGGGTCCTCGGCCCCGGCGATCCGATCGCCACCATCGAAGTGAGTTGATCTTGTCGATGCGCAAGCTCCTGGTCGCCAACCGCGGTGAGATCGCCGTGCGGATCATCCAGGCCGCGCGCGAACTCGGCATCCGCACCGTCGCCGTGTGCAGTGAGGCCGACGTGGGCGCGGTGCACGTGCGCCTCGCCGATGAGCACGTGGTGATCGGCCCGGCCGCCGCGAGCCGCAGCTACCTGGACATCGACGCGGTGATCAAGGCTGCCACGGACCGCGGGGCGGACGCGGTGCACCCGGGCTACGGGTTCCTCGCCGAGCGGGCGGAGTTCGCCGAGCGGGTGATCCAGGCGGGGATGGCCTTCGTCGGCCCCGCTCCGGAAGCGATCCGCCTCATGGGGGACAAGACCGCCGCCCGGGCCAGCGCGGCGCGCGTCGGCGTGCCCACCGTTCCCGGCTCGGACGGTCCGGTCCGCGACCAGGCCGCGGCGTTCGCCGCGGCGCAGCGCGCCGGCTACCCGGTGGTGGTCAAGGCCGCGGCGGGCGGAGGTGGCCGCGGAATCCGGGTCGTGGCGTCCGCGGCGGAACTCGGCGACGCGCTGCCCGTCGCGCAGGCCGAGGCCGCGGCGGCGTTCGGCAACGGGGACCTGTACGTCGAACGCTTCGTCCCCGCCGCACGGCACGTGGAGGTGCAGGTGTTCGGCGACGGCGAGCGCGTCGTCCACCTCGGCGAGCGGGAGTGCTCGATGCAGCGCCGGCGGCAGAAGGTGATCGAGGAGGCGCCCGCGCCCGGGCTGCCGCCGCGGGTGCGCGAGGCGATGACCTCTGCCGCGGTCCGCCTGGCCGCATCCGTCGGCTACCGCGGTGCGGGCACCGCGGAGTTCCTCTACGACCCGGCGCGCGAGGAGTTCTTCTTCATCGAGATGAACACCCGCATCCAGGTCGAGCACCCGGTCACCGAGATGGTCACCGGGCGCGACCTGGTGCGGGAGCAGTTGTGCGTGGCGGCCGGAGCGCCGCTGTCGTTCACCCAGGAGGAGGTGGAGATCCGCGGGCACGCGATGGAGTTCCGGATCAACGCCGAGGATCCGGCCCAGGGCTTCCTGCCGAGCCCCGGCACCCTCGCCATGCTGCGTATGCCGGGCGGCCCGTTCGTGCGGGTGGACACCGGTTACCAGGCGGGCAGCCAGGTGAGCCCGTTCTACGACTCACTGCTTGCAAAGATCATCGTTTGGGGCGACACCCGGGAATGGGCGCTCGCCCGCGCCCGCCGGGCCCTCGGCGAGCTGGAGGTCCATGGTGTGGCCACCACCGCCGGGTTCCTGCGCTCGATCATCGAGCTGCCGGAGTTTCGCCAGGGGCAGTACCACACGACGTTCCTCGAGGACTGGATGGCCGAGCAGGCCGCTCGCGGGGACGAGCTGGTGAGGAGGACACAGTGACCGCGCCGACGAAGAGCCGTTACTCGTGGGGCGGCGACGAACACCTCGTCGTACAACTCGCGGAGGAGATGAGCCTGGCGGCGAACTTCACGGTGATGGCCATCGCGAAGCAGCTGGAAGCCAGGAAGATCGACGGTGTCATCGACATCTGTCCGGCGAACGCGTCCTTCCTGGTGCGGTTCGACCCGGACCGGATCGCGCCGGCCGCGCTGGAGGCCGAGGTGCGCGAGGTGGAGCAGGCGGTCGGCGATACCCCGTCGCTGACCCTGCAGACGCGCATCTTCGAGGTGCCGGTCTGGTACGACGACCCGTACACCAACGAGACCGCCGCCCGGTTCCGTGACCGGCACCAGCGGCCCGAAGGCAATGACCTCGAGTTCGCCGCCGTCGAGAACGGGCTGCCCTCGGTGCAGGCCTTCATCGAGGCGCACTCGTCGGCGCCGTGGATCACCTCGATGGTGGGGTTCGTCGCCGGCCTGCCGTTCATGTTCCAGATGGTGCCGCAGGAGCGCCAACTCGAGGTGCCCAAGTACCTGCGCCCGCGCACCGACACGCCGGCGCTGACCGTCGGGTACGGTGGCTGCTTCTCCTGCATCTACTCGGTACGGGGCGCCGGGGGCTACCAGATGTTCGGTATCACGCCCGTACCCATCTTCGATCCGCAGCAGAAGCTGCCGGACTTCAGCGAGTTCATGGTGTTCTTCCGGCCGGGGGACATCGTGAAGTTCCGCCCCATCGACGGCGCGGAGTACGAGCGGATCCGCGCCGAGGTGCAGGCCGGCACGTACCGGTTCCGCCAGGCGCCGGTCAGCTTCAGCCTCGACGAGTTCCTCGCCGACTGCGACGCCTACAACGCCAGACTCCTGGAGGCCCTGTATGGCAATTGAGATCCTCGACGCTGGGCTCGCCAGCAGCGTTCAGGACCGTGGCCGCCCCGGCTACTACAACGTCGGCATCCCGCCGTCGGGCGCCCTCGACCTCTGGTCCGCCCTCGCCGCGAATCTGCTCGTCGGCAACTCGCCGGACGCGGCGCTGATCGAGGCCGCATACCTGGCGCCGAAGGTACGCTTCACCGAGCCGGCCGTCATCGCGGTCACCGGGGCGACCATGCCGGTCACCGTCAACGGGAGCCCGGTGCCGCAGTGGGAGTCGCTGGCTGTAGGCGCCGGCGACGAACTCGCGTTCGGCTACCTGGAGGCGGGGGCGCGCGTCTACCTCGCGGTCTCCGGTGGCATTGACGTGCCGGAGGTGCTCGGCAGCCGCTCGACCTACGGGCTCGGCGGGTTCGGTGGCTTCGAGGGCCGCAACCTGCGTGCCGGCGACGTCGTGCCGGTGGGCATTGGCAACGGGCGGCCGGGCCTTGTGGTGCCCGAGCACCTGCGGCCCCGGTTCGAGCGCGACGTGACCGTCCGGGTCGTGCTCGGCCTGTACGACTACCGGCTCACCGACGCCGGCCTCGCCACGCTGCTGGATTCGACATGGACCTTGACTCCGGTCGCCGATCGCATCGGCTTCCGGTACAGCGGGCCGTCGCTGGAGTGGAGGGAGCGGGTGCAGCCCTTCGGTGCCGGCTCGGATCCGTCCAACATCGTTGATGCCGGTTACCCGGTCGGTTCCATCCAGGTGCCCGGTGGCGTCGAACCCATCGTCCTGCACCGCGACGCCGTCTCCGGCGGCGGGTACGCGATGGTGGCCACCGTCATTAGCGCGGACCTGGACCTTGTCGCACAATGCTCTCCGGGCACCCGCACCCGGTTCCGCGCGGTGTCGCTGGACGAGGCGCTGGCCGCGCGCGCGGCGGCGCGTCAACAGGAGGTGGAGCTGCGCAAGGCGTTGCAGTGACGACAGCTGGTCCGCGGTGACGCCGTGGCCTCTGCCGCCCGCCACCATTCGCCGTTGGAAGGGAAGTACCCAAAGACCATGAGCAACAGTTTGTCCATCCCACTCAAGCGTGGCGTGCTGGTCGACGCCATCTGGGCCCGGCATGCCGTCCGGGACGCCGTGCTCGTCTCGGGCGCGGCGGCGTTGACCGCGTTGGCCGCCCAGGTCGTGATCCCCGTCCCGGGCTCGCCCGTCCCGGTGACGCTGCAGACCTTCGCGGTGCTCGTGACGGCGGCGGCGCTCGGTTCCGCGCGCGGCGCCCTCGCGCAGCTCGTCTACCTCGCCGCCGGCGTGGTCGGTATGCCCGTGTTCGCCGACGGCAAGGGCGGTTTCGATGCCGTCTTCGGCGCCACCGGCGGCTACCTGCTCGGCTTCGTGCTCGCCGCCTACGTCGTCGGCTGGCTCAGCCAGCGCGGCGCGGACCGTAAGGTCGCCAGCACGGCCCTGGCCTACGTCACCGGGAGCGTGCTCATCTACGCGCTCGGCGTGGCCGTGCTCGCGCTGTCGACGGGACGGTCGATCGGCTGGGCGATCGCCTACGGTGTGGTGCCGTTCCTGCTCGGTGACGCGCTGAAGGCGTGCGCGGCGGCCGGGGCGCTGCCGTTGGCGTGGCGGATCGTGGGCGGTTCGCGCCGCAGCTGATCGTTCCTGGGCGCGGGATCGGTCCGAGCGCGAGCCGCGCGCTCGGACCGATCTGTATAGGTCCCGGGCGCGAGCCACGATCCGGCTTCTCGCTCGGCGGGGGGCCGCTCGGCCTGAACGCCCGATTCAGGGCCGGTCCGCCGGATGCCATTCGGCCCGGTGCGCGGCGAGCACGTCGTCGCCGAAGTCGCTCCTCGGCCGGCGCAGCACGGTGTGCGCGTGGTTGCCGTCGTCGGCGGTGTTGTCGTACTCGATGAGCAGGTCGTCGCCCTGGATGCGGTAGTAGTGCCGCTGGCCGGGCCCGGTCGGGCCCTCCCAGGCGAAGTACAGCTCGCCCGACCTGACGCGGGCCGCCTCCCGCGCGGCCAGCGTTGCGGGCAGTCGGTCGAGGTAGAGCGCCACCAGATGGTCGAGCACGGCCCGCGCGGTCGGGTTGAGCCTTCCCGCGGGGACGCCGGGCGGATCGATGCCGGCGTCGGCCCGGGCCGAGGTGGCGCTGCGGATGTCCGGGGGCGCGTGGTCGGCGACGATCGCCTCGGTCCGACCGGCGGGACCGAGGGCGTCGAGCAGTTCCCGGGCGAGGTCCTCCTCGGGCGCCAGCGGCCGTAGCACCGGGCGGCCGGCGTAGCTGACGCGGTGCGGGTTGGCGCCGAGGAACACCGGTGCCGGGGAGACCTCGTCGGCTACGACCGTCATGGTTACCGAAAGGTGGTGCCCCTCGAACCGCCACGACCACCGGTCGTCCCGGTCCGGGTCACCGAAGACCGTCACCCAGTAGTCGTTGCTGTGCCGCTGGCGTACCCAGTTCTCGCGCCGGTCGAGCACCTCCTCGAGCGCGATGACCGCCATGGCCTGGGCGTAGGCGTGCGGGCTCAACCCGGTGGCGAGCAGCCGGTGGGCGGCCTTGCGCGCGTGCGGCTCAAGGTCGGTCAGCGAGATCCCGGGCCGAGCCCGGGGCCGGTACTCGATCCAGCGGCGCGCGGCGTCGTCGCCGAAGCTGCGGTGGGCGGCCGAGCGTTGCGCGTCGCCCAGCGCCGCCAGGAAGGCCCCGGCTTCGGCGCGCATCCGCGCGGCTACGGATTCGGCCACCCGACCTGTATACCACCGAGCGCGACGGGGGCCGCCGGCTGCTCGGCCGTCACAGGTCGTTGCCGGCGTAGGAGAGGTTGAAGCTCTTATTCGTCAAGGGAAAGTCCGGGACGATGGTGTCCGCCAGCGAGACGGGCAGGGCCGGCCAGTTGAAGAACGACGGATCGACGACCTTCACGCGGGTGAGGGTGCCGTCCGGGGCGATCTCGACCCGGTGGGTGATCGCCCCACGCCAGCCCTCCACGATGCCCGTGCCGGTGGCGGGCGCGCCGGGCGCAGGTAGCGTGCGCGGGGCGTCGCCGTCGTCCGGTCCGGTCGGGGCCAGCGTGGGCAGGAGGCGTTCGAGCAGCGCCGCGGACGCCTGCACCTCGTCGGCGCGCACGAGGAAGCGGGCGAGCACGTCGCCGCTGTCGTAGGTCGGCACGGCCAGGTCGCCGAGGTCGGTGAACGGATGGGCGACCCGGGCGTCGAAGGCGAGGCCGCTGGCGCGGGCCACGTAGCCGAGGGTGCCGATCTCGATGGCCTGCTCGCGGGTGAGCACCGAGGTGCCGGTGAACCGCTCCTGCACGATCGTGTGGTCCAGGGATAGGCGGACGATCTCGGCGATGTCGTCGGCGATGGCGCGGACCTCGGCCGGCTCGGGCACCCGGCGCAGCCGCGCGCCGCCGGGGAACACGCCGCCGCGCAGCAGTCGGTGCCCGGTGGTCTGCTGGTTGAGCCGCAGCAGCCGCTCACGGATGCGCTGCGCGTGGCTGTGCGCGATGCCGAACCCGACGTCGTTGCACAACGCGCCGATGTCGGCGATGTGGTTGTGCAGGCGTTCGAGTTCGAGCAACGCGGCGCGGGCCCGCTGCGCCTCGGGATCGACCGTCATGCCGAGCGCGTCCTCGACCGCCAGGCTGTAGGCCAGTGCGTGCCCCACCGCCGTGTCGCCGCTGATCCGTTCGGCCAACGCGGTGCGCTCCGCGGCGGGACCGTTCTCGAACAGCTTCTCGATTCCCTTGTGGACGTACCAGAGACGTGCCTTGAGCTTGAGGATGGTCTCGCCGACGACCGAGAACCGGAAGTGCCCCGGTTCGATCAGGCCGGCGTGCACCGGCCCGACCGGGATCTCGTACACGCCGGTGCCCTGCACCGTCACGAACGGGAACGGTTCGGCGCCGGAGAACGTGGGTGCCGGGCCGGCGTCGCGGCGCATCGGGTACCAGCCGCTGGGCCAGTGCGGGTGGCGCACGAGCCGGCGGGGCAGCGGGTGGTGCTCGGGGACCACCCCGAACAGGTCGTGCATCTCGCGTTCGAACCGGCTGGCGGGAAACGACAGCGCGGCCAGGCTGGGGACGTGCGGCCGGTCCGGGTCGAGGCGTACGTGCAGTTCGGTACGCCGGTCGGGTGGGCCGGCGGTGAACAGGTACACGATCCGGATCGCCCCGTCGCGACCGTCGCTGGCGGGGTCGTGGTGGGCCGCGACCAGGGCCAGGCGGTGCCTGTCCGCCAGCAGTTGGCCGGCGTGGTGGATCAGGTCGCGGGGTTCGACATCGATGACGGTGGTGAGGGTGGCCATGGTCAGTGTCCCGTGATGATGGCGGCGGCGGTCTGCAGCAGGGAGTCGAGCGGGCCGAGGGTGAGCCCGAGCGCCGCGGCGGCGACCAGCGCGACGGCGAGCGGCGCGAGGCCCGCGCGCGCTGGCCCACTCCGGGCGCCGGGCGCCGCGGTGCCGGCGCGCGGCTCGCCCAGCAGCATCGCCGAGCCGTGGCGGGCCATCGCGGCGTAGCCGACCAGGACGAGCGCGAACGCGGCGGCGACCACCCAGCCCTGCCCGGCGGACAGACCCGCCCGGACGATGCCCAACTCCGAGGCGAACAGGCTGAACGGCGGCAGTCCGAGGACCGCCACCAGTCCGACGGCGAACACGCCGGCCAGTCCGGGCCGCAGGCTCGCCAGCCCGCGGACGTCGGCGATGCGCGCGCTGCCGGTGGCGTGCAGGATCTGTCCGGCGCCGCAGAACAGCGCGGCCTTCGCCAGCCCGTGGCCGAGCACGTGCAGCAGCGCGGCGGTGACGGCGAGTTCGCCGCCGATGGCGGTGCCGAGCGCGACCAGGCCCATGTGCTCGATCGAGGAGTAGGCGAGCATGCGCTTGTAGTCCCGCTGCACGATGAGCAGCGCCGCCGCCACCGCGATCGAGGCGAGCGCGCCGACGAGCAGGAGCGTACGCGTGTAGCCGGGGCCGATCACCGCGTCGGTGATCGCCTTGTACCGCCAGATCGCGTAGAAGGCGACCGACAGCAGCACTCCGGACATGAGCGCGGAGACCGGGGCTGGCGCCTGGCTGTGCGCGTCGGGCAACCAGGCGTGCATGGGCGCCAGGCCGGCCTTGGTGCCGAAGCCGAGCAGCACGAGCCCGGTGGCGAGCCGGACCAGCGCCGGGTCCAGATCGGCGGTGCGTTCGACCAGGTAGCTCCAGTTCAGGGCGTGCTCGGCGGGCGCGCCGGCGGCGACGGCGGCGGCGTACACGCATACAGTGCCGAGGAAGGCGATCGCGATGCCGACGCTGCACAGCACGACGTACTTCCAGGCGGCCTCGACCGACGGGCGGCTGCGGCGGTGGCCGACGAGGAACGCGGTGACGATCGTGGTGGCCTCGACCGCCACCCAGAGCATGCCGAGGTTGTCGGCGAGCACCGCGAGGCACATGGCGGCGAGGAACAGCTGCACCAGGATCTGGTACCGGCGGGCCGTGGCGGGGGTGGTCGCGCCGGCGGTCGCCTCGGCATCGAGGTGGGCCACGCCGGCCCAGCAGGCCACCGTCGCGACGACCCCGATGACCAACAGCATGACGGCGGTGAGCGCGTCGGCGCGCAGCCACCCGCCGGCGGCCGCGACGGGCAGTTCGGTGGTCGCGAGCGCGACGCCGGTGCCGAGGATGACGGCCGCGGCGAGCACGCCGATCCAGGCCGCGACCCGGCGGGGCAGCGCGGCCGCCAAGGCCGCGGCGGCCACCGGGGCGGCCAGCGGAAGGTACACGAGGATCGCGGGGGTCATCAGTCGCGCAGCTCCCGTAGTTCGTCGAGGTTGGTGCCGCCGAACGCGGCGCGCAGCCGCGTGGTCAGGATCTGCAGCACGAGGACGGCCAGCAGTAGGTCGACGGAGACGCCGAGTTCGACCACGAGGGGCACGCCGCCGGTGGTCAGGAACGCGACGGCCGCGATGCCGTTGTCCACCAGCAGCAGGCCGATGATCTGCGAGATGGCCCGGCGACGGGTGGCGGCCAGGAAGAACCCGATGAGGACCACGGCGATGCCGACCGGGGCGGCGCGGGCCGACGGGGCGGGGGAGAGCTCCACCAGCGGCCGGGCGGCGGCGTACGCGAGCAGGGTGAGCGCGGCGGCGGCCAGCAGAGAGGCGGCGACGTTGACCTGGGGTGCGGTCTCCCGGGCCTCGGGCACCTGACGCAGCACGCGGCGCAGCAGCGCGGGCAGGGCGACGGCCTTCAGCACCCCGACGAACACCGCCATCAGGGTCGCCTCCACGCTGCCGTGCGACGCGGCGAGCAGCGCGGCGATCGCGGTCAGCGCGACGCCCTGCAGGGTGATCAGCCGGATGAGGGCGGCCACGTCGCGGCGCCACAGCACGCCCACGGCGCTGAGCAGGAACGCCCCGCAGGCCAGGTTGAGCAGTTGGGTGTGGACGTCGGCGGTCACGTGATCCTCCGATCAGGCCAGCACCGTCGTGGTGATGACGGCGAGCAGGGCGAGGACGAAGGAGCCGGAGAGCAGTTCGGGCACGCGGAACAGGCGCAGCTTGGCGGCGAACACCTCGCCGGCGGCCAGTGCCGCGGCGAGCACGGTCAGCTTGGCGAGGAACGCCGCAGCGGCGACGGCCAGCGCCACCGGCCCGAGGCCCGTCGTGACCCCCCAGGGGACGAACAGGTTGGCGAGCAGCCCGAGCAGGATGGTCAGCCGCATCGCCGAGGCCCACTCGACCAGCGCCAGGTCGCGGCCGGAGTACTCGAGCACCGTAGCCTCGTGCACCATCGTCAGCTCCAGGTGCGTGGCCGGATTGTCCACGGGCAGCCGGGCGGCCTCGGCCAGGATCGCGATGGCCAGCGCGGCCGCGGCGAGCAGGCTCGCCGGGTTGAACATCCGCGCGGGCTCGGAGCTGGCGACGGTGACGATGACCCCGAGGTTGGTCGACCCGGCGTGGGCGGACAGGGCGAGCACCGACAGCAGCAGGGTCGGCTCGACCAGGGCGGCGATGGTTATCTGCCGGCTGGCGCCCATGCCGCCGAACGCCGTACCGGTGTCCAGGCCGGCGAGGGCCAGCGCGGCGGTGCCCAGCAGGAGCAGGCCGACCACGGCGATCAGGTCGACCGAGCCGTCCAGCGGGCCCGCCGTGGTCAGGTACGGGGCGGCGGCGGCGACCAACAGGCTGGTGGCCATCAGGACCGGTGGCGCGGCCCGGAACAGCAGTCCGGCGTCGGCCGGGCTGATGGGCTCCTTGCGCAGCTGCTTGCGCAGCTCCCGCCACGGCAGGGTGACCCGGCCGCCGGCGCGTCCCTCCAGTCGGGCCCGCACGGCGCGCATGACACCGATCAGCAGCGGCGCGGCGGCGGCGACCAGCACCGCCTGAACGGCGGCGACGAGCCAACTGATCATGAGATCACCCCGGCGAGCAGGACGGCGAGCAGCGCGGTGAGCATGTAGGCCAGGTAGCGGTGGACGCTGCCGTCGGCCAGCGCCCGCAGGCGCCCACCGAGGCGCTCCACGCCCCGGATCAACGGCCGGTAGAGGCGGGCCTCGACCCGGTCGGGCACCCGCTGGCGGTACTCCGCGGCCCGGATGATGTACCTGGATTCGTCGACGTGGGTGACGTCGACGTCCTGTTCGGGGGCCAGCACGTTGTCGAAGACCCGCTGCAGCGGCTCGGCGAACGAGGTGGCGGTGTACTCCATCCGGGCGGTCAGCGGCCCGTCACCGCAGTCCCAGGCGGCCGCGTGCCGTCGCGCCCGGCCGAGCGCACGGACGGTCGCCGCGGTGGCCGCGACGAGGGCGACCAGGCCGACGGCGATCCACAATGGAGCCACTGTGCTGCCCAGTCCGGACAGGCGCAACCCGACCGCGCCGCCGTCGATCGGTGCCGTCTCGACCGACAGGCCATCGGTGATCCGCTCGAGCGCGGGGGCGGTCACGGCGGGCACGCTGGCGAGGGCGGCGCACGCCGCAGCGGCCAGGCCCAGACCGGCGAGCATGCTGCGCGGTGACTCGCTCGCACGGGCGGCCGCGTCGCTGCGCGGTCGGGCCAGGAACCCGGTGCCGAGCGCCTTGACGAACGTGGCGATCGCCACACCGGTGGTCAGCGCGACCACCGCCACCGCCAGCGGCCCGGTGATCGCCAGCACCGTGCCGCCGGCCATGGTGTGCTGCAGCAGCGCCTGCAGCAGCAACCACTCGGAGACGAACCCGTTGCCGGGCGGCAGGGCGGCGGCGGCCAGGGCGCCGACCGCGAACAGCGCGGTGGTCGCTGGCATCCGCCGGGACAGGCCGCCGAGCGCATCGAGATCGCGGGTGCCGGTGGCGCGCAGCACCGACCCGGCCGCGCCGAACAGCACGGTCTTGAAGCCGGCGTGGTTGAGCGCGTGCAGCAGGGCGGCGGCCACGGCCAGCCCGGCGGCCGCGGGCTGGCCGGAGTGTGCGAGCAGGCCGGCCGATCCCAGACCGAGCAGGATCAGCCCGACGTTCTCGCTGGTCGAGAACGCCAGCAGCCGCTTCAGGTCGGTCGCCACCGCGGCCTGCAGGATCCCGTAGAGCGCGGAGACCGCGCCCAACCCGGCCAGCAGCAGCCACCACCACCGCGGCCCGCCGCCGAGCAGGTCGAAGGCCAGCCGCGCGATCCCGTACACCCCGAGCTTGACCATCGCGGCGCTCATCAGCGCCGAGGCGTGGCTCGGCGCTTCGGCGTGCGCGCGGGGCAGCCAGGGATGCAGCGGCACGACCCCCGCCTTCGCCGCGAACCCGGCCAGGCAGAGCAGGAAGATCCCGTTGCGGACGAGCGGTGGCAGCGCGTCACCGCCCGCCCGGATGTCCACGAAGGACTCACCGCCGGTCGCGGCGGCGGCCCAGGCGAGGCCGAGCAGGACCGCCACGAATCCCGCCTGGGTCCAGGCCGCGTACCAGACGCCGGCCGCGCGGACCTCGGGGTGGTGGCGGTGTTCGGCGGCGACCAGGACCAGGGAGGTGATGGCCATCAGCTCCCAGGCGAGCAGGAAGGTCCACACGCTGCCCGCCGCTGGCACCGCCAGCATCGCGGCGACGAACAGCGGCAGCGTGGCGAGCGCGGTCCGGGAGCCGGACCCCTGCCCGCCCGCGCGCGGGTACCCGACGGCGTAGCCGCCCACGGCGACGGCCACCGCGCCGATCAGCAGCAGGAACCACCCGGCCAGCGCGTCCACCGAGAAGGTGGCGCCGGCCAGTGGCAGCAGCCAGGGCACCCGGGCCTGCCACGCCTGCCCGGCGACGGCGGCGCCGCCGGCCACCGCGCCGGCCAGTCCCGTCGCGGCGGTGAGGACGCCGACCGCGCCCGCGCGGGCCCGGGCCGGCAGGGCCAGGCCGGCGGCGGCCCCTCCGCCGGCCAGCACCGCCGCCGTGGCGAGGGCCGTGGCGACGATGTTCATCGGCCGGCCAGGCCGCGCAGCGCGGCCACGATCGCGTCTGGAGCGGGCGGGCAGCCGGGCACCTGCACGTCGACCGGCACCACGTCGGCGACGGGCCCCACCACGCCGTACCCGCCGCGGAACCTGCCGCAGTCACGCGCGCAGTCACCGACCGCCACCACCAGTCGCGGGCGCGGCATCGCCTCGTACGTCTTGCGCAGGGGCTCGGCCATGTTGACGGTCACCGGCCCGGTCACCGTCAGCACGTCGGCGTGCCGGGGCGAGGCCACCAGCCGCACCCCGTGCCGCTCGGCGTCGTAGACCGGGGAGAACGCCTGACCGACCTCGATCTCGCAACCGTTGCAGGATCCCGCGTCCACGTGCCGTACCTGAACGGACCCGCCGAGGAGCGCAGTGGCGTCGGGCCGCAGCGGGGTGTCGCCGGCCTCGGGCGGCGGGCCGGCCGAGGGCTCGGCCACCCGACCCACCGCACGGATCTTCCGTATCCAGCCCAGTGTGGACAATCGTTTTCCTTTCCTGACCTTCGGCACGGCGAAGCGGGCACACGGTCCGCGGTCGTGGGCGACCGCGACCATGGCCGTGTGCCACGGCCGGCACGGGTGCGAGCAACAGGCGTCGGGGGTATCCGATCGTCAGGGCGGCCCGCTGTTCTGCGCAGCGCGCAGGTCGTCGAGCAGTTCCGCCTGGCTGGTGAGCACCTCGGTGAGGATGCGCCGCGCCACCGTCAGCAGCTCGGCCACCTGCGGGCTCACCAGCGAGTAGTGGACGCTATGCCCGTCCCGGCGGGACACCACGAGGTTCATCCGGCGCAGCACCGCCAGCTGCTGCGACAGGTGCGCGGCCTCGATGCCCACCTGCGGCAGCAGTTCGGCCACCGCGTACTCCCGCTCGGCGAGCAACTCCAGGATACGGATGCGAGCGGGATGCCCCAACGTCTTGAAGAATTCGGCCTTTGCCTGATAGAGGGGTTTGCGCACGCATTTGTACCTTTCCGTCGGGCATGGGCCTGTACCGCGGCCACCGCCGCGGGCACGTGGGGTTCCGCAAGTTGCAAATATTAGCAAATACGAAGGACCGTAGTCATGTGTCGCCCCGGGCCTCTGGCCTGGTGTCCGCCCCGGTTTCCCCGCGCCTGGTCCGGGTAGAACGCGGCACGTGCCCGGCGGGGACCAGCATGCGTATCTGCCCCGGGCCTCGGTGCTGGACACGCTGCGCCTGGGTGTCCAGGTGCTCGCGCCCACCGTGGCGCGGGGGGCGATCGTGCGGCGCCCCACATTCGTCGCGCTCGCCGCCCTGCTCGACGTCGACCACCGGGCCGTCGGTCTGCTGCAGCGGCTGCGCGCCCGTTACGGTCCGGGCCCGCTGCGCCTGCGGATACCCGGCCGGTCGGTGGCGCTCGTGCTCTCGCCCGCGCACGTGCGTCGGATCCTCGCCGAGTCGCCGGAACCGTTCACGCTCGCCAACCGGGACAAGGTCGCGGCCCTGGCGCACTTCCAGCCCGACGGCGTCCTGATCACCAGGGGACCGGCGCGGGCGCCGCGACGACGCCTCAACGAGGCGGTGCTCGACACCGGGCGGCCCCTGCACCGCCTCGCGCCGCAGCTTGCGACGACGGTACGTGACGAGATCGCGCTGCTCATGGCGGACGTGGACCGGGCCGGGGAGCTGACCTGGGACGACTACTCCCGCGCCTTCTCGCGTATCGTGCGCCGCGTCGTGCTGGGTGACGCCGCGCGGGACGACGATCGGATCAGCGATCTGCTCGCCGCGCTGCGCCGTGACGCGAACTGGGCGTACCTGCGCCGCCCGCGCCCCGACCTACGCCGGGATTTCATGGCGCACCTGCGCACGTACTTCCGGGCGGCCGAACCGGGGAGCCTGGCCGCCGTCCTCGCCGCCACCCCCGCCGCCGAGACGACCCGGCCCGTCGGTCAGGTGCCGCAGTGGCTGTTCGCCTTCGACGCCGCAGGCATCGCGGCGTTCCGCGCCCTCGCGATGTTGGCGACCCACCCCGAGCAGCACGCCCGGGCGCGGGCCGAACTCGCCGCGCGCGACCTGTCCCGGCCGCAGCACCTGCCATACCTGCGGCGGTGCGTGCTGGAGTCGGTGCGGCTCTGGCCGACGACGCTGGCGGTGCTGCGGGACAGCACGACCGACACCGGCTGGGGTGGCGCGGTGATGCCCGCGGGCACCACGACGATCATCCTCAGTTCGTTCTTCCACCGGGACGGGCAGACGGTCACCGACGCGGACCGGTTCAACCCGCAACGCTGGAGCCCTCCCGGCCCTCCCGATCAGGCCGCGCTCATCCCGTTCAGCGCCGGCCCCGGCGAGTGCCCGGGGCGCGACCTCGTGCTCTTTCTCACCAGCACGCTGCTCGCCGCCGTGCTGCACCGCCACGAGCTGCGCCTCGTCGCGCCGCGCCGACTCTTGGCCGGCCGGCCGCTGCCCGGCACGCTCAACCACACGGCGATCCGGTTCGCCGCAGCACCGCTCGCTGCCCCAAGCGCCGCCTGCTGAAGCAGCCGGATGGGCGCCGGCAGTCCGCGCGGCCGGTAGCATCGCCCCGTAGTGCGAGGGATCACCTCATACCGGGAGGAATCGTTCGTCGACGAGACCCGAGCCGGGTTTGACGAGATCGGCGAGCCCGGGATCCGGCTGCCCGTGCCGGCCGCGCAACCACCGCAGCGTCTCCAGCGACGCGGGGTCCACGCGTCCGTCCGGCACCAGCCCTTCGCGCGGGTCCGCCAGGGTCCGCAGGTACTGCGTGACGCCGTCGTCATTCAGGCCGAGCCGCTCCGCCGTCACCCGGCGCGCCACCTCTCGCAGGTCGCCGGTCACCAGCGCGCGGGAGGTCGTCACGAGCACCGCGGCCAGCGCGCGGAGCCTGCCGGCGTCGCCCTCGACGCGGTCACCGAGGGCCGCGAGGACCGTGCCGAGGTACGGGCCGAGCGAGGTGGCGCGGCTGACCCGGGTGCACCCCGCCGCCTCCGCCCGCAGGTCGTTGCCGGCGTTGAGCACGGTCATCGCGCACTCGCCGGCGGCCAGGGCGGTGGCCCGGCGGGGGGTGGTGCCCAGGGCCCGCACCTCGTAGTCGTGCCCGGCCCGCAGGCCCTGGCGCGCCAGCAGTTCGTACGCGACGAAGGCGAACCCCGACGTGGGTACGTCGACGCCGAGGACGCCGCCGCGCAGGCCACCGTCGGGATCGAGACCGGGCGCGGTGAACAGGGACAGGGCGAGCCCTCGGTCGACGGCGGCGAGGATCCGTAGGTCCACGACCCGGCCGAGCGGGTTGCTCGGGGAGCCCCGGTAGGCGAGAACGTTGTCGGGGCTGGTGAGCACCGCGTCCAGCTCGCCGGCGACCAGGGCGGAGACCTGCTGCGCGGAGGAGATCGCGGGTACCTCCTCGACGGCGAGCCCGGCCCGCTCCAGAGCGCCGGTTGCCCGGGCCACGCCGAGCACCACAGATGGGCTGAAGACCCCTAACCGCATCAGATCCGCCACGGTCGCATCCTCCTCGTCGGCCGAGGATATACGCAATCGTTTGTAGACGGAACCGCCGCAGCCTCGGTCCGTTGGGTGGTGGGTGGAGCACGCCGAGTACATCTCGGCGGGCTCACGGCGCGTTCTCCCCGGCGTCGGCGCGTACCGTCCGGAAGCATCAGGATCCACACCGGACTGAACCCGATCTCGTTCGGGCCCTTCGGCGGCGTACCGTGGTCGTCGCGGATCAACGGCCCAGACGGCATCACCCTGGCTCAGCCGGCATCACCCGGAGGTGTCGTCCTGGTCGCGTGACTTCCAGAACGTGCCGTTCTACTCCGTCTTCTCCCGGTTCCTTTCCTGACGGTCTGGTTCAGCGCCGTGATTCGCCGGACGACGTTCGGCGCCGGCCTGATCGTCATCCGGCTCATCCACCAGCCTCATGAGAGTGGAAGGATGTGCTCCCGGTTGCGCGGACCGTGCGCCTGGGCCCGGAGTTGGCGCCCCTACCGCGGCGGCGGCCCGCCCCAGCCCGGCTCTTTGGCCGTGCCGATGAGCTTTGTCGCGTGGTGGCCGGCACCCTGCTTGGAACCGTGATTTCCGGTGACCCAATGACATGTGACCCTCGTCATGGTTCCAATGCTAGGGGCAATCGATTGTAGAGAGACCGGCTTGGCCGGCCCACAGGCATTGCCACCCGAGGCAGGAAGAGAGGTCGCCGGTGTCCAGAGGAGACGGCCGAAGAAGAACAGCAGCAGCGGTCCTGCTCGCCGCGAGCCTGCTCGCGACGACCGCGGCCTGCGGGGGAGGAGGGGGCACGTCGGGCAGCGAGAAGGGGAAGATCTCGCTCAGCATGCCGGTGATCCCCCCGAACTTCGTCCACGTGATGCCCTGGGTCGCGCAGGAGCAGGGTTTCTACGAGGAGTTCGGCATCGAGGTGGAGATCGTCAGCCTCGACACGGGTGTCACCGCGCTGCGGGGCGCCGAGGCGGGCTCGGCGGACATCGCCGCCGTGCCGACTCCGACCCTGATCAACGCGGTGGCCCAGGGCGGAACCGTCAAGGCCTTCTACACCTACTCCCCGAAGCTGGACGTCCAGCTGATCGTCAGCCGGGACATCAACTCGTGCGAGGACCTCAAGGGCAAGGTGGTCGGGGTCGACGAGGTCGGCGGATTCGCCGAGGTGCTGACCAAGAAGTTCTACACCTCCTGCGGGCTGAAGCAGGACGACGTGACCTACGGCAACTTCCCCGGCGCGGAAGGCCAGGCGATCGCGCAGGGGCAGGCGGTGTCCGGAGTGCTGCACATCGACGAGGCCCGAGCGGTGATGGAGCAGTTCCCCGACGCCGGCGTGAAGTCGCTGACCAATCTCTGGGAGGTCGTGCCCGACTGGCACTACGCCGGCTTCGCTGCCCCGCAGGCGATCCTGTCGAAGAAGCGCGCGGAGATCGTCGCGTTCACCGCGGCGAACATCAAGGCCAACGAGTTCATGCGTGACCCGGCGAACAGGGAGAAGGTCCTGGACATCGCCGTGGAGGTCACCGGAGTGAGCCGGGACATCCTGTCCGCGACCTACGACGTGTTCCTTGAGGGCGGTCTGTTCCCCGACGACCACGGCTACCCGGAGAGCATGGTCAACTTTACCGTCGAGCAGCAGGTGGAGCTGGGCAATATCACCGAGGCCCAGAAGCCGGCGTACGCCGACCTGGTCGACACCAGCATCTACGCGGACGCGCGCAAGCTCGTCGACGGCCAGCAGTGACGCGCCCGGTGGTGGCTCCGGCGGGGTCGGGGCCACCACCGGCCGATCGGAGGTTCAGCAGACGTGGCGAACGTCAGCATCAACGGCGTGACCAAGCGGTTCGGCGAGGTGACGGTGTTCGAGGACATCGACCTCGAGATCGGTGACAACCAGTTCGTCTCGATCCTCGGTCCGAGCGGATGCGGGAAGACGACCCTGCTGCGCATCGTCGCCGGGTTGGAGAAGACAAGCGCCGGGGTGGTCCGGGTCGGCGGCGAGGAGATCACGGGCCCGCGGCCCGACATGACCCTGGTGTTCCAGAACTTCCGCCTGCTGCCCTGGCGCACCGTCGAGGACAACGTGGCGTACGGAGTGCGGCTGCGCGGGGCCAGCAAGCGCGAGGCGCGGCGTCAGGCGCAGCCCTACATCGAGATGGTCGGCCTCAAGGGCCGCGAGAAGAAGTACCCCTACCAGCTCTCCGGCGGCATGCAGCAGCGCGTCGGCCTCGCCCGGGCGCTGGCCATCCGGCCGGACATCCTGCTGATGGACGAGCCGTTCGGCGCGCTCGACGCGCAGACCCGTGAGCTGATGCAGGACGAGCTGCTGCGGATCTGGAGCGCGGACCGCAAGACCGTCATCTTCGTGACGCATTCGATCGACGAAGCCGTCGTCCTGTCCGACCGGGTGATCGTGATGCAATCCGACCCGGGCCGCATCGTCGAGGACATCGAGATTCCCTTCGACCGGCCGCGCGACGCGGCGCAGATCCGCACCGAGCCGGAGTTCGCGGCCCTTCGAACCCACATGTGGCGGCTGCTGCGCAAGGCGCCCTCGGTCGCCACGCCCGCCGGAGGTGTCCCCGGTGACTGACCGTGGCCTGAGCCGTCGCCGCGTGCTGGCGCTGCGGGTCGGGTTCGCGGTGATCGTGCTGATCGGCTGGTACGGCCTCGCACTCACCACCGGCGCACTGTTCCTGGCGACGCCGGACGAGATCGCGCGGCGTCTGGCCGAATCAATGGCGAGCGGTGAATTCTGGGCCTACCTGACCCCGACGTTGTACGTTCTCGGCGTCGGCGCCGGGCTCGGCGCCCTGGTGGGCGTGCCGGCCGGGATGCTGATCGGCAGGTTCCGTCCGATCTACACGCTCACCGAGGCGCCGATCAACATTCTGTACACCACACCGCTGGTCGCGCTGATCCCCTTCATCCTGGTCGTCCTCGGGTTCGGGAACACGGCGAAGATCCTCATCGTCTTCCTCTTCACCGTCCTCCCGGTGCTGATCAACACCGCGTCCGGCGTGCGCACCGTCGATCCGGATCTGCTGGAACTCAGCCAGTCCTTCTGCGCCGCCGAGTGGACGGTCTGGCGGGACGTGCTGGCCCCCGCGGCGCTGCCGGCGATCATCACGGGGCTGCGGCTCGGGCTGGTGCACGGGTTGGTGGGCGTCGTGCTCGCCGACTTCTACGCCGGCGCGAGCGGCTTCGGCTACCTGATCATCCTCTACACCAACCGCTTCGACATCGCGGGCGCGCTTGGCCCGGTCATCGTCCTGGCCTTGGCCGGCACCGCGATCGCGACCGGGCTCAAGCTGCTGCAGCGCCGGCTCTCACCCTGGCAGGAGGCGCGGTGAACAGAATGGCCGCGAAGGCGAGGGCCACTGCGCGCGGCGGGGAGCCCGGACGCGCTTTGGGGCGGGCGGCCGCGAGCGGCGTCGACCGGGTGCTGTGGTGGAGCGGACTCCTGCTCGTCCCCGTGCTGTGGCAGGTGTTCGCGGCGGTCTCCGAGAGCCCGCTCGTCGTGGGCCCGGTTGAGGTCGCGGGCGCGGCCGTCGTGATGATCGGCGACGGCCGGCTCCTCGACGCCGCCGCGTCGAGCGCCCTCGTATTCGCCCTCGGCATCCTTGCCGGCACCGCCGCCGGTCTCGTCGTCGGCATCCTCGTCGGACGGTTCCGTTCCGTCGATGTGGTGCTGGACCCTTACATCTCCGCGCTGTACGCGACCCCGCTGGTGGCCGTCATCCCGATCCTCGTCGTGGCGCTCGGGTTCGGTGTGCCGGCCAAGATCGTCATTGTGTCGATGTTCGCGTTCTTCCCGGTTGCCCTCAACACCGCCGCCGGGGTGCGCAACATCCCCGCCGACCTCGACGAGCTGGCCAGGTCCTTCTGCTCCAGTGAACTCGCGGTGTGGCGCGACGTGCTGATCCCCGGCGCGCTGCCGTACATCGTCACCGGGCTGCGGCTCGCCGTCGGGCGGGCGCTGATCGCCGTGGTGGTCGCGGAGTTCTCGACCGCCGTCACCGGCCTCGGGTTCCTGATCCTGCGGCACTCACGCCGGTTCCAGATGGCGGAGGCGCTGGTACCGGTCGTCCTGCTGATGCTCGCCGGGTTCGTCCTCTACTCCGCGCTGAAGCGGGCCGAGCGTCGACTGGGACCGTGGATGACGCGCGACGGGTGATTCGGCGCCTCCGGGGGGCGGCGGCCCGACCGGGTTCGCGTAGCGGACTCACCGTGTGCCGGCAGTGGTCTCGCGGCCCACGCCGCGGGTCGAGAACCCGCGGCGTGGGCCGTCCGCCGATCAGGCTGCGGGCATCACCGCAGGGCGGCGTCGGGTACCCGTAGCAGGCCGGGCGGGAAGCGGTGCAGCGACCGGCACCCGGTCTCGGTGACCACCACCATCTCGCCCGTCTGCACGCCGGCGGACATGTCGACGGTGCACACGTTGGGCTGCACCACGAGGGTCATACCGGGCCGTAGCGGCTCGGCATGCAGCCCACGCGGTTGGTCGCTGCGCATGCTCAGGACCGGCGGGAGGTAACCGCCGCCGAGGCCGTGGATCAGGTCGTCGACGAGCGTGAAGCCCTCCGCGCGTACCGGGTCGAGCGCGGTGAGCAGGTCGGCGGGCAGCGCGCCCGGGCGGATCCGCGCGAGCAGGTCGTCGCGGACGGCCTCGGCGACCTCGTGCAGGCGCGCGTAGAGCGGGGTGGGATCGGCGTCCACGGTCGCGGTGCGCAGCAACTGTGCCGGGTGGTCCGGCCCCCACCCGGCGCTGAGTTCGAAGACGACGACCGATCCAGGTGTGGCCCGCCGGTCACTGGGGAACTGGGCCGGCGCGCAGCGGTCGGGGGATTCCATCGAGGTGACGCTGATGTAGCAGATGTGGTGGCTTCCGCCGGCGGTGCGGTAGGCGTGCTCGGCGGCGGCGACCATGTCCCGCTCGCTCGCGCCCTCCCCGGCAGCCCGCAACAGGGCCACCGCCGCCCGGTCGGTGAGCGCAGCGGCGTGTTCCAGCCACGCCAGCTCCTCGGCCGACTTCGTCATGCGCAGCCGCGTGTACGCCCGGTCGAGGACCACCACGTCGGTGGCCCAGGCGGCGATCGCCTCCCGGACCGGGTAGGGAACCGGGCCCACCAGCCCGACCCGGCGCGGGGGCCCGCCGTGCCGTAGCGCCGCCACGGCACGCTCGGCGGTATCGCCGTCCAGCATCCCGACCTCGTCGCCCAGACCGGCGTCGTGGGCCGCGCGTCGGGCGGCCGGGACGTGGTTGGGGAAACCCACGAACAGCCGGATGGGCCGGTCCGCGTCGAGCACGGCGAGCGCCTCGCGTGTGACCGGCCAGGTGGTGAGCCAGGGGACCGCGCTGCCGGCGCGGTTGGCGCCGTAGGCCACGACGGTGTCGGCGCCCTCGGCCGCGGCGGCCGCCAGCAGCCGGGAGCGGCGGTCGCGCAGTTCATCGACGCTGAAGGGTTGTGGACCGGATTCGAGCGGCGCTGCCGTTGACATGCCCCTCATGGTCGGACACGATGCGATCAATTGCAACAACCGATTGCGGGAGGAAGCGCGGTGGACGAGCGAGTCGCCTCGGCGATCGCCAACTGGGCGCCCCGGTTCACCACCAACGGTGTGGCCGTCGCGGATTTCGAGCGGGTGACCCGCGGCCTGCAGCGCTGGGACGACTGGTGCCGGGCCTGGTCCGAGGTCGCGGCCGAGCACGAGGCCCTGGCCGTGGAGGCCGTGCGCGAGCAGCGGCTGCGTTCAGCCGGGCAGCACTACGCCCAGGCCGCCGTCTACTACCACTTCGCGAAGTTCCTCTTCGTCCAGGACCTCGACCAGATGCGTACCGCGCACGCCGCGGCGGTGCGCTGTCTGACCGCGGCCCTGCCGCACCTCGACCCGCCCGGGCGACGGGTGGAGATCCCGTACGCCGGCGCGCGCCTGGTCGGCGTGCTGCGCCTGCCCACCACTCCCGGCCCGCACCCGGTGGTCGTGATGATCCCCGGCCTGGATTCCACAAAGGAGGAGTTCCGCTCGACCGAGGCGCTGTTCCTCGAGCGGGGGATCGGCACGTTCAGTGTGGACGGGCCCGGCCAGGGCGAGGCCGAGTACGACCTGCCGATCCAGGGCGACTGGGAGAAGCCGGGCGCGGCGATCCTGGACGCGGTGGCCGCCCAGGAGGGGGTGGATGCGCAGCGCCTCGCGGTGTGGGGGGTGAGCCTCGGCGGGTACTACGCACCGCGGGTGGCCAGCGGCGACGCCCGGGTGCGCGCCTGCGTGGCGCTCGCCGGCCCCTACGACTTCGGCGACTGCTGGGACCAGGTGCCGGCGCTGACCCGGGAGGCCTTCCGGGTGCGCTCCAAATCCGCCGCCGACGACGAGGCCCGGCGCGTGGCGCACACGCTCAGCCTCGCCGGGCGTACCTCGTCCATCACCTGTCCGCTGCTCGTGGTGACCGGAAAGCGGGACCGGCTGATCCCCTGGCAGCACGCGCAGCGTCTCGCCGCGGAGGCGGCCGGGCCGACCACGCTGCTGCTGCTCGACGAGGGCAACCACGGCTGCATGAACGTGGCCGCCAAGCACCGGTACAAGACGGCCGACTGGATGGCGGCCCAACTTGGCGTGACGTCCGCCTGACGTCGGCGGGTTCCGGTCAGTCCACCAACGCCGCCACCACCCGCTCGGCGGTGATGGGCAGGTCGCGCACCCGTACCGACAGCGCGTGCGCCACGGCGTTGCCGATCGCCGCGGCCGTCGGCCCGTGCACCGCCTCGCCCGCGCCGACCGACGGTTCGTCCGGCCGCGACAGCAGCGCCACCTCGACCCGGGGCACCTCGCTGAACCGCAGGATCGGGTAGCTCTCCCAGTCGTCGCTGGTGACCCGCTCACGGTCGAACCGGACCCGCTCCTTCAGCGTCCAACTCGCCGCCTGCACGGCGCCGCCCTCGATCTGGTTGCGCACGCCGTCCGGGTTGACGACCCGGCCCACGTCCACCGCCACCGAAAGCCGGCGTACCCGGATCTCGTGCACCGCCTCCACTTCGGCCACCACCGCGCAGTACGCGCCGCGGCCCTTGTAGCGGGCGAAACCGATGCCGTGCCCGACGCTGTCCTCGGCGCCGCGGCGATGCCACTGCCCGAGTTCGGCCGCCGCTTCGAGCACGGCGCGGGCGCGGGGGTCGGCGAGGTGGGCGAGCCGGTACTCCAGCGGATCGCGCTCTGCGGCAAGGGCCAGCTCGTCCAGGAACGACTCGGTGGCGAACACGTTGAAGAACGCGCCCAGCGTGCGCAGCGCCGAGCTGCGCAGCGGCGCCCGCAGCACCCGGTGCGCGGCCACCCGGACCCGCGGGAACGTGTAGTCGGGCACGGCGTTGCGGGCGGTGCCTCCGCCGCCCGCCGGTGGGGGATCGACCGGGGGCGGTAGCTCGTGCGGCCGCGCGAGGTGCGCGGCGGCCAGCAGGCCGGGGCTGCCGGCGTAGCCGGGGCGCGACGTGTGCCCCTGGCTCCAGACCTGGTACGACCAGTCGGCCACGTTTCCGGCCGCGTCGAGGCCGGCCTCGACCTCGGCCGACATCGCCGAGCCGAACGGCGCCCACGTCAGCTCGTCGCGCCGGCTCCACCGCACGTGCACGGGGCGTCCCGGCACCGAGCGGGCCAGCAGCACCGCGTCGAAGGCGGCGTCGTCGGCG
>VSCG01000038.1:0-23312 GCA_047459115.1 Micromonosporaceae bacterium
GTAGGGCGACTCGGTCACCCTCGGTGAGGTGAAACAGGAAATCGTCACCGCACCTGATGAACCGACGGTGGGCGCCGCCCACTTCCGCACCGTGTTCGCCGCCACGGCGCGCGGCGCGCACACCGCGCGCCACGCCGCCGAGCGGTGGCTGACGGACCGGCGGGGCGGGCCGGTACCTTGGTCGACGGCCCATCCCCGCCGCGCCTGGGCGGCGGCGACGGAGGCGCCTGCTGGCCGGGGCGCTTGATCTGGGGCGGCGGGTGTGGCTGCCCCTTGGTGGGTGACCCCGGGAGCCCGGGTGGACGGCCGTCCACTGGCGCGCCTCCCGCGCCGGAGCGCAGCACACCGGGTACGCCGCTGCCCTTGGCGTTGCCGAGGAGACCCGAGGTGCCGGGCGCTGCCGGCGGCCGGACCGCAGGGGTGCCGGAGGGCTGACCGACCGCCGGCGCCTGCGGCGCGACGGGTGCCTGGGGCACGACGGGCGGGGCCACGGGCCGAGCGGCGAGCGGCGGCGCCACAGCCGGGGGCACCACGTTCGGCGGGGTCACCACGGGCGGGCTGACCGCCGGCGGCGTGCCGGTGGGCCTGACGTCGACCGGAGCCTGGATCTGGGGAGGCGCGATGTCGGGCCGGACGATGTTCGGCGTCGTGACGTTGGGCGCGGTGACACCGGGGACGCCGAACTGCCCCGCCATCGAGCGAGCGATGAACTCCGGATTGTGCTGGATGGCGTTGGTCGGCCCCTCGTAGACGGTGGCGCGGCCGCCACCGAAGTCCTCGTTCATGACCGACCAGTACTCCTGGGCCATGTCGTACTGGATCTTCTGAGCCTTCTTGGCCCAGCCCCACGACTCGGCCCGCAGATCCGTCACAAACTTGTCAGCCAGGTGCGTGCCTTTGAGTTCGTCGATCGACGAGTAGCTGGGGGCGTTGCGCGTCATCCAATCGTCTCTGAAGGCCAACAGGCCTTGCTTGTACTCCTCCCAGAGATCGTCCATCTGCGCCTGGTAGCGGGTGATGACCCCGGCGAGCGCTCTCGCTCCGGCGCGGTTGCTCAGCGCCGCGGCCTTCCAGTCGTCGAGCGACTTCAGGGTGGCGCCTGGGCCGCGGGCCAGAAAGGCGTCGGCGGCCTTGCCCGTCCACCCCTTGCCCGTGGTCGACGTGCCGTCACCGCCGTACTTCAGGCCGTTGGCCGCCGTGCGCAGGCGGCCGCGGATGTCGTCGAGGACCAGGTACGTCAGCCACCACTGGTCGGCGAGGTCCCGCAGCGCCCCGGCGTCCTGCGCCATGATGCGCTTGTAGATGCGCTCGATGGTGTCGTTGTTGAACGCCGCGTTGCTCTTCTCCGTTTCGTCCTTGTCGAACGGTGGATTCTCCCAGTTGATGGTGAAATCGGGCAGGTTTCCGCTGCTCTCCGGCTGCGGGTAGTAGCGGATGTCCTCGCCCATCTTCGCGGCCAACCGCCGCGCGTTCATGAGCTGCTCGTTCTGCGAGGTCTCGTACCCGAAGTAGGGCCCGTCTCCGGTCATGGCGCCGTCCTCAGTACCCTCGTCCCACTTCGGCGACGAACCAGTCCTCGCCGTGCGTGTCCAGCCGCCGCTGGGCATCTTCGACCGTGCCATCCTCCGGGCGCTGGCCAGTCGATCGGTGCTCGCCAGGGTTGACGGTCACCGGATCCGACTTCGTCGTGGTCTCCTTGCCGTCGACACGGGTGGTCGTCTCGCTCGTGACTGTGACCCGACCGCTGGCGTCGGTGACGGTCGACGTGGTGGCCGTCGTGCCGTTGTGCTCGTCGCCCTGCGTCGTGGTCGTCCGCCTGACCTCCGCGCCGCCGTAGGCCCTGTACTTCTCCTCGTTGGTGGTCGATATCACCGCACCGCCCGGCGCGTAGATCGTCGTCGTGGTGACCGCCACATCAGACTGGTACCCCGCTACCCCGGGCCTCGTGGTAGTGGTCACCAACTTGGTGGAGCCGTCCGGGTACACGTAAAGAGTGACACCGTTCGCCAGGTAGTGCATCCGGGCGTTGCTGTCGTCGCCCATCGCCGACATCGGCAACATGCTGTTCGCGCCCGATTCCCGAGCCGCCTCTGCGAACGACGTCACCTCACGGAACCCGGCTGGTGGCTTGGCGCGCGGGTCGGCGAAGGCGAAGGCCACGTCGTTGATATCGGCAGCGGATTCCGCGTCGGTGTTCTGGTAGATCTCCGCGATGACGGCCGCCGCGGAGCCGATGTTGCGAATGCCGTTGAGGACGTCCGTCAGGAAGTGCTGGAAGTCGCTCTGCCGCCAGCGCAGGAGGCGTGCGGCGTAGACACCCTCGGGGAAGACGCCCGCGTCGGTCGGCTGCTCGAGCCCGTTGCGGATCTTCTCCCCCATCGGCATCAACGCGTTCATCACCGGGGTCTGGGCGTCGGTGATGAGGTCCATCATCGCCCCGAAGAAGCTGACCAGGCCCGTGATGTTGACCGTGACGTCCGGTCCGTTGAAGGACTCGTATTCAACGGAGGGGCGGCCGCCCCCGCCGCCGTCCAAGACGTGCACCACTGTGCCTCCCCGATCCACTCCCGGTACGCGAGAACGAGCGTATTACTACAGCGCCAGCAGGCGCAGGCGGTGCTCCGGCCGAATCAGGGATCCGCCCGGGCACCGCCTGCCGCGCCGGCTGCAAGCTCAGAAGCTGGCCGACAACCGCTGGTCCACCGACTGCATCCGCTCGGCGGACGCGCCGAGCTGGGTGGCGAGCCGGGCCAGAGCCGCTTTGATCTCGTTTGCGCCCTGGTTCCACTTCATCCGCGCCTCGTCACAGGCCTGCCCGGCGGCGCCCGACCAGTCGTTGGCGAAAAGCTGGGTGAACGCGGTGTACAGGTCCTCCAGCGACCGGTCCATGTTGTTCTGGTAGGTGGAGATGGCCGTCGCGACGTCGGTGATCGCGCCGAAGTTGTAGGTGATGGGGGTCGTCATGCCTGCTCGCCTCTCAAACGTGTCGACGTGATGAACGTGATGTCAGCCGCGCAGCGCGTCAACGACGCCGCCGGTGATGCCGGTGCTGCGGATGTCGGCGGCGGCCTCCTCGTCGTTGATGCCGTACTGCTTGGAGGCATCGCCGATCTTGCCGGCCAGCTCGCTCAACGCGTTCAGGATCGTCCGCAGGCCGTCATTGAGATCGGCCGACACGTTCTGCAGTGCGACGTTGGCCGCGCCGCTCATGCCGGTGCCGCTCAGCGCCTGGACCCGCTCGATCAGGTTCTGCATCCCCTTCGCCAGCTGGTCACCGGTGTCCACGCAACGCTGGGCCATCGCATTGAGCTGCTCCTGCGTGGCGTGCACCTGCCCGACGCCCGGAGTAGTTGTCACGGTGGGTTCACCCCGCTTCTCTGTCACACGCCCCCCGGCCGGGGAGCCTCCCCTTTGGGCACACGATACTCATGTGCCGCATCTCGCGATCCGTAAAAGTAGCGCCAATGGTCTACTGAAGCCACCCCAGGCAGATCAGGAAATCGAAGTTCAACAGTATATCATAAAGTCCTGGGTGGACCCTGCCGCAGTGGTGGGATGACCGTTCGACCAGGATGGACGACATGGCGCTGCAGATGGATCCGGAGCGTCGGCGCAGGTTGATGGAGCTCAGCCGGTGGCGCGAGGAGTGGGCCGAGAAGCACGGCATCGACGACATCGACTGGACTCCGGACGGCGCCGACGGGCCGAACCGGCGTACTCCCACGCCGGAGCAGGCGTGGGAGTACGTGCGACGGGCCCGCGAAATCTGTGGGCAGGACCCGCAGACCGGCCGCTACCTGGACTGACCGACGACCTCACCCGTCGGTCGTGATCTGCGCCGGCTGCAGGGCCGCCTCCGGATCCAGGGCCGGACCAGTCGGCAGCCGGGCGATCAGCGCCGCCGGGACGTCGACCGCCTCGGCCGGTGGATAGCCCAGCATCTGGAGCACATCCGGCGAGGGCACCGGGTACTTGATCCCGAGATCGGTGACCACGTAGTACGGCCCGGATCCGGCGGTGGGGGCGCCGAGCACCCGGACCGTCGCGACGCGTCCCGCCGGCACCAGCACCCCGTCAGCGAGCGGCACCCCGTCGCGCGACGTGCCGGCCGTGGGGGTCGCCGTGTCGGCGCCCGGGAGAACGCCCCCCACGTACACGGCCGGGGCCGCCTTGGCGTCCGCCGTGACCGCGCAGATCAGGCCGCCCGCGCCGGGCGCCTGCAGCTTGGGCGCGGCGGCCGGGGCGGCCTCCTCGCCACCCGGGTCGCCGAGCTGGCTGCTGCGCGGCAGGGACGTGACGACCGACGGTGCCACCTCGGTGACCCGGACCTGGTACGTGGCACCGAGAACGGTCTTCTGCAGCTCGGTGATGGGCGCCAACCCGTTGTTCAGGACGAGGTAGTGCTGCGGCCCCGATCCGGTCTGCACGGTCAGCACCTCGCCGTTGGCGTGGTTGGGCACGGCGGCCGACGCCTTGCCCCGGCTACTCACGCTCACCGCGGCGATGTCGCTGCCCGCGGGCAACGCGTTCAGCCACGCGACATCCACCGGCACCGGGGTGACCGCGCCGAACAGCGCCGGCACCAGACGGTCGGGCTGCTGTATCAGGTAGCGCCGGCCGTGCCAGACGAGATACGTGCGCTCCTGGCCCGCCTCCCGGACCAGGACACCCTCGTCGCCCAGCCGCGTGGCGCCGTCGGGCACGGTCGCGACCGCGAGGAGGCTCATGCTCACCTGGCGGCCGGAGCGGTCGGTGCCGGGCATGGCGCAGACCGTCCACGGCAGGCCGACACGCTTGTCCGCCGAGGGCAGTGAATCGGGAGCGCCGGGTATGCCCACCACCGTCGCGCGCGGGGTCGAGCTGAGCGAGTTGCTCGCCACCCGGAACACCGGCGGGTTCGGGCGGCCGGCCGCGAGCATCGCCGAGGCGTAGTTCAGCGCCGGATGCAGTGTGCCGTCGAAGTAGACGAAACTGGCGCCGGTCTCCTTCTCGACGACCACCGCGCCGTCCACCTGCCACTGGTCACTGCCGACCCGGCTGATGATCCCGTACACGCCGAACCCGGCCGCGACCAGGATAGTGATCATGATCCCGGCGAAGACGGCCCCAACCCCCCGGCGCAGCGGGGACTGCTGCGGGTCGGTCTCGCGCATCACGAACGCGGAGATGACCCGCTGGGTCAGGAACTGGTACGAATGGAGTTGGTCGCGTCGCGTCGCCATCGCAGGTCACCCGCCGATCGAGGCGAACAGCCCCTGGATGTCGTCGAAGACGCCGATGACCGCGCAGGCGAGAGGGATCAGCGCCATGATGGCGAGCACGTCGAGGATGTCGGCGGCCCGTCCGACGTACGGGGACGGGGTGCGGCGGCTGTAGACGAGGCCGGCGGCGAGCGCCGCGACCGCGACCAGGACGACCGCGACCACCACGAGCAACCGCGGGGAACCGGGCTCGGCCACCAGCGCGGCGCCCAAGGCGAGCAGCGCCAGGCCGGTCGCCCCGCCCACGAGCAGCGGCACGCGCTGGCGCGGCAGGGCGAACAGGCGGGCCCGCAGCAGCAGCGCGACCGCGGCGGCGAGGATCAGCACGGCACCGACGGTCGAATCGTCCACGGTGCCCAGGAACACCATCGCGCAGACGCTGGTCACGGCCGCCCCGAGCAGCATGCCGCTGAGCAGCTCGGTGGCGCGGGCCACTGATGCGAACACGTCGGTGCGCTTGGGCACCGGGCGGTCCTCGAGGATCTGCTCCGGACGACTGGGCAGCTCGGGCACCGGCAAGCGGCCCAGCCAACTGGCCAGCAGCGGGTAGCCGGGCAACAGACCGATCGCGGCCGTCAGCGCGACCGCCGCGCCGCCGGTCGGCGACATGCCGGCCAGACACAGCAGCGCCGCCAGCATGCCGAGCAGACCCGTCGACAGGCCCGCCATGAACAACCGCTGCACCGCGGCGACACCGGTGTAGCCGATGACGCTGAACACCAGCAGGCCGGCTGACCCCAGCAGGAGGTTGGGGGCCCCGAGCCGGGTCAGCCCGACCGTGTCGGGCGCGACGAGCAGCGCACCGCCGACGAAGGCGTACGGCAGGCCGGCCGCGGCGACCGCGGCGCCGGCAGTGGCGTCGGAGAAGGCCCGGGACAGCAGGATGCCGAGGACGCCGAGGAACGCCGCGACCCCGAGCGCGACCCCGGCGGGCAACGGCCAGGGCGGACCCGACAGCACCAACGGGACCAGACCGAAGGCGAGCACCACGCTGGCGACGGCGAGACCACAGTGGCGCGTGGCAGTACTGCTCCAGGAGCGACCGGCCTTGCGGGCGCCCGCCGCGATCATCTCAACGACGTCGTCGTAGGCCATCTCCGGCCAGTCGTCGCGACGGGGCAGCAGGTGCAGCAGGTCGCCGTCGCGCACACCCTGGGTGGCGAGGGTACGGGTGGGCTCGAGCACCGCGCCGTTGGTGCGGCGCAGCACCCACCCGCCGTATCGGTCGTCGCCGTCGGAGACGTCGTCGCCGGCGTGCCGAAGGAGATGCGGCAGCAACTCGGCGACGAGCATGTTGTCGGGCAACGCGACATCCATGCGCCGCTTCGGCGCCGCGACCGTCACCCTGGCCAGACTGAGGCCGCCCGGGGCCGTCACGCTGGTCACCTCCGTTCCATGTCAGTGAGCATCCGTGCTCACCAGGTCTGGAGTCTGCCGTTGCCGCCAGGCGTGAACGTCGCCACCACATTCGCCCGCCGGGACCGGCAGCCCAGCTGCTCAAGGTTCACACCCGACACTCCAGCCCACTCTCGAGCGCCAATGCCTACCAGACCACTAGCAGTTGATACCCGGCACCTGCGTCTGCGCGGCCGCTCTTCGAGCGCCCAACCTAGCATGCCGGACACCGCCGGCCCGGGCGATCCGCGCCGGCGTCGGCGGTCTATAGGATTGGCGCGCCTGTTTAGGGCTGGGAGGGGAGGTCGAGCGGTGACAACGGTGATCGTCAAGCGGCCACCACGTCGTCCCGCACCACCGCTGCCGAGCGGCGAGGTCGTCCTGGAGCCGCCACCGGAGATCCCCCCACCGTCCGGCAAGGCCTGGACCCGGATGCTGATGGTCCTGCCGATGGCGGCCGGCGCGGCGGCGATGGGCCTGATGATGGGTGTGCAGCGCGGCGGGCCGCTCATCTACGTCGCGGGCGCCATGTACGGCGTATCCATCCTCGGCATGATCGGGATGATGGTGCTCAACCAGCAGGGCCCGGGCAAGAAGGAGATGATCCAGGCCCGTCGCCAGTACATGCGCCGTCTGGCCCAACTGCGCGCCCAGGTCCGCACCACGGTGCGCCAACAGCGGGAGGCCATCTACTACCGCCACCCCGATCCGGACGCGCTCTGGTCCATTGTGGGCGGCGGGCGCCTGTGGGAGCGGCGGCGCAGCGACTCGGACTTCACCATCGTGCGCATCGGCCTGGGCGACCAGGAGCTGGCCACGCCGCTCGTCCCACCGCAGACCCGCCCGGTGGACGAACTGGAGCCGCTGTGTGCGATGGCGCTGCGCACATTCGTCACCACCTACTCGGTCGTGCCTGACCTGCCGGTCGCGATCGCGCTGCGCGACTTCTCGCACATCTACCTGCGGGGCTCCGACCCGGCGGCGCGAGACCTGGTGCGCGCCCTGTTGGCGCAGGCGGCGGCCTTTCACGCACCCGACGACCTGCTCATCGGGTTCTGTGTGACGGAGGCGCACCGGCCGCATTGGGAATGGGCCAAGTGGCTGCCACACGCACAGCATCCGACCAAGGTGGACGCGGTGGGGCCGATTCGGCTGTTCGCTCCGACCGTCACCTCGCTCGAGGCCATGCTCGACGACGTGCTCGCCAACCGGCCGCGGTTCGACCCGGCCGCGGCGCAGGCGTTCCCCGGTCCCCACGTCCTGGTGGTCATCGACGGCGGCGCCACCGCCGGCTCGGACCATCTGATGACCGACGGTGGGGTCGCCGGGGTGACCATCCTCGACCTGTCCAATCAGCCGCCACGGCTGCTCGACGAGACCGCGGTGGTGCTCGACATCGACGAGAACGGCGTCGTCTCGGGCACCACCACGGACGGCACGACCCAGGTCGGCAAGGCGGATGCGCTGGCGCCCGAGCAGGCGGAGGTGCTCGCCCGCGAGCTCGCCCCGCTGCGGCTGTCGGCCGCCTCGTACACCGACCAGGACTCCCCGGTCAGCATCGATCTCGGCCTCGCCGACCTGCTCGAGCTCGGCTCGCCGTACGAGTTCGACCTGGCCAGCACCTGGGCGAGCCGCCCGAACCGGGACCGGCTGCGGGTGCCCATCGGCGTGGGCCAGGACGGGCGGCCGGTCGAGCTGGACCTCAAGGAGTCCGCACAGGACGGCATGGGTCCGCACGGCCTGCTGGTCGGCGCCACCGGCTCGGGCAAGAGCGAACTGCTGCGCACGCTGGTCCTCGCCCTCGCGGTCACGCACAGCTCGGAGATCCTCAACTTCGTGCTGGTGGACTTCAAGGGTGGCGCCACCTTCACCGCCCTGGACCGGCTCCCCCACACCAGCGCGGTGATCACCAACCTGGCCGACGAGCTGTCCCTGGTGGACCGCATGCTCGGCGCGATGCAGGGCGAGCTGGTGCGCCGCCAGGAGCTGCTGCGCGATGCGGGCAACTACGCCTCGCAGCGCGACTACGAGCGGGCGCGGGCCGCCGGCGTGCCGCTGGACCCGCTGCCCAGCCTGCTGGTCATCGTCGACGAGTTCAGCGAGCTGCTGACCGCCCGCCCGGACTTCATCGACATGTTCGTGCAGATCGGCCGGGTGGGCCGCTCGCTCGGCATCCACCTGCTGCTCGCCTCGCAGCGGCTGGAGGAGGGCCGGCTGCGCGGGCTGGAGACGCACCTGTCGTACCGCATCGGGCTACGTACGTTCTCCTCGATGGACAGCCGCGCGGTGCTCGGCGTGCCGGACGCCTACGAGCTGCCGCGTGCACCCGGCCACGGCTACCTGCGCACCGGCACCGAGGGCATGGTCCGGTTCAAAGCCGCGTACGTGTCCGGCGCGATCCGCCAGGACGGCTCACCGACGAGCGCCGGGGGCCGGGCGGTGGACCCGGTCCGCGACTTCACCACCTACTACGTAGCACCGCAACGCGACGACAAGCCCGCCGAGCAGGAGCCCGAACCGGACGAGACGGTCGTCGGCGAGACCCTGCTCGACGTCCTGGTCCGGCGGATGGAGGGCCAGGGCCCTGCGGCGCACCAGGTGTGGCTGCCGCCGCTGAACGAGCCGCCGACGCTGGGCCAGCTGCTGGGCCCGATCGTGCAATCGCCCGAGCGGGGCCTCACGACGCAGTCCCTGGACCCGCAGCTCGCCCTGCACGGCCTGGTCGGCATCATCGACAAGCCGTTCGAGCAGCGCCGGGATCCGATGTGGCTGGACCTGTCGGGCAGTGGCGGCAACCTGATCGTGGTCGGCGGCCCGCAGAGCGGCAAGAGCAACTTCCTGCGCACGCTCGTCGGCAGCCTGGCCCTGCGCCACACGCCGCGGGAGGTGCAGTTCTACTGCCTGGACTTCGGCGGCGGTGGACTCAACGCGATGGCCGGGCTGCCGCACGTCGGCGGGGTGGCCACCCGCCGCGACGTGGACAAGGTGCGCCGGACCATCGCCGAGCTGCACGGGCTCGTGCAGGCCCGCGAGGCGATGTTCGCGACGCACGGTGTGGAGGGGATCGCCGCCTACCGGCGGGCCAAGGAACAGGGCCGGTTCAAGGAGGACCCGTTCGGCGACGTGTTCCTCGTCGTGGACGGGTGGGCGACACTGCGGACCGAGTTCGAGGACCTGGAGCCGGTGGTCAACGAGCTCGCCAACCGCGGCCTCGGCTACGGCGTGCACATCCTCGCCGCCACCAACCGCTGGTCCGACGTACGCTCCAACGTCCGCGACATGTTCGGCACGAAGATCGAGCTGCGGCTGGGCGAGCCCAGCGACTCGGCCATCAACCGGCGGGCGGCCGTCAACGTGCCGGAACGCACGCCTGGACGAGGGCTCACCCCGGACGGCTTCCACTTCCTGGCCGGGCTGCCGAGGCTCGACGGCGAGCAGCGGGTTGACGACCTGGCCGACGCGGTTGCCGAGTTCGTCAAGCTCGCGCAGACCTACTGGACGGGGCAGCCGGCGCCGGCCGTGCGGCTGCTGCCCCCCGAGCTGCCGTACACCGCTCTGCCGGCGCCGCAGGGCGGCCGCCTGCCGATCGGCATCGCGGAGTCGGATCTGCAGCCGGTCCACCTCGACTTCGACGCCGAGCCGCACGTGCTGCTCTTCGGTGACATCGAGAGCGGCAAGAGCTCCTTCCTGCGGACCGTGGCGAAGATGGTCACCACGAGCTACGAGCCGAGCCAGGCGCGGCTGCTGCTGGTCGACTACCGCCGCAGCCTGCTCGGCTGCGTCGACACCCCGCACCTGATCGGGTTCGGCACCTCCCAGCAGACCACCGCCGACCTCATCATGCAGGTCGCAACGGTGATGCAGGAGCGGTTGCCCGGCCCGGACGTCACGCCCGAACAGCTACGCACCCGCAGCTGGTGGAAGGGTCCGGAGCTCTACCTCCTGGTCGACGACTACGACCTGGTGGCGAGCCCCACCAACAACCCGCTCACCCCGCTGCTGGAGTACCTGCCGCAGGCCCGCGACATCGGGCTGCACGTGGTCATCACCCGCCGGATCGGCGGAGCGAGCCGCGCGTTGTTCGACCCCATCATCGGCCGGATCCGCGAGCTGGCCTCGCCCGGCATCATGATGTCCGGCCCACGGGAGGAGGGTCCGCTGTTCGGCAACATCAAGCCGCAGCTGCTGCCGCCCGGACGTGCCTGGCTGTTCACCCGCCGGCACGGGGCGCGCCTGGTCCAGCTGGCGTGGACGCCGCCGGCGCACTGAGCCACGGTCGACCCGGCGCACTGCGCCACGGTCGACGCGGCGTGGCCGGTGAATCCGGCTCGGCGCCCCACGCCGGACCCGCGTGTGCGCCGAGCCGCGATCAGCGCCGGAGCGAGCTTGCGAAGTGCCGCTCCACGTCGCTCAGGGTGAGCCAGATGTACCGGTCGGCGCCGTCACCCATCAACGCCACCATGTCGTCGGCCATGACCTGCAGGTACTGGGTGCTGGCTGCGGGCAGTCGCAACGCCTGCCCGACGATGGCGGCCTCGGCGGCGCTGAGCCGCTGCATGATCACGAGGTCACAGTCCTGCACGGCGGGGGCGCCGGCCTGCTCGAGCTGACGCAGGATGGTCAGCTGCGTCTGCCACGGCCCGAGCGGGTGCGGCGACGCCGTCCCCGCCAGACCGAAGTCGTGGATGACCAGCAGCGGCTGGCGCACGTCGGCGGCGACCGCGAGCGGTTGCGCGGTGGTCATCACCGAGACCCGGTCGGTGCGCCCGGTCGCCCACTCTCCGAGCCCTTGCCACGTGTACGGCTCGGTCGTGACGACGGCGACCCGGGCGCCGAGGGCGAGCGCCCGGAAGGCGACGAGCTGACCGACCCGCACCCCGCCGACCAGGGTGATCCGGGTGGGCCCGGGACGGAACACCCGGGCCGAGACCGGGCTGCGACTCTGGTCGGCGCCGAGGACGAGTCCCGCGCCGAAGGGCGCGACCCGCAGTTTGGCAAGGGCCGCGCGGGAGACGATGTGCGAGCCGATGCGCAGGCGGGGCAACGCGTCGGACAGGTTGATCACGCGACGCGTCGGGCGGGATCCCCCGTCGTCCTGTGCCGGAGGACCCTGCCGTGTGCCGTCGCCCACGGCGAGCGCGCCGGCCCGCGCGAGCGCCGTGCCCGGTGGCACCGCTGCGGTGGCCGCCGCGGCTGCGGCGGCCACCGGCCGTGCCACTGTCGCCGGTCCGGTCGCGGCTGTCGGTTGCGCCGCAGGCACGGGGGCCGCCGGTTGCGCGGGCGCGGGAGCCGCCGCTGGAGACGGGATCGCCGCGGGCGCGCCGAACGGGTTGAGTTGTGCGCCCGCCTGACCGTACGGCGCGGGCGGGGCCTGGGACGCGGCGTGGCCGTACCCGCCGGGTGCCCCCGGTGGCGCCGCGGGGGACGCGGATATCACCGGTGTGGCCACGGTCGGCTCCCGACCGATGACAGCCGCACCGGGCGCGGGCGGCGGCAGCCGAACCTGCCCGGCCGTGTCGCGCTCGGGACCAGTCATCGCGCACCACCTCCGGTGGGAGCCGAGGCATACACCGCGGGACCCTGTTCGCCGTCGAGGGGGAAGAGATCCGCCTGCATCTGCGCGGCGCCACCGGTGACCGTCTCGCAGACACCGCTCAGTGCGTCCTCCGGGGCCGCCACGCGGACGAGCGCCCGCAGGTCGGCCATGCGCCCGTCCTCCCACGGCACGAGACAGAGCGCCACGCTGGTCATCGCCGAGGGCGCCGTCGACATCCAGTTCAAGAACGCCGATGCCTGCTCGATCGGTGGCCAGCCGCGGACCCAGTAGGAGCGGTGCGCCAGGCGCCCGGAGTGCCACATCTGCCACTCCTCCCGCGGCTCCGGCGGTGCCGGCATGGGGACATCAGGCTGAACGGGCGCCAGGTCACAGGCGCGGGCCAGGGCGTCGAGCAACCCGTCCGCGTCGAGCAGCCGGTAGGAGACGCCGACGTGGCGCAGTGCCTTCAGGACACGACGCGCGAGCGCGGCTACCACCGCGGGCGCGACGTCCAGATCGGCCGCCTGATCCAGCACCGCCTCGGCCAGCGGACGGACGTCCAGGCGCACGGCGACCCAGATGGTGCGGTCGGCGGGCATCGGCAGCGAACCGAAGCTCGCGAGGAGTTGGCGGTAGGACTGGGCGGCCGGCGATGAGGGGTGCGTGTCGAGGCTGGGCGACGGCACCGTCTGGGTGACCACCTGCAGCACCACGCCGGGGTGCTCGGTCTCGGCGAGCGCCGTGGCCAGCACGTCGAGCGGGAGGCCGCCCGGGTCCACGGGCCCGGGTGCCTTCGGGGTGACCGTGGCGACCGCGTACCAGCCGGCGTCGTCGCGAGCGACGCCGACCTGTGCGCCGTCGGCCACCGACACGTTCTCGATCGTCAGGCCCGGCGCCAACCGCCGCAGTTCGGCCAGGCGCGGATCGTCGCCGTAGGGCGTGCCGGTGGCGCTGCGGCACCGCCGGCGGTACCGCCGGACCATCAGCTGGCGCTCCAGCCACCACCGGCCCTGTCCACGCCAGAGGATCAACAGGAGCACCAGCAGCCCGCAGCCGGCCGCGACACTCACCGCGAGGATCCCGCCGCGCAGCGCCACGACCAGCGCGACCAGGACCCCCTCGATCAGCAGGAGCTGGGCGAGGTGCACCGGCCCGAGACGACCGGGGCGCCGGCGGGGCAAGAGGATCGCGGGATCCGACCCGGTCGAGGATTTGTCGCCGTGCCCCGCCACGGCGGGCTCCGGCTGCGGCGTCCCAGTCACGGTCATGCCGTCGGCCAACCCAACCCCCTGCCTAGCTCACCGCCCGGTCGGCGCCTCACCATCATAGGAGTGGCTCCATAGCGAACCGCGCCGCAGTGCACGGCTACTCTACGGCCACCGAACGGTGGGCGCCGGTCCCGGCTCGATGACCGGACGTGTCGAATCCACATCGGAGCAACGGAAGGTCGACGCCGTCCGGCCCGGACATCTCCACCCACGGCCAGCGGTCAGCGGGTGGCGGCGAGCAGGTCCTCCACCACCAGCGTGCGCAGGTCGTCGCGGCTTGGCATCCGCCCCAGCGCCCGCAGGCGACCCGACTGCGCCTTGCGCATCCCCTCCAACAGCTTGCGGGCTTCGCGGGCGTTTCCGAAGTTGCGGTCCCGCTCGATCTGGCCGAACCACTCCAGCAGCGCGTCCTCGAGCCCGGGCGCGAGAACGTAGTCGTCGTTGCGGGCGATCCGGTTGACGATCAGCACCAGCTCGTCGGGCGAGTAGTTCTCGAACTCGAGCGTCTTGGCGAAGCGGGAGGCGAGGCCGGAGTTGGCGTCCAGGAAGTCGGCCATCTCGGCGGTGTAGCCCGCCACGATCACCGCGATCTGGTCGCGGTGGTCCTCCATCAGCTTCACCAGGGTGTCGATCGCCTCCTGGCCGAAGTCCGCGCTGGCGCCGGCCGATCGGGACAGGGTGTACGCCTCGTCGATGAACAGCACACCGCCGAGGGCCTCCTCGAAGACCTTGGTGGTCTTCTCCGCGGTGTGTCCGATGTACTGGCCGACGAGGTCGCGCCGGGCCACCTCCCGGAACTGGCCGTTGGGCAGCACACCGAGGGCCTTGAGCAGCTGGCCGTAGATGCGCGCCACGGTGGTCTTCCCCGTGCCGGGGGCGCCGGTGAAGATGAGGTGGTGGCTGACCGCGCCGACCGCCAGCCCGGCGCTGCGCCGCCACTCGTTGACCTGGATCTCGTCGATCAGCGCACGTACCTCGCTCTTGACCCCGGCCAGCCCGATCATCGAGTCCAGCTCGGCGAGGAGCTTCTCGACCTTCTCCGTGTCCTGTTTCGTGGCGCCCTCGACCGCGGCGACCCCGACCTTCGGCCGGTGCCCCGCAGGGTCGGCCTCGATCACCGTCGGGTTGGCGCCCTCCTCCACCTGAATGCCGGGCGGGGCCGTGTCCTCCACTTTGGTGCCCTCGACGCGCCCGCCGCAGCCGCGGCCGAACAGGATGCCGACCCCCTGGGTGTTGTGCACCCAGCAGTCGGTGATGGTCGGTGCGCTGCCGTGAGCGATGGAGATGCCGACGTCGGCGATCGTGGAGATCTCACAACGTTCGATGGTCGGACGGCCGGCCTGGTAGATGTAGATGCCCCGGAAACCGCTTTCGGCGATGGTGCAGTTGCGGATCGTGGGATCCGCGCCCAGGCGTACGATGATGCCGTCGTCGGTGATGCCGCTGATCCGGCAGGTGTCGATAACGCCACCCGCATCCTCGACCACGAACCCGTACTGTCCACCGCGGACCGTCACGTCGGTCGCGCTCAGCTGGGCTGCGTCGGTCACGATGACACCGGCGGCGTAGCCCGCGCCGACCTCGCACTTCTCGATCGTGATGCGCCCACCCGCGGCGCTGACCGCCGGGTAGTCGCCGGACTTGAGCACCAGTCCGCGCAGCGTCACCTCGCCGCCGTCGCAGGCCACGGCGGGCGCCGGCTCGCCGGTCGCGTCGATCGTCACCGAGCCCGCCTCACCCGCGGCGACCAGGCTGACCCGCCGGTCACGCAGCCGGATGGCCTCGGTGTACACGCCGGCGTCGATCGAGACGACCGCGCCGTCTTCGGCGACCTCCAGGGCGTCCCGGATGGTCGGAAACGCTCCGGGTCGCTGCGACGAGACGGTCAGTGTCCGTGCCATGATTCCCACTTCACCCGTGCCTGAATGTACTAGTCCCCGGCCACCGTGGTGAATCTACTCGCCCCGGCCACCGGTGCAGCTCGCCCATCCCGACTTCGGCACGCCGCCCTCCCCGTCCACGCACCGTGATCGTAGCGGGTCGCCGCAGCCGTCAGCCGCGGCCGTCGACGGCAGGTCGGCCCTCGCCCGGATGTGTATGGAATTTGCAGCAGATATCTATTTCCTTAAACATCTCATCGTTATCGTCCCGTCACAACTGGACACCAGGAGAGAGGGTGAGATGTCCACTTGCTCGAGCTCGGCCCCGCCCGCTGCTCACCAGACGATGCGGACGGCGGGCACGGACCGGGACACGCTCGGCGCCGACCGCAGTGGGAGCGAGATGTCCGACAAGGCTGTCCAGCAGTCCGGCGCACCTTTCCGATCGTGTTCGGGGCATCCGTTCAAAGTCGATGGTCGTCGTCTTCGGCGGGCCTCTTCAACGGGAAGGTCAGGGCCTGGCCGCCACAGATACGCACCGAGGGCTGGCCGGCAGGGCGCACGGTGAGCGGCGGCACGTCACACGGCGCGGCCACCAGCGTCATGTCGGACTGCGTAGCGGTCACGTGCAACTGCTGGCCACGGTACGTGATCAGGGTGTGCAGGGTCGCGACCTCCTCGGGCAGCCGCGGGTTGAGCCACAGCGCGTCGTCGCGGGTCTCGATCCCCATGTAGCAGCGTTCCACCAGGTCCAGCGTGCCGGCCATCGCGCCCAGGTGGACACCTTCCCGGGTGACGGTCCCCGGTGCGTGTCCGATGTCGACGGCCAGCGCCTGGGTGAAGCACTCCCACGAGGCGACCCGGTCGGTGCGCGCCTGCACCCAGGCGTGTACGACCCGGCTCAGCGTGGAGCCGTGGCTGACCCGGTGCACGTAGTAGTCCACTGTGCGCAGCAGCGCCGGGGCCGGCCAGTCGTAGCCGAGGTCGCCCAGCAGCTCGCGCAACTCCTCGGCGGACAGCAGGTAGAGCAGCATCAGCACGTCGGCCTGCTTGCTGATCTGGTAGCGGTCGGGCGAGTCGCCCCGGGCGGCGAGCATGACGTCCAGGCGGCTGATGTCGCCGTGGCGGGCGGCGTAGCCTTCCAGGTCGAAGGGCGCCAGCCGGTCGTACCCGTCGAACTGGCTGATCACCCTGTCGTCGTGGAACGGCACGTACATCCGGGTGGTGATCCGCGCCCACCGGGCCAGCTCGTGCTCGCCGATGCCCAGCCGGTCGGTTACCCGGGCCGCGTAGTGGTGGGCCAGCAGGTCGACCACCTCCAGGGCGTGACGCAGCAACCACACGGTCATCACGTTGGTGTAGGCGTTGTTGGACAGCCCCGGCTCGTCGGAGCCCGGATAGGAGTCGTGGAACTCGTCGGGCCCCATCACCCCGGTGATCTCGTACCGGCCGGTGCGCGGATTCTCGAAGGCCAGGTCGGCGAAGAACCGGGCGATCTCGAGCATCAGCTCCGCGCCGTAGGTGCGTAGGAAGTCCACGTCGCCGGTGGCCTGGTAGTACTGCCAGACCGAGTAGCCGATCGCCAGCCCGACATGGCGTTGGTACGCCGAGTGGTTCGGCACCCAGCGGCGCAGTTCCGGGACGAACACCTCGGGTGGCGTCTCCTCGCGGCCGTCGCTGCCGGATTCCCACGGGAACATCGCGCCCCGCCGGCCGATCGCCGCGGCGGCCTGTCGCGCGGCGTCGAGCCGGCGCCACCGGTAGAGCAGCAGCGCACGACTGGCTTCGGGCAGGTGCAGGGCGAGGACTCGGTGCACGAACAACTCGTCCCAGAAGATCTTGCCGCGGTAGCCCTCACCGTGCAGGCCGCGCGCGCCCACCCCGGCGTCGAGGTCGACCACGTTGGGCGAGGTGGCGGCCACCAGGTGGAAGGTGTGCAGGTTCAGCGCGAGCACGGGCGCCGGCCCGTCGGTGTGCAGCTCCAGGTGGCTGCGCTCCCACAGCCGCCGCCAGGCGTCCACGTGCGCGGCGAGCAGTTCGGTGAACGGGGCGGCCCGGGCCACGGCCTGCCGCGCGGCGCTCGCCGGTTCGCTGATGGCCCGGTCGCGCGCGGTGTGGTAGGCGGCCGTCTTGTGCACCCGCACCGGCTGACCCTCACGCACGGCGATCGCGTACGTCTCCTGCGGCCGCCCACGCGCGATCGTGACGCGGCGTCGCACATCGGTCGGGGCGCCGGGCGTGAACACCTCGGTCCGGGTGGCCACCCCGATGCCCACGTCGGACTGGGTGGTGCGCGCACGCAGCCACAACCCCGTCGCTGGGTCGTGCCCCTCGCCGTCGGGCCGCAGGTGCCGGTGCGCGAAGGGCGCGTACTGCTCGACCTGGGTGTTGGTGACGCGCCCGTCGATCGCGGTGTGCACGTGCAGGACGCCGGACCAGTTCTCGGGGACGAACGTCGTCTGCATCGCGACCGCGTGCGGTTCGGCCATGGACGCGAATCTGCGGGTCACCACCGTCGTCGCCCGACCGCGTCGGTCGACGTAGCGGTAGCGGCGGTACAGCACGCCGGCCCGCAGGTCCAGCGTCTGCCGGTACTCGCTGACCCCCGGGCGTTCGGGGGTCACCCACCGGTCCCGCTCGGGACGCCACCGCAGCACCTGCCAGTCGGGCAGGTTCACCAGGCTCTCGTCCTCGTGCAGGTGCCCGTCGACCCGGCTGCGCAGGCGGTTGAACACCCCGGCCGCGTACGTGCCGGGGTAGTGCACGGGCCCGGCCGGGCACTCCGGAGCGGCGCCGCGCGTAACGAGGTAGCCGTTGCCGAGCGCGCACAGGGTCTCCCGGATCCCCTCGGTGTCCGGCTCGAAGCCGTGGTAGTCCAGCAGCCACCCGGCGTGCATCGCGCCCGGTCCGCCGCGCTGCGGCACCTGCCACCATCGCCGCTGGGCCGCGTCCTCGTCGAGGGTGAGCGCGTCCACGCCGGTCAGCACGGTCTCCGCGCCGAACGCGCACAGCACCGTCTCCTGCCCGCCCTGCCGGTCCACCCCGACGACCAGCCCGAATCCGCCCCGGCAGGCCGCCTGCACGCCGGCCGGCTCGGCGTGCACGGTCCCGGTACGCGTCGGGTGGGTGCCCAGCCGGGCCGCGGCGTGCAGCGCGGCGGCGGGATCCGGCGGCGCCGCCAGCCCTGCCTGCCCGATCTCCTCGCCGTCGACGACGGCGGTGACCAGGCCGTCGAGCCCGGCGGCAGCGAGCGGTTGCGCGGCATCGGGGCGGGCGGTCAGCACGGCGGTGGACACCCCCACGTCGCGCAGCCGTGCCAGTAGGGCGGCCGCCCCGGGGGCGGCGGTGACGCCGGCGGACCACGCGCCAGCCGAAACCTGGGCCGGACCGTCGAGGAGCACGTCGAGGTCGAACAGCACAGCGTCGAGCCGCCGGACCGGCAGTCGGAAGCGCGCCGTGACCGGGCAGGCCTGCCGGAGGGCGCCGGTCATGCCCGCCGCCCCGGTCGGCCGACCACGCCGCCGGCCCCGGTGTCCGCTCACCATCTCCACGGGCATACCCGCAACCCAGCGCGGCACGCCGCCCGGCGCGTTCATGTGCCATGGCGCTACCACGACCGCCCGTAGTACTACAAGGTGTGGCGGACCCGGTAGGCTCGGGTACGTGAACGCGAACCGGCTCGGCGACCTGGAACGCGCGGTCATGGACGCCCTGTGGGACCGCGAGGCGCCGGCGACCGTACGCGAGGTCGCCGAGCAGTTGGTCGACCGGAAACTGGCCTACACGACGGTGATGACCGTGCTCGACCGGTTGACCGGAAAGGGATTCGTCACCCGGGAGCGGGTCGGGCGCGCGTGGAGCTACCGCCCGACGGCCAGCCGCGAGGCGTACATCGCCCAGCTCATGCTCGACGCGCTGGACCTGGCCGGCAGCCGGGACGCCGCGCTCGTGCGGTTCGCCCGGTCGGTCACCGGCGAGGAGGCCGAGATCCTGCGCGCGGCGCTCGGCGAGCCGGCGCGCGGCGAGGCGGGCCCCGGGCCACGACCGCGGGGACGGCGGACACGCGGGGAGAGGGTCCCCGGGGAGCAGCGATGATCACTGCGGCGTACCTCGCCGGGGTCCTGCTGGCCAGCCAGGCGGTCATGTGGGCGCTGCTGCGGGCACGGTGGACCTGGCGGGCCACCCGTACCGCCATCCTCACCTGGCAGGCGGTGGGGCTCGCCTGGGCGCTGTCCGCCGTCGGCATCCCGCTGGCGATCGGCCTGGAGCCGTACGGCCGGGGCGTGCTGGGGGCGCTGCCCGCGTTCGCGGCGGATGCCGCCCGTGGGCAACTGCCCGCGCCGGGGCGCCTGGCTGCGATCTGCCTCGGCCTCCTGCTCGGCGTGCTGTTCGTGGCCACCCACGTGACCAGCCTCGTGCAGGCAATCCGGACCCGGGCCCGGCACCGGGCGTTGCTGGCGCTTGTCGCGCGCCGCGACGCGGCCACGCCGGACGTGTTCGTGCTCGACCATCCCGCCGCCGCGGCGTACTGCCTGCCCGGCCTGCGCTCGACGGTGGTGGTGAGCGCCGGGGCGCTGGCGCTGCTAGACCGCGCGGAGCTGGCCGCGGTGCTCTCCCACGAGCGGGCGCACGCCCTCGAACGGCACGATCTGGTGCTGCTGCCGTTCACGGCGCTGTGTCGGTTCATCGAGCTGTGCCGGTGGATTGCCCGTCGTCCCGTCCGGTCGGCCCCGCGGTGGCCCCGCAGCGCCTACGAGGCGGTGGCGCTGCTGATCGAGATGCGTGCCGACGACCGCGCGCTGCGCCAGCACGGGGCCGGCCGGCTCGCCGCCGCGCTGCAGCGGTTCGCCGCCACCGGGGTGGCCGCCCCCGCCGGCGCGCTGGGCGTCGTCGGTTCCGGTGACGGCTTCGGCGGCGCGGCGGTCGGCGGCCGGACCGACGATCATTTGGCCATGCGCATCGAGCGGGTGCGCGAACTCCAGCGCGGCCGGAGCGCCTGGCTCGCCCGGGCCCTGGCGGTGTACGCCCTGAGCGTGGCTTTGGTGCTTTTGGCCACGCCGATCTACCTGCTCGGCTAAACTACTACAAGCCGTAGTAATTTAGTCTCCGATGCGTCCATTCGACCCGCGGCTGATCCGCCGCATCCCGAGCGTCCGGCGCCCCCTGGGTGCGCTGGGGGTGGTCGGCGTCGCCCTCGCGCTCGCCGTGGTGGCACAGGCCACCGCGCTCGCCGCGCTGCTCGCGGCCGCCGCCGACGGACGGCTCGACCGGACCGCGCTCGCCGGCCTGCTGCTCGCCGTCGCGGCCCGGGCCGCGCTGCTGTGGGCGCAGGGCGTGATCGCCGCACACGCGGCGGCGTCGGTCAAGGCGGCGCTGCGCGCGGACGTGCTCGCGGCGACCCAGCGGCTCGGCCCGGCCTGGCTCGCCGGGCAGCGGGCCGGTTCGCTGGCCACCCTGGTCGGCCGGGGGCTGGACGCGCTCGACGCGTACTTCACCGGCTATCTGCCGCAGCTGGTCGTCGGGGCGACGATCCCGCTGGCGGTGCTGGCCCGGCTGGTCTTCGCCGACTGGGGCTCGGCACTGATCATCCTGGTCACCCTGCCGCTGATCCCGGTGTTCGCGGTGCTCGTCGGCTGGCAGACACAGGACGCGGCGCAGCGGCAGTGGCGGCGGCTGTCCCGGCTCGGCGGCCACTTCCTGGACATGCTCACCGGGCTGCCCACCCTGCGGGTGTTCGGCCGGGCGCGGGCGCAGGTCGCCGCGGTGCGCCGGATGGCCGACGCGCACCGGGTCGCCACCATGCGGGCGCTGCGCATCGCCTTCCTGTCCGCCCTCGTGCTGGAGTTGGTGGCCACCGTGTCCGTGGCGCTGGTCGCGGTGCCGGTCGGTCTGCGGGTGCTGGGCGGTACCCTCCCGCTGCACACCGCGCTGCTAGTGCTGCTGCTCACACCCGAGGCGTACCTGCCGCTGCGCGCCGCCGGCGCGAAGTTCCACGCCAGCGTGGAGGGCCTCACCGCGCTGGACGAGGCACTGGCCGTCCCGCCGCCCGCGCCCGCCCCGCCGGCCCGATCGGCCGCGCCAGGCCGGCCGCGCGCCGCGTCTGCGCGGGCGTCGGAGCGCTTCGACGTCATCCGCTTCGAGGTCATCCGCTTCGAGGACGTGACGGTGCGCTACGAGCGTGCCGTGGCGCTGCGCGACGCCTCGTTCGAGGTCCGGGCCGGCGAGCGAGTGGCGTTGGTCGGGCCGTCCGGATCGGGCAAGTCGACGATCCTCGCGCTGCTGCTCGGGTTCGTCACGCCGAGCGAGGGGCGGATCACCGTGGACGGGGTCGACCTGCGGGACCTGGACCTCGACCGCTGGCGACGTCGGCTGGCCTGGGTGCCGCAGCGTCCGCACCTGTTCGCCGCGTCGCTGGCCGACAACATCCGCCTCGGGGCACCCGACGCGCCACTGGCGCTGGTGCGCGAGTCGGTACGGGCGGCGGCGCTCGACCCGGTCGTCGCCGAACTGCCCGAAGGGCTGGACACCGTGCTCGGCGAACGCGGGTACGGGCTGTCCGGCGGGCAGCGCCAACGGGTGGCGTTGGCCCGGGCGTTCCTCCGGTGCCAGCTCGCTGGTGACGCGGGGCAGCCGGAGGCCGGCCCGCTCGTCCTCCTCGACGAGCCGACCGCCCGCCTGGACGCGGCCTCGGAGGCCGCGGTGCTCGCCGCGGCGCGCCGGCTCACCGCCGGGCGGACGGCGCTGCTCGTCGCGCATCGTCCGGCGCTGCTCGAACACGTCGACCGGGTGCTGCACGTCCAGGACGGGCTGGTCCGGGAGGCGGTGCCGGTATGACGAGACAGGGCGCCGAGATGACGCGCCGTTACCGCACGCTCGCCAGCCTCGCTCGGCCGTACCTGCCCCGGCTGCTGTTGGCCGGGGTGCTCGCGGCGCTGACCGAACTGGCCGGGCTGGGCCTGCTCGCCACCGCCACGTACCTGCTGGTGCGTGCGGCTGACCGGCCACCGCTGACCGCGCTCACCGTCGCGATCGTCGCCGTGCGGGCCCTCGCCGTCGGCCGCGGCGTGCTGCGCTACGCCGAGCGGCTCGCCGGCCACGACGCGACGCTGCGGCTGCTCACCGAGGTGCGGGCCCGGGTGTACGGGTCGCTCGCCGCGCGGGACCGGGCCGCGCAGCGCACGGGTGACCTGCTCAGCCGCATGGTGTCCGATGTGGAGGGCGTGCAGGATCTGCTGCTGCGCTGCCTCGTGCCGGGCGCGGCCGCCGCGGTCGTGGCGCTGGCGACCGTGGGCGGCGCGCTGTTCGTCGCCCCGGCCGCCGGGGCGGCTGTCGCCGGCGGCCTGCTCGTCGCCGGCGCCGGGCTGCCGGCGCTCGCCGCCGCCCTGGCCCGACGCGCCGCCGACCAGGTCGCTCCCCTGCGCGGTGCGCTCGCGACCGACGCCGTCGACCTGACGCACGGGGCGGCGGATTTGGCGGCCTACGGGGCGAGCGACGGCGCACTGCGGCGGGCGGCTGAGCGGGCGGGCCGCCTGGCCGCCCTGGAGCGGCGGCTGGCCCGGGCGGCCTTCGCGGTCGACGGTGCGGGCGTGCTGGTCGCCGGCGCCACGGCCGCCGCGGCCACCGTCGCCGCGCTGCGGGCCGGCGCGGGCGGGGTGGCCACCGCGGTGCTCGCGGTCGCCACCCTGATGGCGGTCGAGGCGTCGCTGGCGCTGGTCGCCGCCGCCCGCCGCTGGGTGGAGATCCGCGCCGCGGTTCGCCGGGTGGCCCAGCTGCTCGACCCAGCGCCCGCGGACAGGCCCGCGGGCGGCCGGCGGCTCGTGCCGCCCGTCGAGCTGGTCGCGCGGGACGTGAGCGTCCGCTACGCGGACGACCGACCCCCGGCGCTGTCCCATGTGGACCTACGGGTGCCGCCCGGGCGCCGGGTGGCCGTCGTCGGCCCGAGCGGCGCCGGCAAGAGCACCCTGCTCGGCGT
>VSCG01000039.1:0-22846 GCA_047459115.1 Micromonosporaceae bacterium
ACAACCCGTCCCGCGAGGTGCGGCTGTCCTTCCTCCCGGGTTAGCGCAGACTCCCGGGTTGGCGCAGGTCGGTCAGACGGCCACGTCGCGGCGGGCGAACGCCCGGACGCCGGCGGCGACCAGCACGGCGGTGACGGCCAACAGCAGGGCCGAGCCGCGCGGCTGCAGGCCGTTGACGAGCGGATCCCCGCCCAGATACCAGTGCCACGGGGACAGGTTGCGCACCCACTCCAGCCCTTCGACCTGCGGGATCACCCCGTTGGCGAGGTACCCCAGCACGGCCACGCCGGCGCTGATCCCGAGCGTGAGCGCCTTGCGGCCGGTCGCCGCGCCGATCGCGAACGCGAGCGCGCCGAACGCCGCCGCGAACAGCCCGAGCTGCAGCGTCATCGCGGCGAGTTCGCCGACGGAGATGCCCTCCAGCTGCGCCGGGCCGCGCAGCGCGACCATGGCCAGCCACAGCACCGTACAGATGATCCCGATGGCCACGGCGAGGGCGGCGAACCGCTGCAGCGCCAGGCGGGTGCGGCTGACCGGGTAGGCCAGCACCAGGTCCAGGGTCCCCGCCTCCTCGTCGCCGGCGACCGCCCGGGTGCCGGCCCCGATCGCGAACACCGCCATCAGCAGCGAGATCAGCAGGCCGTACACCGCGCTGGACAGGTACCCGGCGGCGCTGGTGACGTCGTTGTAGTTCAGCGCCTCCAGCACGCTCTCCGGGTACGCCTCCAGCGCCCGCATCATCTCGGGACTGCGCATCGACGGCCAGAACGCGGCGTACATGGCGGCGACCGCCGGGACCGCGATCGCCCAGCCGAGCAGCGACCAACGCGCGTCGCGCAGCCACTTGGTGAAGACGTTACGCAGCACGGCTCGCCTCCTCGGTCCGACCGGTCCCACCGTTGTAGAAGGTGAGAAAGATCTCCTCCAGGTCCGGCTCCTCCGACAGCAGGCTCACCACGGTGTGCCGGGCCGCGGCCTTGACCAGGTCGTCGGCGCGCCCGTCCAGCCGGCAGCGCAGCGTGCCGCCGTCGACGGTCAGCTCGCTCACCCCGGGCAGCCGCTCGAACTCGGCCCGATCCACCGGATCGGCGAACTGGATCTGCACCCGGCGCACGGCCCGCTCCCGCAGGTCCTCGATGCGCTCCACGGCGACCAGCCGGCCTTCACGGATGATGCCGACCCGATCCGCGGTCTGCTGCACCTCGCTCATCACGTGCGAGGACATGAAGACGGTCTGCCCGGCGGCCTTCGCCTCGCGCACCATCGTGACGAACTCGTGCTGCAGCAGCGGATCCAGACCGCTGGTCGGCTCGTCGAGGATGAGCAGCTCGGGTCGGTGCATGAAGGCCTGCACCACCCCGAGCTTCTGGCGGTTGCCCCTGGACAGGCTCTTGATCCGGCGGCCCAGGTCCAGCCCGAGCCGCTCGGCGAGCTCGTCGACGCGGACCCGGGGCACCCCACCGCGCAGGTTCCCGAGGTAGTCGAGCAGCTCCCGCCCGGTCTGCCGGCCATCGACGACGAAATCGCCGGCCAGGTAGCCGACCCGGGCGCGCAGCCGCAGGCCCTGCCGCCACGGGTCCAGCCCGAGGACGGTGGCCCGCCCGGCGGTCGGCCGGATCAGGTCGAGCAGCAGCCGGATCGTCGTGGTCTTGCCCGACCCGTTCGGGCCCAGGAAGCCGTACACCTCGCCGGGGCGGACCTCCAGATCCAGGCCCGCGATCCCGCGGTTGCGGCCGTACGACTTGACCAGGCCCTCGGTGCGGATGGCGGGGGTGTCAGCCATCACGCTCTCCTCCCTTCGCCTTGGTGCTCCGCCAGGAAGCGGCGCACGAGGTCGGCGATCTCACGCTCCATGAACCGGTAGAAGTCCCTGGTCATCCGCAGCCGCTCGGTGCGCGGGCCCGGCTCGTCGCCGAGCAGCGCCAGGCCCTGGTCGAGCAGCTCGCGGAACTGGCGGTACTGGTGGGCGTCCGCCGCGCGGCGCACGACCGCGTCCGGCGTCATCTCGTAGAACCGGCCGCGCCGCCCCGGCACCGCCACCCGGCGGATCAGCCCGGACCGCTCCAGCATCCGCGCGCCGGTGCTGGCCGAGCCCATCGACAGGCCGGTCCCGCTGGCGATCTCCGAGACGGACTGGGCGGGGGGATCGCAGACGAGCAGCCAGGCCAGCAGCTTCCCGTACGCCGGGGGCAGGCCCATGCCGGTGAGCACGGTGCCGAACTCCTCCACGTACTGCCGCAGCATCGACGGGCCTACCTGCGCCACCCCGGTGGCCTCCCAGCTTTTCCAAGCTTCAGAAATTTTTGAACTATGGAAACTGTACTCGCCCGGGCGCCACCGGCGCCACCCGGTCAGCGATGCTGTCCGGCGTGACTACCCCGCAGGATCTCGATGCGCGGTTCCGCGCGGCCGTCGCCGGCCTCGCCGTCCCCGACCGGCCGGAGCCCGCGCCGGACGCCGAGGCGCCGGTGCGCGAGGGCGCCAGGCTCACCGGCCGGCGCGCGCTGGAGCTGTTCGACGCGCAGATCACCAGCCGCCACCTCGATCTGGCTGCCCGGTGGCTGCGCAGCTTCGGGGACGGCTACTACACGATCGGCTCCTGTGGCCATGAGGGCAACGCCGCCCTCGCCGCCGCGGTCCGCCGAAGCGACCCCGCCCTGCTGCACTACCGCTCCGGCGCCTTCTACTGCGCCCGCGCCGCCGGGGTGGAGGGCACCGACCCGGTGCGTGACGTGCTGCGCGGGGTCGTCGCGTCGGCCCACGAGCCGATCGCCGGGGGACGGCACAAGGTGTTCGGCCACCCCGATCTCAACGTCATCCCCACCACGTCGACGATCGCCTCCCATCTGCCCCGCGCGGTAGGGCTCGCGCTCGCCATCGAACGGGCCGCCCGCCTCCGGCCCGCCGACGCGCCGCCCGCCGACCCGTCGCGCTGGCCGGCCGACGCGATCGTGATCTGCTCCTTCGGCGACGCCTCGGTCAACCACGCGACGGCGACCGCCGCGTTCAACACCGCCGGCTGGTGCGACCACAGCGGCCTGCGGGTACCGGTCCTGTTCGTCTGCGAGGACAACGGCATCGGCATCAGCGTGCGCTCGCCCGACGGCTGGGTCGCCGCCGCGCTGCGCTCCCGCCCGGGACTGCGCTACGTCGCCGCCGACGGATGCGACCTCGTCGAGGCGTACGAGGCGGCGAGCGACGCGGCGGCCTGGGTGCGCCGCCACCGCCGCCCGGCCGTCCTGCACCTGACCACGGTCCGCCTCATGGGCCACGCCGGGGCGGACGCCGAGATCGCCTACCGCGCACCCGGCGAGATCGCCCGCGACCTGGCGCGCGACCCGCTGGTGGCCACCGCGCGGCTGCTCGTCGAGGCGGGACTCGCCACCCCGAAGGAGCTGCTGGCACGCTACGACGAGATCGGCTGGCGGGTGCGCGCCGTGGCCGAGGAGGTGCTCGACGAGCCCAAGCTCGCTTCGGCGGCCGAGGTCGTCGCGCCGCTCGCCCCACGTCGTCCCGCGCGCGTGGCCCGGGCCGTGGCGGACGCCGCGGCCCGGGCCAGCGGGGAGCTGGCCACCGCCCGGCTCGGCGCGTTCAACGGTCGGCTGCCCGAGCAGGCGGGCGCGCTGACCCTGGCGCAGACGATCAACGCGACGCTCACCGACGCGCTGCTGACCGAGCCCGGGATGCTCGTCTTCGGCGAGGACGTCGGGGTCAAGGGCGGTGTGTACGGCGTGACGAAGGGCCTCCGTGAGCGGTTCGGCGGCCACCGGGTCTTCGACACGCTGCTCGACGAGACCTCGATCCTGGGCCTGGCGCTCGGCGCGGGGCTGGCCGGGATGCTGCCCGTGCCCGAGATCCAGTACCTGGCGTACCTGCACAACGCCGAGGACCAACTGCGCGGCGAGGCGGCCACGCTGCGCTTCTTCTCGCAGGGGGCGTACCGCAACCCGCTCGTGGTGCGCATCGCCGGGCTCGCGTACCAGGAGGGTTTCGGCGGCCACTTCCACAACGACAACGCCGTCGCGGTGCTGCGCGACATCCCCGGGCTGGTCGTGGCCGTGCCGGCCCGCCCGGACGACGCCGCGGCGCTGCTGCGCACGTGCCTGGCCGCCGCCAGGGTGGACGGCAGCGTGTGCGTCCTGGTGGAGCCGATCGCGCTCTACCACACCCGCGACCTGTACGCCGAGGGCGACGGGCAGTGGCTCGCCGAGTACCCGCCGCCGCAGGAGTGGGCGGCGACGCACGTGCCGATCGGGCGGGCGAGGGTCTACCGGATCGGCTCGGGCGAGGACCTCACCATCGTCACCTTCGGCAACGGCGTACGCATGTCGCTGCGTGTCGCCCGGCGCCTGACGGAGGAGGGGGTCGGCGTGCGGGTGGTGGATCTGCGCTGGCTGTCGCCGATGCCGGTGGCCGACATCGTCCGCGAGTCCTCGGCCACCGGCCGGGTGCTCGTCGTCGACGAGACCCGCCGGGCGGGCGGCGTCGGGGAGGGGGTGCTCGCCGCGCTGGTGGACGGCGGGTACGTGGGCGTGGCCCGCCGGGTGGCCTCGGTGGACTCGCTGGTCCCGCTCGGCCCCGCCGCCGCGCACGTCCTGGTCGGCGAGGAGGCGATCATGCGTGGGGCGCGGGCGCTGCTGGCCCGTTAGCCCGGGGGAGGTCGCCCGATCGTCCGCGGATCGGTACGGTGTGCCTCTTGCGCGGCGGCGGCCTGGGAGTGTGGACTACGCGCTAACGATCCCCGCTACCCTCGCAGGTGGCGAATGGTAAGGAGGCATTTGGCAGTGAGCGCGACCGCTGGTCAGGCCGACGGCGTACGCAGCCTGGCGGACCGGTTCGGCATCGAGCCGGGGATGGTCGTCATGGAGATGGGGTACGACGAAGACGTCGACGAGAATCTCCGCGAGGCCCTGATCGAACGGTGCGGCGAGCTCGTCGACGAGGACACCGACGAGGTCGTCGACGTGGTGCTGCTGTGGTACCGCGAGGGCGACGGGGACGTGGTCGACCTGCTCGTCGACGCCCGGGGACCACTGGCCGACAACGGTGTGGTGTGGTTGCTCACACCGAAGGCGGGCCGGCCCGGTCACATCGAGCCCAGCGAGATCAACGAGGCGGCGCTGACCGCCGGGCTGCAGCAGACGTCGACGGTGAACGCCGGGCAGGACTGGACGGGCGTCCGCCTGGTCGCGCCGCGCGCCGCGCGTGGCCGCCGGTAGGGCCGGTTAGGGTAGGCAGTCATGATCGAGGTAGGGGCCGAGGCGCCAGACTTTACGCTCAAGGATCAGAACAACCAGGACGTGACCCTGTCGTCCTTCCGCGGTCAACGCAACGTGCTGCTCGTGTTCTACCCGCTGGCGTTCAGCGGTATCTGCCACGGCGAGCTGTGCGAGGTCCGGGACAACCTGAACCAGTACGTCAACGACGACGTTCAGGTGTTGACCGTCAGCGTCGACTCGGTGTTCGCGCAGAAGACCTGGGCGCAGCAGGAGGGGTTCCAGTTCCCGCTGCTGTCCGACTTCTGGCCGCACGGTGAGGTGGCCCGGAAGTTCGGCGTGTTCAACGAGGAGCGCGGCATCGCCAACCGCGGCACGTTCATCATTGACCGGGAGGGTATTGTCCGGTTTGCGGAGATGAACATGCCCGGCGAGCCGCGCGACCAGGACGCCTGGCGCAAGGCCCTCGCCGCGCTGCGCGCCTAGCGGGTGCTGGCAGGAGCGTTGCCGGTCCGAGGAGCTTGGGGTCCGGCTGCCCGGTGACCACCGGGCAGCCGGACTCTTGCCTCCGGCCGCCGGATCTTGTGCCTCCGGCCGCCGGATCTTGCCTGCGCGCGCTGCCTGCCGGCCGGGGCCCGGCCGGTTCGGGTGACCGGCTCCCGGCGGGGTAAGCTAGCCGCTCCTGGGGACCTCACCTGGTGCCGGGCGCGTAGCTCAGTGGAAGAGCACCCGCCTTACAAGCGGGGGGTCGCTGGTTCGAACCCAGCCGCGCCCACCGTGGGAGATGGTTGACCGCCTCCTCGACGCGCCCGCGCCGCCAGCTGGCGGGCGCGGGCCGCGCGTCGAGCGTGGGCCACGGTCAGGCGACCTGCGCGGGGGAGCGGAACTTGGACCCGGCGTACCGCTGCAGGGCGGCGACGACCTGTTCCGGCGTCTCCACCAGATCGCTGATCTCGACCAGACGGTAGCCTTTGCGGCCGTCCGGCCCGGGGAATTTCGGGCGATGCCGCATCGGCACCCCCTCGGGGAGCCAGAGCACCAGCTGACTCAGTGCGCCGCCGGTCGCCGTGGGGAGGGGCACTGTTTCAATGCTGATCGCATCCACCTGGTCCCAGGAGCCTTCGAAGTCGCACCCTTCGGTGTGGACGATCAGACCGGATTCGTTGACGGCGATCTGAAATCGACGCAGGGTCCCAAGGAACACGATGACGCCGGCCAGGAGGAAGAGACCGCCGGATCCCCAGGTGATCAGCGAGATGAAGTGCACCCGGCCCGCGACGAGAGCGAACACGCCGCCGAGGAGGATGCTGAACAGACCCCAGGCGATTCCCACCACGCCCAGCTTGCGGCTGGTGCGGTCGTCACGCTGCAGTTCCATGATGTCCTTTCGATCCGGTTCTCGATCAGCCGAGCGACCACCGTTCGATCAGCATCGAAACGCTACCATCGGTCGATCGATGGGGAGGTACACGTGGTACTGCCGATTGCGCGCAGCCGGGATGAAGCGCACCTCTACCTGGACCTGCACCCGTGCCAGCGATGCCACCGAAGCGACGTGGACTGGCAGGACGCGCTGACCCACGACGACGGGGCACCGGCCCGGCGCTACTTCGGAATCTGCCCGGGCTGCGGCGAGCAGCGGGAGTTCACCTTCCGGCTGCCGGAGAAACCCGCGGTGCCCGGCCCCGACGACCTGGTGTTCTTCGGCGGGCCTGAGCACTCCCGGCTCTTCGACGCAGGCGAGTGGCGGATGATCGCCGACGCGGCCATTCAGGAGGGATCGGCGCCGCCGGACAGCGGTACCCGGGACGAGCGCAGGCAGGCGTTCGCCCTCGGTGTGGCGGCCCTCGGCGAGGTGCTCAAGTTCATTCCCGACGGTGCGGACGCGGTGCCGGAGTCGGCGTTCTGGACGCCGCACGGCCGCGCGGCGTACGAGGAGAACCCGGCTCGGTTCGAGCGTGACTACCTCATGCGCTGGATCGAGACCTTCCAGGACGAGATGGCGGCGCGGTTCCGGGACTGACCGCGCCTGATCGGGAGGCATCGATCACAAGTGCAGGACCGCTCGTCGCCTGGCCAGATGACCTTCGTCGCCGGGCCGGATGACTGCACGCACCGCCCTGTTGCTCTGCTGCACGTTCGCGAGCAGAGCGGATAACTGTTGCTCTGCTCGTGTTCCTGATGCAGAGCAACAGGGCCTCGTAGACACCATCGCCGCCCCAGCCATCCAAACTGGATCGGCCACAAGGCCCGGTCAGGAAAGCTCAACCAGCGACCGAATCAGGAGATATCTGTCGATTTTGGTCGGTAGGCTCGCGGGCGGCCGCCGGGTCGGATTACCGTGGCGGGAGTATGCCGGATCGCACCGCAACCGCGACGAACGGCCGCATGCTCGGTCGGCGAGGCCTGGTGTGCCGAGCGGCCCGGCAGCAAGCGGTGCGCCTGGCGGTGAAGGCGTTCGGCTCAGACGGCAGGAGCCGGGGTGGAGCTCACCGGCCGACCGCGGGTGCGGGCCAGCCGCCAGGCGGCGCTGCGAAGCGCGCGGACCAGCAGGTCCTGCACCTCGTAAGAGGCGGGCAGCCGCCAGCCGACCTGCTCCGGCGAGGTCTGCCAGCGGGCCCGGCCGACGGCTTCGCGGGTGGGCGGCGCGGCGATCCACGAACCGTCGCGGTGCAGGATCACGTCGAGTTGGTCCGCGAGCTCGGGCCGCAGGCCGTCGCCGGGGGACACCAGGAACATCCAGCGCCCGGCCGCCGAGACCGCGACCGGCCCGGGCGAGCGGGGCGCCTCGCGCAGCGCCCAGAGCCCCAGCAGCGCGGGCACCTCTATCACGTCGAAGGCCCGTCCGGTCGGCAGCAGGACCGCGTAGGGGGTGCGGTGCCACCACGCCTCGACCACCGACGGGTCGCGGGTCGCCAACTGCTGCCAGTGTTCGGTCGCCGGGTGACAGCCGACCGTCGGGCAGCCGAGGTCATCGCAGCGGAACCGCGTGCCGCTGAAGTGGGCGCCCGGAACGACATCCCAGCCGTGGATGACGTACCGCGCCGCCGCGCGGGCGAGGCGCGAGCGCTCGAGCGTGCGCATGGTCCATCCCATGGCGAAGCTACTTTCCGGTTTCCTGGGATCGGCAGCCGTCACCGGCTGTCCGACCGGTCGTTGCAGATGACAAGAGCCGTTTGCAACTTGCATAAGACCTAACGGGCATCGAGCTCGGGCGAAACGCACAGTTTGTGCGATATTCGCGCTTTATCCCGACCGGTGCCACGTAGGGGCAGGGGAGGGAACGGACGTGGACGAGCTGCCCATCGGCCGCCGGGTGGCGTACTGGCGCAGCCGGCGCAAGCTGTCGCAACAGGTCTTCGCCGATCGGCTGGGCAAGTCGAAGAGCTGGGTGGACAAGGTCGAGCGGGGGGTACGCCGGCTCGACAAGCTCTCGGTGGTGTACGAGATCGCGGACGTGCTCCAGGTCGACGTGCAGGTGCTGCACGGCCGGGAGCCGGAGCGCCGGACAGACGGCGCCAACGGCGTCGACCCGGCCGAGGTGGAGGAGATCCGGGCGGCCCTGGAGCGCTACGACCAGCTCAGCATGTTCCTGCGCCCCCCGCCCGAGGCGCCGCGGTTGACCGACATGCGCAAGGCGATCGGGCACGCCTGGCTGACCTTCCAGCGCGCCAAGTACGACAGCCTGGTCCGCTCGCTGCCCAAGCTGCTGCGCGAGGCGCAGGCGGCCGACGCCGTGTACGCCGGCACGGGTGAGGACGACCGCTCCGCCCACCTGCTCTCCCAGGTCTACCAGATCGCCTCGTCGGTGCTGCGCAAGCTGGGCGAGCACGAGCTCGCCTGGCTGGCCGCCGACCGGGCGATCACCGTCGCGGAGCGCGCCGGCGATCCGCTGCTGGCCGGCACCGCCACCTGCCGGGCGGGCAACGCCCTGCTCGGCCTCGAACGTCCCCGTGCGGCTCTGGAGATCAACATCGACATCGCCACGCGGCTCGCTCCGGGCGGTGGGGGCGAACCGACCACGCCGCAGCGCCTGTCTGTCTACGGCACGCTGCTGCTGCAGGGCGCGATGGCGGCCGCGCACGGGGATGACGGCGCGACCGTACGCGATCTGCTGTACTGCGCCGGGGACGCGGCCAAGCAGGTCGGCGACGACGAGAACCACTACTGGACGTGCTTCGGCCCGACCAACGTGGAGCTGCACCGGGCGGCCGCCGCGGTCGAACTGGGTGACGCCGCGCTCGCCGTCGAGATCCACGACAGGCTCGACCCCGGCGCCTTCGCCGCGCTGCTGCCCGAGCGGCGGGCGAACCACCTCCTGGACGTGGCCCGGGGGTACGCCCAGCTCGGCAAGCTGGACCGGGCGGGCGAGATGCTCCTGGAAGCCGACCGCCTCGCCCCGTCGGAGATCCGCTGCCGCCGGCTCGCCCACGAGGTGGTCACCGACCTGTTGCGTCGCGCCCGGAGGGCTCCACCGTCGACCGTCGCCGAACTCGCCGAACAGATGGGGGTGACGGTCTGAGCCGGCCGCACGGATCACCGGTCTGCCGCGGCCGGTGCCGCTACCAGCCCGGTCGGGCGGCAACGCTGGTAGCCTCGCGCCCGTGGCACTGACCCCAGACACCTCTCCGACCGTGGCCGAGGTCGCGTTCGCGCTCGAGCAGCGGTACCCGCCCGAGTGGGCCGAGGACTGGGACCGGGTAGGCCTCGTGCTCGGCGAGCCGTCGGCGCGGGTCGACACCGTGCTGTGCGTGGTGGACTGCGTGCCCGAGACGGTTGCGCAGGCGCTGGAGATCGGCGCCCAGATGATCGTCGCGCACCACCCGCTGCTGCTGCGCGGCGTGTCGAGCGTGGCGCCGACCACGTACCAGGGCCGCATCGTGCACGACCTGATCAAGCGGGACATGGCGCTCTTCGTCGCGCACACCAACGCCGATGTCGCCACCCCCGGGGTGTCCGACGCGCTCGCCGCCCGGCTCGGGCTGCGTGACCTGCGGCCGCTGCGGCCGCTCGCCGCCGATCCGGCCCGGGGGTTCGGCCGGGTCGGCACCCTGCCGGCGCCGCTGACCCTCGAGGAGCTGACCGAGTACGCTGCCCGGTCGCTGCCGCCGACCGTGTGGGGTGTGCGAGCCGCGGGCGATCCGCGACGGGTCATCGAGACCGTGGCGGTCTGCGGCGGGTCCGGTCAGGAGTTCCTCGCCGACGCCGCGCGGATCGGTGCCGACGCCTATCTGACCGCCGACCTGCGGCACCACCCCGCCAGCGAGACCGTTGCCGCCGGTGGCCCGGCCCTGCTCGACGCCGCGCACTGGGCCACCGAGCGCCCGTGGCTCGACGACGTGGTCGAGCACCTGCGCACCGGCGTCGGGGTCACCGCCGTGGTGTCCGAAGTGGATACGGATCCGTGGACCGTCCACAGCAAACCGAAGGAGCCTCGTTAAGTGAAGGCCGACCCCCAAGCGCAGCGCCGGCTGCTCGAGGTGCAGGCGATCGACACTGCACTCGCCCAGCTGGCCCACCGCCGGCGCAACCTGCCCGAGCACGCCGAACTGGAGCGGTTGCACCGGGAGATCTCGGAGCTGGAGGACGAGCGGGTGCGTGCCCAGGTCGCCGTCGACGACCTCGACCGGGACATCGCGCGGTTCGAGCGCGACATCGAGCAGGTGCGTGCCCGCAAGGACAAGAACCAGGCCCGGCTCGACGCCGGCACCGGCCCGGCCCGCGAACTCGAGGCCCTCCAGCACGAACTGGTGTCGCTGAACCGGCGCCAGTCCGAACTGGAGGACGCCGAACTGGAGCTGATGGAGCAACGCGAGCAGGCGCAGGCCGTACTCACCGAGGTGGAACAGCGCCTGGCCGCGGCGCGGGAGCAGGCGGCGGCGGTCGAGGCGCGCCGCGACCAGGCCCTGGCCGACATCGCCCGAGACGAGGAGTTCCGGGCCAGCGGCCGCCAGCCGCTCGTCGCCGACCTGCCGGCCGACCTCGTCGCGCTCTATGAGCGGATCCGCGAGCAGGCCGGGGGCGTGGGCGCTGCGCTGCTGCGCGCCGGCCGTTGCGAGGGCTGCCGGCTGGAGCTGTCCGGCAGCGAGCGCGCCCGGTTCAAGGCCGCCCCGCCCGACGAGGTGCTGCGCTGTGACGAGTGCCGGCGCATCCTGGTCCGCACTCCGGAATCGGGGCTGTGAGCGGGCGGACTGCGGGTCCCACGAGCGGGCGGGCTGCGGACCTCAGGAGCGGGCGGCTGAAGGTCATCGTCGAGGCCGACGGCGGGGCGCGGGGCAACCCCGGGCCGGCGGGCTACGGCGTGGTGGTCTGCGCGGCGGCGACCGGGGAGGTGCTCGCTGAACGCAGCCAGGCGATCGGGGTGGCGACCAACAACGTCGCCGAGTACTCCGGGCTGATCGCCGGGCTCGCCGCGGCGGCCGAACTGGGGGCGGTGGAGGTCGAGGTCCGGATGGACTCCAAGCTCGTGGTCGAGCAGATGTCCGGCCGGTGGCAGATCAAGCACCCGGGACTGCGCCCGCTCGCCGCGCAGGCCGCGGGGCTGGTCCGCCGGTTCGACTCGGTCGTGTTCCGGTGGGTGCCGCGCAACCAGAACGCCCGGGCCGACGCGCTCGCCAACGCCGCGATGGACGCCGCAGCCAGGTCCGAGGCCCTGTGACGGTCGCAGTCACCCCAAACGATGACTCGGCGGCGTGGGGTACCCAACAGGCCGACAAATCGCCCAAAAGACCATGTAACAGGACCATTCTGGGAATGATCCGGGGTGGCTGGACGTAGTATTACCTGCACGACGGACGAGTCGGCCGGGCGGCCGCGTCGGTGGGTGCGCTGAGCACCCGACCGCCGAGGAACGTCCGGGCTCCACAGGGCAGGGTGGTTGCTAACGGCAACCCGGGGCGACCCGCGGGAAAGTGCCACAGAGAACAGACCGCCGGACGTACGTCCGGTAAGGGTGAAACGGTGGGGTAAGAGCCCACCAGCACCCCGGGTGACCGGGGTGGCTCGGCAAACCCCACCCGGAGCAAGGCCAAGAGGGCCGGTGCCGCGGTGCGCCGGCCTGCGCAGGCGATCGATCGTCGCTGGTCGCGCAGCGCTGAAAGGCGCGCTGGGCCGTGACGATCGGAGAGGGCGGCCCGTCCGATGCCTGCGGGTAGGCCGCTAGAGCCTGTCGGCGACGGCAGGCCGAGAGGGATGGCCGCCACCGGCGACTCGATCGCCGGTACAGAACCCGGCGTACAGGTCGGCTCGTCCGTCACCAACGCCGCTCGTACGCCTGACCCACCAGTCTCGGCCCCTCCTGCGCTCGACGTGCCTGCGATGCCGTGAGCGTCCGTCAGTCTGCGCGGGTCACCGAGATGACCCTCGGGTCCTGGGAGTAGCGGTGTACGACGTCGTCGGCGTCACCGGCAATGGCACCAGCATCGAACTGCACCTCGAGGCAGGGTGCGTTCGGCCCTTCTATGCCGAAACCCGCAATGATGTGATTCGGGTCGAAGCGGTGGCTCTCGCGCACCAGTTCGTAAGCGGGCTCTCCCGGCCGTACGCACACCACCGCCCCGGGCTGCCTGCCATCCCAAGCCAGTGCGGGTGCCGAGATGCCGACGGTGAGGATGAGTGCCAGCCCCACGCCAACCAGGGTCGTCCGGCCGAGCGCCGGCCGGCTGGCTGGCGACGCTAGCGCCAACACGGCGAAGACGGCATACGCCCACAGCGCCCGCTTGTCGGCCGTATCGTGCAGGGCCAGTGCGACGACCCCGGCGCCGAGGGTGTGTGTGACCAGGGCGGCCAGGCGGAATCTCGGCGAGCTCACCAATCCCGCTGGGATCGCCGCAAGCGCACCGAGCAGCACGAACAGCACGACAAGCTCGTATGCACTCCATTCGCGGCGCGCGTCCAGGGTGACCAGCACCAAGGCCACGAGATACCCGCCAACGACAATCAATGAGCGGAAGTACCTCAAGAACGGCATCAGACGATGCTACGTGACGTGGACGACATTCACGTGCCTTCAGTCCGTCATCCACTTCGAATCGTGGCAGCGCCGCACTGGTGAAGGATCGCTGGTGTCCGATCAGGCCCGCTGGATTACCGGTCAGACCATCGATTCGGACGGCGGGTGGGGGATCGCTCCGGCGTCGCGGCCGACCGTACCGGCTAGCCGTCCTGATCGGACGGACCGGTGGCCGACGGCGGCAGGCGGACCACATGCTCGGGCGCCAGCCGGCCGGTGCCGACCGGACCGGGGCTGGCGGAATCGGCGACCCCGAACCGCAGCACCAGGTACGGCTGCCCTACCCCGGCGAGCATGCCGCGGATGCGCTCCCGCGCGGCGCCGACCTCGATGACCGAACTGAACGGCAGCACCGAGACGCCGCTCTCCGTCGCGGTCAGCCACAGAGCGCTCAGCGCCTCACCGGCGCGCAGCCAGTCCGGCGGCTCGTCTCCGCTGCCGAACAGCACCCCGTAGACGGCGTTCCGGTCGTGCCCGCCGCCCGGATCCAGCGTGCCGGCCCGCCCGAAGTCCCGCAGTGGAACCTCCGTCTGCGGGGTGGTGTGCGGGATCACCGAATCGGGCACGCCGAGACCCTGGTCGCGCTCGCCCCCGACCCAGGCGGACATCTCCGCGCGCTGGGCCGGATCGGCCAGCCCGATCGCGTCCGCGCGGGCCGCCGCCGACGCCAGGTCGGCGATCTGGTCGGGCCGCAGCACGTGCAGGTGATTGCCCTCCGCCTCGACCGCCGCCCGCATCGTCTCGATGGCCTGCGGCGGTACCCGGGTGTCGGTCAGCGCCCGGCGGTCGGTGTGCCGGATCTCGGCCGCTTGGTACAGCCGCATCGAGGCCGGGCTGACCGGTATCCGCTCCGTGGCGGTGATCCGGGCCAGGTGGTCGGGGTCCGCTTCGTCGGGGAGCCGGCTCACCGTCGGCTGCCAGCCCTGCACCATCAGCGCCAGTCGGGCGTGGTGCAGCGAAGCGCCGCAACTGAGCAGCAACAGCCTGCCATGCGGGTCCACCACGGGCAGTTGCCGGCTCCGCTCGGCGTACAGGTCGAGATGCTCCGGTTCCACCTGCCACCGCCAGGGCTGGGTGTTGTGCACTGACGGCGCGAGCCGGGCGACGGTCGCCGCCTGCGCGAGGGCCGCGGCGAGCGGCCTGTCCTGCGTGCTCTGACCCTGCGCCATGCCCGCCCCTTCCTATCCGCCCGGTGTGTCCGGAACCACTATTCAATCTTGCCCACGTGGCCCGCGCCGTGTATCCGCTTGCCGCAACCGCGCAAGTATGAACGGTGGGCCGGCGGACGAGGCGGCGAGGGGAGGCGCTACCCGAGTGAGACGACCTCGTCGACCGGCCGCCGTGGCGCACTCACCCCGGGGGTGCCGTATCCGATCCGCAGCAGAATCTGCGGCGGGCCGTAGCGGCCGAGCCCGATGCGCAGCTGTTCGCAGATCTCCGGCACCTCGATCGGCTGCGAGATGAGGGAGGCGACGAGGCCGTGGTGGGTGGCCGTGAGCAGTACCCGCTGTAGTGCCTGCCCGGCCATGAGCTGATCGACCGGCGAGTCGCTCAGGCTGCCGAGCACGCCGATCAGCGGCTCGGTCTCGTAGTCCCGCCGGGACGGCTCCCGGCTGCCGAAGTCGCGCCGGGGCAGCAGCTCGTACGGCTGCGGCAATGGCCCGCCAGCGGCGTCCGGCACACCATCCGTGCTGGGCTCGCCGTCGTAGCGGGTCCAGCTCGCGATCTCGGCCCGGTAGTCCGGGTTGCGGCTCAATTGGCGGTCCGCCGCGTGCGCGAGTTCGCTGATCATGCTGATCGCGACCGGGCCGAGCAGGAAATCCAACCAGGCGGACTCCCGGGCGGCGGCATCACGCAGCCGGGCCCGGTGCTCAAGCGGGACCGGCGTGTCGAGGAACGGGTACCGGTTGCTGCGCCGACGGGGGATGGCCTCGAACAGCGTCCGCTCCTCGGGTGTCGCCGGGCGGGCCTGCCCGAAGGTGAGGCGGGCCACCAGCGTGGCGACCCGGGGGTCCGGCATCAGCGTCACGACGGGGGACCGTCCCTGTGCGGCCAGCGCGAGGCGCAGGTTGAACAGCGCGGCCCCGCAGGCCAGCCGGGCCGCGCGCCAGGTGGGGTCGGCGACGGGGAGCACCCGCTCGGGATCGACGTGCACCTCGATGGCCTCCGGTGACACGCGGAAGCGCCACGGCTGGGTGTTGTGCATCGACGGCGCCTGTGTGGCGGCCGCGACCGCGGCGACCAGCGCCTCCACCGCCGGGCTCACCTTCTGCTCCATGCTCCAACCATCGCCGGTCACGCCCGCGTCGGGCAGGGTCTTAGGTCCCGAACTGTCAGGCCGGTTGCGGTGATCCTGGAGCATCGTCGACACCTCGGTGCTGGACGCATCAGCCGGCGCACCCCACGGGGTGCGCCGGCGTTCGGTTATGCCACGCTTCGTGGTCACTTCAGCCAGGGCAGGCGCTTGACCAGCCGGGTCTTCGCCCACCAACCGCCGAGGCCGAGGGTGTTGCCGGCACCTGCGGCGGCCAGCCCGATGAGCAGCACGGCCTGGATCAGGTGATCATCGATCACCGGGTTGGTGGTCGGCGGGAGGACGGCGGCGTACATCATGACCATCAGCAGGGCGCCGGCCCCCGCGGCGATGCGCATCCCGATGCCGAGCAGCAGCGCGAGGCCGATGCCGAGCAGGCCGGTCATGAACATCACGTTCGCGAACGTCGTGCCGGCGAGGTCGTGGTAGAGGCCGGCGAACGGTCCCTCGGCTCCGCTCAGGAACCCCTTGGTGGGGTTGCCGCCGTCGATCCAGCCCTTGCCGGGCGGGGTGGCGAAGCCGAATCCGAAGACCTTGTCGAGGAAGGCCCACAGGAAGATCCAGCCCATCCCGATCCGAGCGGCGAACCAGGCGTAGCGGGCGACAGCCCCGCCGCGCCGTGCCGCCGGCTTCTCCTCAGCGGCCGGGGTCCGGTCTGCGGCCATGCCTTGCGGCGCCACCATGGCGGCGAACTGCGCGGCGTCCGCGGTTGCCTTGTCGTGGCGCGGGGGAACGATGGTCGTCATCGGGTCCTCCGATTCCGGGTGGCCGGCCGGTTGGCCGGCGTTTGCGATATCAGTTCACCGCGAACCGGGTTCGCCCAGTAGGACCGAAGGACACGACTATCGCGGGGCCCAAGGCCCCGGCCCGCACGGGACCATGGGCGGCCCAAGGTCCCGGCCCGAGCGGGACCTTCGGCCGCTGCGCCGAGCGGCGATCGGGTGTAGAAACGAGGGCGTGATCCGTGTCTTCCTGCTCGACGACCACGAGGTGGTCCGCCACGGGCTGCGTGACCTGCTTGAACGTGCCGGCGATATTGAGATCGTGGGCGAGTCCGGCTCGGCAGTGGAGGCCACCAACCGGATTCCCGCGCTGCGTCCGGACGTCGCCGTGCTCGACGCCCGGCTGCCCGACGGCTCGGGTATCGACGTCTGCCGCGATGTTCGCTCGGTCGACCCATCGGTGCGGGCGCTGATCCTGACCTCGTACGAGGACGACGAGGCGCTGTTCTCGGCCATCATGGCGGGGGCCGCCGGCTACGTGCTCAAGCAGATCCGGGGCACGGACCTGGTCGACGCCGTCCGCCGCGTGGCCGAGGGCCAGTCCCTGCTCGACCCGGCGGTCACCCAACGCGTGCTCGAGCGGATCCGACGCGGGCCGCAGGAGCCGGCTGAGCTGCGCGGGCTGACCGAACAGGAGCGCCGCATCCTGGAGCACGTCGCCGAAGGGCTGACCAACCGGGAGATCGCGGCCCGGATGTATCTGTCGGAGAAGACCGTCAAGAACTACGTGTCGAGCATGTTGGCGAAGCTGGGCCTGGAACGGCGGACCCAGGCCGCGGTGCTCGCGAGCCGGCTGCTGCGCGGGCAGTCCGGCCGCTGACCGGCGGCGTCGCGTCCCGGCCTACTCGGCGCTGAGCGGCACCGACCACTCCAGCCGGGTGCCGCGCGGGTGGTTTTCCCGTACCTGCCACGCTCCACCGTGGGCCTCGGCCCGCTCGGCGATGTTGCGCAGGCCCTGCCCGCCCTGTCCGCGTTGGCCGTCGCCGGGCTGCTGCGCCGGCAGGCCCACGCCGTCGTCGGTGACGGTGACCGAGAGCGTGCCCGCCGAAGCGGTCACCGCGACGTCGACGGCACTGGCCCGGGCATGCTTGACCACATTGGACAGCGCTTCGCGCAGCACGGCGAGCAGGTCGGGGCGCAGCGCGTCGGTCACCGCAGAGTCGACGGGCCCGTCCAACCGCAGCCGGGGGCGGAAACCCAGGTTGTCCGCCATCTCGTCGACCAGGTCGCGGATCTGTGTGCGCAGGTCGGCGGGGGCCGGGGAACGCAGCTCGAAGATGGCGCCGCGGATGTCGCGGATAGTGGCGTCGATCTCGTCGACGGCGGTGTTGATGCGCTCGGCCACGTCGGGCCGGACGGACAGCCGGCCGGCGGCCTGCAGCTGTAGTCCGACCGCGAACAGCCGCTGGATCACCACGTCGTGCAGATCCCGCGCGATCCGCTCCCGGTCGCCGAGCACCGCCAGCAGCTCCCGCTCCTCCTGCGCGCGCGCCCGCTCCAGCGCGAGCGCGGCCTGCCCGGCGAACGATTCGACCAGCCCGATGTCCGCGTCGGTGAAGGTCTGCGGGCTGCCGGCGGCGTGCGCGACCACCAACGCGCCGAGCACGTGCCCGCCGACGGCCATCGGCACGATCACGGCCGCCCCGGTCGCCGTCGGCGTGGGCCAGGCCGTCACCTTGTCGAGGTCCTCGACCGTGACGTGCCGCTGCTCCTGCACCAGTCCGGCCAGGGCGCCCTCGTCGGCCGGCAGGCTCACTCCGGCCAGCTTCGCGGGGGCGAAGCCCTCGACCACCTCCACCGTCAGCTCCGCGTGCTCGTCGTCGTGCAGCAGCACCAGCACGGCCGCCGCCTCGGCGACCTCGCGGGCGCGGCGGGCGATCAGCCGCAGCGCCGAGGTGCGGCTCACCTCGCCCAGCAGGGTTCCGGTGATCTCGGCGGCCGCCTCCAGCCAGCGCTGGCGCCGCTGCGCCTGCTCGTACAGCTGCACGTTCTCGATCGCGACGCCGGCCGCGGCGCTGAGCGCGACGATGATCTCCTCGTCCTGCTCGGTGAACAGCCCGCCGCGCTTCTCGGTCAGGTACAGGTTGCCGAACACGCGGTCGCGCACCCGGATGGGTACGCCGAGGAACGAGCGCATCGGCGGGTGGTTCGGCGGGAACCCGTACGCGCTGGCGTGGCGGGTGACATCCGGCAGGCGGATCGGGCGGGGGTCCTCGATCAGCAGCCCCAGCACACCCCGCCCGCGCGGCGGTTCGCCGATCGCGGCGTGCTGCGCGTCGTCCAGCCCATGGGTGATGAACTCGGTCACCGTCCGGTCCGGCCCGATCACGCCCAGCGCGCCGTAGCGGGCGTCGGTCAGGTCGCACGCGGCCACCACCAGGCGGTGCAGCGTGGTGCGTAGATCCAGCCCGCTGCCGACCGTGACGACCGCGTCCAGCAGTCCGCGCAGCCGCTCCCGGGCGGCAACCACCTCACCGAACCGCTCGAGCAGCTCCCGCAGCAGGTCGTCGAGACGGGCCCCGGACAGCGGCCTCAGGCCGAGCGACGGAGCGTGCCGTTCGGCCCCGGCCTCGTCGGACGGGGCGGGCAGCGCGGGGGGCGGCTCCGCCATGTGTCCATGCTATCCAGCCGGCCCGCCCGGCCCGGCGGTGGACCGCAGCGCGAAGAAGTCCTCCTCCTCCTGCGTGAAGTGCAGGCGCAGGATGGCGTCCAGGCCGTACAGGTTCGCCAGCAGGTCGGGGACTTGGTCGGGGCGCAGCCGCGAGTCCGCCACCTGGCGCAGGTGCCCGTCCAGCCGGTCGACCAGCCGGTGGATCTCCACGTGCGCCCGGCTCATGGTGCTGGTGGCTGCCGGGCCGCCCAGCGGCCCGGCCAACGCCGGATACAGGCGTTCCTCCTCGGCCCGCTCGTGCGGCAGGATCTCCTCGGCCAGCCGCCGGTGCGTGGCGCGCAGCGCGCCGACGCAGTCCGGTGAATCGGGGTTAGTCGCGATCAGATCGGCGGTGGCGCGCAGCTCGGCGAGCGCGTCGCGCAGCTTCTCGTGCTCGGTGCTGAACTGTTTGAGCATCTGCTGCAGGCCGGAGGGCAGCGGCCGGCTGCGGACCCCACCGCCCAGGGCGCGCAGGGCGTTGAGGATGACCAGCACGTCGATGCCCTCCTGCAGGAACGCGCCGACGACAGGCGGCAGCAGGCCGAACGCGGCGAAGCCCATTCCGCCCAGCGCGAGGCCCATGCCGATCGCCGCGCTCTGCACCGCGATCCCCCGGGCACGCCGGGAGATCTCCACGGTGTCGGCGAGCCGGTCGAGCCGGTCGACGGTCAGCACGGCGTCGGCGACCTCGGCGGACGCGGTCGCCCCGGTGGCGCCCAGCGCCACACCCACGTGCGCGGCGGCCAGTGCCGGGGCGTCGTTGACCCCGTCGCCGACCATCACCGTCACCGCCCGGTCCGACTCCGCGCGTACCCGGTCGACCTTCTCGCTCGGGCTGCACCGGGCCATCACGTCGTCGGCCCCCACCACGCGCGCCACCTCGGCGGCGACCTGCGGCCGGTCGCCGGTGAGCATGACCACCCGGTCGAACCCCGCCTCCCGCAGCCGGCGGATGGTGCGCCGCGCGTCCTGGCGTACCGGGTCCTGCAGCAGCAGTACGCCGACCGGCTGCTCGTCGACGCTCACCCACACGGTGGCCATGCCGTCCAGCTCGGCTCGCTGATGTGCGTGCTCGGCCCAGGGCGGTGGCTCGCCGGCCAGCTGCCCGACCCGGACCAGCCGACCGTCGACCCGGCCGCTGACCCCCCGGCCCGGTTCCTCGTGTACGTCGCTCGGCGTGGACAGCCGCAGTCCCCGGCCGGTCGCCTCCTGCACGATCGCGGTCGCGAGCACGTGCGGCGAGAGCTGTTCGACGGATGCGGCCAGCCGCAGCACCTCGTCCCGGTCGGCGTCGGGCGCGATCACCAGCTCCGAGGTCCGCGGCCGGCCGACGGTGAGCGTGCCGGTCTTGTCGACCAGCAGCGTGCGGGCGCGCCCGAGTATCTCCAGCGATCCACCGTCGCGCACGAGCACGCCGGTGCGCGCGGTGCGCGACAGGCCGGAGACGATCGCGATCGGGATGGCCAGCAGCAGCGGGCACGGTGTGGCGACCACGAGCACGGCCACGGCCCGGACGAACTGCCCGGAGACGAGCCAGGCGAGCCCGGCCAGGACGAGCGTGAACGGGACGAACGCGACCGCCCACCGGTCGGCGAGCCGGACCACGGGCGCCTTGCGCGAGGTGGCCTCCTGCGCCAGGCGCACGATGCCCGCGTACGTGCTCTCGGCGGCACTCTTGCCCGCCCGCATACCGAACGCCGGTCCGGCGTTGACCACGCCGCTCGCCACGTCCTCGCCCGGCCTGCGGTCGACCAGCCGCGACTCACCGGTGACGACCGATTCGTCGAGCACGGCCGGGTCGTCGAGGCGGCCGTCGACGGGCACCACCTCGCCGGGCGCGACCAGCAGACGCTCGCCGGGGTGCACCTGGTCGAGCGGGATGGTCTCGACATCGCCCTCGGCGGTGCGCCGGCGCGCCGTACGCGGCGCGTGTGCGACGAGCGCGTGCAGGTCGCGTGTCGCGCGCCGCTCGGCGAACGATTCCAGACCCTGCCCGGTGGAGAGCATCAGCGCGATCACCGCGCCGGCCAGGTACTCGCGCGCGATGAGCGAGGTGGCGAGCGCGAGCAGGGCGATGATGTCCACGCCGAACTGCCGGCGCCACAGCGACCGGGCGACCGCGACGGCCGCGGGCAGCAGCGCGAGCACGGTCGTGCCGGCCCATAGCAGATCCGCGAAGCCACGCAGGTCGAGGAACCACAGCACCGCGCCGCCGCCGACCCCGATTGTCGCCGCCACGAGCAGAGCCCGCTCCCACCACAGCTTCAGCCGCTGTGCCCAGCCCGGGTCAGGAGTGTCGCCCACGCCGCTTCGCCTCCGCGGTTCATCCTTCCATTCCGCGCAGGCGCCGCCAGCCGTTCGGGACGGCCGGGCGGGCGGCCGTCAGGAGCGGCGGTCGCGCCGCGCTCCGGGCAGACCCTGGTCGAGGCCGGCGCGGCGCAGCGCGTCGGCGAGCGCGGTGTTGGCGATCCGGCCGTCGCCGCGGCCGCCACCCCTGCGGCCGTCACCGCCGCGGCCGCCACCGCCCGGGCCGCTTCGCTCGCGGCGCCCCTGCTGCGACGTACGCCGCTGTTCGGCGGGCCCCTCGGCGTCGTCCAGCCGCAGGCTCAGCGAGATGCGCTTGCGCGCGATGTCCACGTCGAGCACCTTCACCCGTACGATGTCGCCCGGCTTGACGACCTCGCGCGGGTCCTTGACGAAGTTCTTCGACATCGCTGAGACGTGCACCAGCCCGTCGGTGTGCACACCGATGTCGACGAAGGCGCCGAACGCGGCGACGTTGGTGACCACGCCCTCCAGCACCATGCCGGGGGAGAGGTCGTCGAGCGTGTCCACGCCCTCGGTGAACGCGGCGGTGCGGAATTCCGGGCGCGGGTCGCGCCCCGGCTTCTCCAGTTCCTTGAGGATGTCGGTGACGGTGGGCAGGCCGAAGGTGTCGTCGACGAACTTCGCCGGGTCGAGGGCGCTGAGCACCTTGCGGTTGCCGATCAGCGACTTCACGTCACAGCCGCTCGCCGTGGCGATGCGGCGTACCACCGGGTACGCCTCGGGGTGCACGCTGGATGCGTCGAGCGGGTCGTCGCCGTTCGGAATGCGCAGGAAGCCCGCGCACTGCTCGAACGCCTTCGGGCCGAGCCGCGGAACCCGGGTCAGGTCGCGCCGGGTACGGAACGGTCCGTTCGCCTCGCGGTGCGCGACGATGTTCTCGGCGAGCGCCGGCCCGATACCCGACACCCGGGACAGCAGCGGCGTCGAGGCGGTGTTCACGTCCACCCCGACGGCGTTGACGCAGTCCTCCACCACCGCGTCGAGCGAGCGCGACAGCTTCACCTCGGAGACGTCGTGCTGGTACTGGCCCACACCGATGGACTTGGGCTCGATCTTCACGAGTTCGGCCAGCGGGTCCTGCAACCGGCGCGCGATGGACACCGCACCGCGCAGCGACACGTCCAGGTCGGGCAGTTCCCGGGCCGCGTACGCCGAGGCCGAGTACACCGACGCGCCCGCCTCCGACACCATCACCTTGGTGAGCTTCAGCCCCGGATGTCTGCGGATGAGGTCGCCGACGAGTTTGTCGGTCTCCCGCGACGCCGTACCGTTGCCGATGGCGACCAGTTCGACGCGGTGCGCCTCGGCGAGTCGCGCGAGCACCGCGATGGACTCGTCCCACCGCCGCGCCGGCTCGTGCGGGTAGATGGTCCCGGTCGCGACCACCTTGCCGGTCGCGTCCACGACCGCGACCTTCACGCCGGTCCGGTAACCCGGGTCCAGCCCCATCGTCGGCCGGCCACCTGCGGGCGCGGCGAGCAGCAGGTCGCGCAGGTTGGCGGCGAACACCGCCACCGCCGGATCCTCCGCCGACTGCCACAACCG
>VSCG01000040.1:0-22779 GCA_047459115.1 Micromonosporaceae bacterium
GCGCGGCGTCCTTGATCGCGGCCTTCGCCTTGATCGTGCCGTACGTGATGATCTGGGCGACCCGCTCCTCGCCGTACTTCTCCGTCGCGTAGCGGATCATGTCGCCGCGCCGGCGCTCGTCGAAGTCCAGGTCGATGTCGGGCATCGACACGCGCTCGGGGTTGAGGAACCGCTCGAAGATCAGTCCGTGCGCGAGCGGATCGAGTTCGGTGATCCGCAGCGCGTACGCGATGATCGACCCCGCCGCCGAACCACGGCCCGGCCCCACCCGGATGCCCTCGCGTCGCGCGTGCTCGCACAGGTCGGCCACCACGAGGAAGTACCCCGGGTAGCCCATCTGGCAGATCACGTCGAGTTCGTACTCGGCCTGCCGGCGGTGCGTGTCCGGCACGCCGCCCGGGAACCGCCGCTCCAGCCCGCGCATGACCTCCTTGCGCAGCCAGGACTCCTCGGTCTCACCGTCGGGCACCGGGAACCGCGGCATCAGATTGCGTGAGGCGAACACCGGGGCGTAGTCGCCGATCCGCTCGGCGATCGCGAGGGTGTTGTCGCAGGCGTCGGGCACCTCGCCGTCCCACAGCGCCCGCATCTCCTCAGGCGACTTGAGGTAGAAGTCCCGGCCGTCGAGCTTGAACCGCTTCGGATCGGCCAACGTCGAACCCGACTGAACACACAGCAGCACCTCGTGCGCGTCGGCGTCGCCGGCGAACGTGTAGTGCAGGTCGTTGGTGGCCACCGGCGGCAGGCCCAGCCGTTTGCCCAACCGCAGCAGGTCGTCGCGGACCCGGCGCTCGATGTCCAGGCCGTGGTCCATCAGCTCCAGGTAGAAGTTGCCCGGGCCGAAGATGTCGCGGAACTCGCCCGCCGCTTCGCACGCCCGCTCAAAGTCACCGATGCGCAGCCAGGTCTGGATCTCCCCGGACGGGCAGCCGGTCGTGGCGATCAGCCCCTTGCCGTAGCGGTGCAGCAGCTCCCGGTCGGCCCGCGGCTTGTAGAAGTAACCCTCCAAACTGGACAGCGAGGCGAGCCGGAACAGGTTGTGCAGCCCGTCGGCGTCGGCCGCCAGCATCGTCATGTGGGTGTACGCGCCACCGCCGGAGACGTCGTTCTCCCCGCCCTCGGCCCAGCGCACCCGGGTGCGCTCGAACCGGCTGGTCCCCGGCGTGATGTAGGCCTCCATGCCGATGATCGGCTTGATCCCAGCGGCGGTCGCCTGCTGGTAGAAGTCGTAGGCCCCAAACAGGTTGCCATGGTCGGTCATGGCCAGCGCGGGCATGCCCAGCCGCGCGGTCTCGGCGAAGAGATCTTTCAGCCGAGCGGCACCGTCGAGCATCGAGTACTCGGTGTGTACGTGAAGGTGCACAAACGAGTCGCCCACGCCAACAGACCCTATCGGGTCCACCCGACGCCGGCCGCCGCGGCGGGCCCGGCCGATCGGGGGACGCGGACCGCTCAGGTCAGGAACGGCTCCATGATCACGGCGGCGGCGCGCAGCCAGGCGTACCGGGTCGCCGGGGACAGCTGGGTGTAGTCGATCGCGGAGCCGCTCTCCAACGCCGGGTCGTAGGGCACCACGACGACCGCCCGGGTACGCCGGCTGAAGTGGTCGGCCAGATCGTCCAGCAGCGGCGACCGGTTCGGTGTCGGGCAGGACAGCAGGGTCACCGCGTTGGCGACCAGGTCCTCCATGCCCATCTCCACCAGCAGGTCGAGCATCCAGTCGGCGGTGAACGCCGCGTCCTCGCGCGGCACCGTGGTGACCACCAGCTGGTCGGCCGCCTGCAGCACGGTGCGCCAGTTCGGGCTCTCCACGTTGTTGCCCGTGTCGACGCAGATGACATCGTGCGTACGGCGCAGCAGTTCCAACACCCGGCGCACGGTGTGCTGGTCGAGCCGCTGCGCGAAGCGCGGATTCTCCTCGCCGGCCAGCACGTCGTACGACCCGTCGGAGGCGTGCCGCAGGTAGTCGTCGAGCCGCTCGGCGAGCTCGGGCCCGACGGTCGCCTCCACCTCCAACAGGTCGGCGACGAGATGGCGGATCGTGCGGGCGTGGCGGGCGCTGCCGGCGCGCAGGCCCAGCGTGCCGCGTAGCTCGTTGTCATCCCAGGCGAGCACGCCGCGGCCGCGCACGCTGCCGATGGTCGCCGCGGCGAGCACGGTCGCGGTCGTCTTGTGCACCCCGCCCTTGGGGTTGGCGAACGCCAGCACCCGGGGCAGCCGCAGCTCGCGGCGCAGCAGGTCGACGAACTGGTCGTGGTCGCCACGCCGCTGGGCCGGACGCCACTCGATGGTGCCCGGGTAGCCGGCGGCGTGCCGGTCGTACCCGGTGCGGGGGGCGGGCACCCGTCCGGCGGCCGGCATGGGCGCCGCGCGGCCCACGGGTTGCACGGGCGCGGCCGGCTCGAATGGCGGCACCGGCGGGACGGGTGCCCCCGGCGGGGCGGGCGGCACCGGCTGAGCCGGAGGCAGGCCCGGGTGCGCGTGCTCCCTGCCGCGTTCGCCGAGCAGCGTCCGGTCGAGGAGGGAGCGCAGGCGCGAACCGGTCCCCGCCTCCCTCCAGCCAGCGTCGCCGCCCTCCACGATTGCCTCCCCGCGCTGCCGCCGTGCCACGGGCTACCCGGACACAACCCTATGCGGGTGACCCCCGCAGGCCCAACCGGCCAAGCGACCGACTAGCCGGCTCAGCCGCTCGATGCCCCGGGCTCAGGCCGCGTTTCGCAGGATCGCCAGGGCCCGAGCCAGATCTTCCGGGTAATCGCTGACGAACCGGACTTCCTCGCCGGACGCCGGGTGGATGAAGGCGAGTTCCCGGGCGTGCAGCCACTGCCGGCTCAGGGCGAGTCGGGCCGCCAGGGTCGGGTCGGCGCCGTAGGTGAGGTCGCCCACACACGGATGGCGCAGGGCGGAGAAGTGCACCCGGATCTGGTGGGTCCGCCCGGTCTCCAGCCGCACGTCCACCAGGCTCGCCGCTGGAAACGCCTCAACGGTGTCATAGTGCGTCACGCTGGGCTTGCCGCCGGACACGACCGCCCACTTGTAGTCGTGCGTCGGATGCCGGTCGATCGGCGCGTCGATCGTGCCGCGCAGCGGGTCCAGGTGCCCCTGCACCACGGCGTGGTAGCGCTTGTCCACCTCGCGCGCCTTGAACGCGCGCTTGAGCGCGCTGTAGGCCCGCTCGCTCTTGGCCACCACCATGAGACCGGAGGTGCCGACGTCGAGGCGGTGCACCACCCCCTGGCGCTCGGCGGCGCCGCTCGTGGCGATCGTATGCCCCATCGCGGCGAGCCCGCCGACCACCGTCGGCCCGGTCCACCCCGGGCTCGGGTGCGCGGCCACCCCGACCGGCTTGTCCACCACCACGATGTCGGCGTCGCTGTACACCACGCGCAGCCCTTCGACCGGCTGTGGCTCCACAACCGACGTCGTCGGTGGCCTAGGCAGATCGACCTCGAGCCACGACCCCGCGCTGACCTTCTCCGACTTGGCCCGCGGCACGCCGTCCAGCAGCGCGCCGCCGCGGTCCACGATGCCCGCCGCGGCGGTGCGGGACAGCCCGAACAGCCGGGCGATCGCCTGGTCGAGCCGCATGCCGTCCAGCCCGTCGGGCACCGGCAGCGACCGCCGCTCAGCCCCGCTCACGGCTCCGGCCTGCTTCGGCCGTCCCGCCGTCCGCCGCCCGCGGTGAGCCTTCCGACCCGGACGCCGCCACCGCGCCCGCACCGGTGCCGGCCGGCGACCCCGGCCGGGTCCCGTCGCGGTGCCGGCCGGTGAGTTCCAGCAGGATCGCCAGCCCCACGCCGCAGACCAGCGCGGAGTCCGCGACGTTGAAGACCGGGAAAACCCGACCGTGGGCGTCGAAGACGCTGATGAAATCCACCACGTGCCCGAGGAACGGGCCTGGATCGCGCAGCAACCGGTCCACCAGGTTGCCCAGCGCGCCGCCGAGCACGAGCCCGAGGGACACCGCCCACGGCACGGAGCGCAGCTGCCGCGCCATCCACAGGATCCACCCGACGACCACGAACGTGACCATCGGGAAGAGGAAGGTGTAGTCGCGCCCGATGCTGAACGCCGCCCCGCTGTTTCGGGTCAGCACCAGGTAGACGGCACCGCCGAGCAGCCGGACCGGATCGCGGTCGGCCAGGTGCACCACGGCGAGGTGCTTGGTGACCTGGTCGAGCGCCAGCACGAGCACGGCGAGCAGCCCCAGAGCACGCCGGGTGTACGTGCGCGGGGGCGCCGCCGTCGGCGCGTCAGCGCGGTCGGAGTCGGCAGTGGACCGGCCGGCGGATCCGGCCACATCGGGCGGGACGTTCAGCGTCGCTCCTCCAGTTGCTTGCACGACACACACAGCGTCGCAGACGGGAAGGCGGCCAGCCGCTCCACGGGTATCGCGTTGCCGCACCGCTCACACCAGCCGTAGCGGCCGTCGTCCAGCCGCTCGAGCGCGCGCTCCACCTGGGTGATGCGTTCCAGGATGCCGTTGGCCAGCGAGATCTCCTGCTCTCGCTCGAACGTCTTGGTCCCGGTGTCCGCCTGGTCGTCACCGGCCGAGTCGATGAACCGGTCGCGCTGGAGTTCGGTGATCTCGGTGATGGTCTGCTCGTACTCCGCACGCAACTCGTCGCGGCGCACCGCCAGGGCGGCGCGGATCGTCTCGGTCTCGGCAGCAGAACGTCCCGGCCGGCCCCCCGCCACGGCTCCCGTCCCCACGGCCGTGTCCGCCGGCTGCACGGCCGCCTTCCTGGTTGCGCTCGCGGTGACCCGCGTCGCGCTCGGTTCCGCCTTCTTCGCGCCGGGCTTCTTCGCGGTGGCCTTCTTCGCCGTGGACTTGCTGGCGGTCACCTTGGTCGCCGTCACCGCCGTCGTGGCCGCTTTCGTGACCGGCTTCGGCCCGGTGGTCTTCTTCGTGGCGGTCTTGCGCGTGGCGGACTTGGTGGCCTTCGCCGCGGTGGTCTTCGTCACGGCAGCGCGCTTCGACGCCGCCGCGGTGCCCGTCTCCGGATCGGTCTTCGTATTGTGGGCGGTCGCTGCTTCGTGGGCGGTCGCTGTTTCGTGGGCGGTCGCTGTCTCCTGGGCGGTGGTCGTCTCGTCGACGGTGGCGGCAGCCGGCTTGGCGAGGCTGCGTCGAGCAGCGCTCCGCGTCGCCTTCGCGCTCGCCGTCACCGTCTCTGCGCTCCCGGTCACGACGTCGGCGCCACCCCTCGCCGCCGCCCGCCCAGCGCCCTTTGCCTCTCTTGTTGCGTCAGCCGCTACGGTGGCCTCGGGTGCGGCCTTCCGCGTGGCCCTGGTCCGCTCGGCCATGGGCTCCCCCAAATGCAAAACGGCGCACGGCGGTCGCCGCGCACTCCAGTGGCTCGCAAGAATACGGAACGTAGGCACGTCCGACAAACATGCCACACCCAGATACCCGAAATGGGGCAATTGCTCACGCGCTCGAGCGAACTAATCTTGTCCGGACCCCCCGGGCCTCCCGGACCGCCCGGATCCGGGCGCTCACCCCGGGCCGGCACGGTCGCGCAGGGCGCGCACCCGGTCGTCGAGGTCCGGTGGCGGGTCCTCGACCGCGAACAGCTTGTCCCGGCTCGTCGCCCCGGTCCGCAGCCGCACCGCGGCGGCGCGCAGCCCCAACGCCGACGCGAGGGCCCGCCGGGCAGCCTCGGTGGCCCGCCCGTCCACCGCGGGGGCGTGCACCGCGACGACCAGCGCGGGGCCGTGCGGCCCGTCGTAGCGGCCACCGACCGAGGTGCGCGAGGACCCGGGCTTCACCCGCACGGGAATCGTCGTCGACGCCGCGCCACGGTCATCTCGCATGGCTCAATCTGACCATGCACCAGCGGCACGATGTGGCCGGGGGCGGCAGCCGGGCACGGTCAACCCTGCGGCGCGTCGGCGATGTCGGCGAGGAGTGCGTCGTTGGGTTTGCAGCGCCCGCAGGGGGTGAACCCCAGCTCCACGGCTTCGCTCACCGGCAGCGGCTCGCTGGGCCGGCCGCGCAGATGCGCGCAGTCGGTGAGGTGGTAGCGGGGCCGGCCGTCGACCACCAGCACCTCGACCGACAGTTGCGCGACCCGCGCCGCGTCCGCCGGGGACACCGCCTGCGGCGGCGGTTCGTCGGGCGGATCCTCCTCGTCGTCCATCTCCGCCTGTCCCCCCGACGCGCCCGCCCCGGCGGCCTGCGACGGCGCGCTGGCCTGGCCGGGAATCTCCGCTGCCGGGGCGGCCGCCCGGGTCACCGGGCCGGCGCGGCCCGGCTCCTCGGGCTCGGGCCCGAACCCGTCATCGAGTTCCTCGGGCGCGTCGAGGGGCTCGTCGAGCTGGTCACCTGCGATCCTGCGGGCCCCTACGACGAGCGCGATCGCGGCGAGCAGGCTCGCCGCGATCGAACCGATGAGCGATGCGTTGTCGCCGCGGGCCAGACCGACGCCCAGCAGCACGACCGCCACGAGGATGAGCAACAGGCTCGCAGCTATCACGGCTCACCCCCCTGCCGGCGCGGGCCGCGCCGGCTCCCGGCGTCCCTTTACGCGCTGGCGACCCCCCGCGGTCGCGCTATCGGCTAGCGGCCGCCGCCGTCGATCCCGGACCGCCCACCTCCGTACGAGGCGGCCAGCCCGGCCGCGGCGAGCCCTCCGGTCCCCCCGGACCGGTTGCCGCCCTCGCTGCGGTTGATCTCGGCCTCGAGGCTCTGGCTGCGGCCCTCGAGGTCGCGCAGTTGACTCTCCAGGTAGGCCTTGAGGCGGGTGCGGTACTCGCGCTCGAAATTCTTCAGCGTATCGATGTGCTGCTGCAGAGCGGCGCGCTTGGCGTCGAGCCCGCTGATCGCCTCCTGGTGGCGCTGCCGGGCGTCCCGCTCGAGCGCCTCGGCCTTGGCCCTGGCCTCGCGGGTGACCTCCTCGGCTTTCGCTCGCGCCTCCGACAGCAGCTTGTCCGCCTCGCGGCGGGCGTCGTTGACGTGGTCGTCGGCCGTGCGCTGGGCCATCATCAGCACGCGCAGGGCCTGCTGCTCTCCGTCGGCGCTCGCCGCGCCACCCTGGGCGCGCAGCTGCTCCAGCTCGGCCTGCATGGCCCGAGCCGCCTGCTCGGCGGCGGCCTTGTCCCGCTGTATGCGATCGAGCTGCGCCTTGAGCTCGGCGTTCTCAGCTGCGAGACGCGGATCGGCACCGGGGCCGGGAGGCATCCGGCCACCACCGCCACGCTCCAGCTGCGCCCGCAGCTCGTTGTTCTCCTCGATCAGCCGGGCGAGTTCACGCTCGACCTCGTCGAGGAAAGCGTCGACTTCCTCTTCGTCGTACCCCCGCTTGCCGATCGGGGGCTTCTTGAAGGCCACGTTGTGAACGTCGGCCGGGGTCAGCGGCATCGAAACTCCTCGGGTCAGTTGCGGCCGCGCCGACCGCTGGACGGATCCGGCTTACGCCTAACCGATCAGCGGCCCTACCACGATTCTCATCAGCACGATCAGGATAACCACCAGCACAAGTGAGGCCAGGTCGATGCTCACCGTACCAACTCGCAACGGTGGAATCACTCGCCTCAACGCCTTGAGGGGGGGATCGGTGACGGTCCACACCACCTCGAGTGCGGCCGCGGCACCCCGACCGGGGTGCCAGCGGCGCCCGTACTGGAGGACGGCGCTCATGACAAACCTGCTGAAAAGGGTTACCAGAAACAGGTAAAGCGCCAGATACACGACTTGCAGCACGTGTGACACGCCGCGGTCCCTAGCTCTGATTGAAGAAACCGCCCTCGGCGATCCTGGCCTTGTCCGCCTCGGTGACCTGGACGTTGGCCGGCGAGAGCAGAAACACCCGGTTGGTCACCCGCTCGAAGTTACCACGCAGCCCGAACACCAGCCCGGCGGCGAAGTCCACCAGGCGCTTCGCGTCGGCCTCGTCCATCTCCGTGAGGTTCATGATGACCGGGACGCCCTCGCGGAAGTGCTCGCCGATCGTGCGCGCCTCGTTGTACGTAGTCGGATGCAGCGTCGTGATCTGGTAGCGCCGCTCCTCCTCATCGGCTCCGGCCCGCTCCCGCGCCGGCGGCTGCGGCGCCAGCGCCAGATTGTCGCGGGTCGCGAACGCGTTCGACGCGCTCGCCGCGCGCGTGATGGGCCGGACGCTGGCCCGCTCCGCGCGGCCCGACTCCCGCCCGGCCAGCCGGTCCGCGAAGCGGTCCGCGCCGCCGCGGGCACGCGGCAGCGTCGGCACGTCGTCGATCTCCTCGTCGTCCGGGTAGTCGTCGATCCGGTCCCGGTACGAGTCGCGGTAGCGGTCGTCGTACCCGCGGTCGTCGTCGTCCTCGATGAGCCCGAGCCAGACCCCCGCCTTGCGCAGTGCACCCACGCCGGCCTCCTCTCAGTCGGCGGACACGTGCGCGGCAACGCTCCGCCAGCCCATCCGCTCGCTGCGCTCGCTCACCCACGCCCCTCCTGTTCCGCCGTGCGGCACCCCCCGTACCGCCGGCCACCCGCCCGGGCGTCTCGCGTCGTCGACGTTCGCGGGCGTCGCGCGCACACGCGACCGGGCAGGTCGTCACTGAACAACACCGTCGTCACCGAACAACACCGATGTAGTTCGTGGCTCCAGGCCAGGTTACCGGACCGGTGCCCGGTTTCCGAGCAGCGCGCTGCCGATACGCACATGTGTCGCCCCGTGCGCGAGCGCGGCTTCCAGGTCGTGGCTCATGCCCGCCGACAGCGCGGTCGCCGCCGGGTGGGCGGCCCGGATCCCGGCCGCCACGTCGGCCAGCAACGCGAAGGCGCGCTCCGGCGCCCAGTGCAGCGGCGCGACCGCCATCAGGCCGGCCAGCCGCAGACTGGGCCGCGCCGCCACGGCGTCCGCCAGGGCCATCAGGTCCTCGCGTGATGCGCCGCCACGGCTCGGGTCCCCGTCCAGGCTGACCTGCAGCAGGACCTCGACCGGCGCCTGCCGGTGGCCCGCGTCGAGCGCGGCGTCGCCGGCCCGGGCCAACGCGTCGACCAGCGGCAGACGGTCGACGGAGTGCACCGCGTACGCGTAGCGCGCCACCGACCGGCACTTGTTGCGCTGCAGCTGGCCGACGAAGTGCCAGCGGACGTCCGCATCGGATGCCGCCACCGCCGCGGCCTTCGGCGCCGCCTCCTGGTCGCGGTTCTCCCCGATGTCGCGTACCCCGAGCTGGGCCAGGCGCAGCACGTCGGCCGCCGGGTACGTCTTGGTGACGGCGACGAGGGTGACCTGCGCGGGGTCGCGTCCGGCGGCGCGACAGGCCGCGGCGATGCGGGCCGACACGCGGGCGAGGTTCGCCGCGAGCTCGGCGCGGCGCTCGTCGGTCGTGGTCACGAGCCGTTCTTGAGGAAGTCGGGCACGTCCACATCGTCGAACAGCACCCGCCGCGGCGTCGGCGTAGGCGGCTTGGGGGCCGGCGCCGGGTCGGTGGGCTCTGCGGACTTGCGCGGCGGGTCGGCCGGCTTGTAGGCGGGGGCACCGCCGTCGAAGCCGGCGGCGATGACCGTCACCCGCACCTCGTCGCCGAGCGCGTCGTCGATGACCGCGCCGAAGATGATGTTGGCGTCGGGGTGCGCCGCGTCGGTGACCAGCTGAGCGGCGTCGTTGATCTCGAACAGCCCCAGGTCCGAACCGCCGGCGATGGACAGCAGCACGCCGCGCGCCCCGTCCATGCTCTGCTCCAGCAGCGGGCTGGAGATGGCCCGCTCGGCCGCCTCGACCGCGCGGTTGTCGCCGCGGGCGCTGCCGATGCCCATCAGGGCGCTACCGGCGCCGCTCATCACGCTCTTCACGTCGGCGAAGTCCAGGTTGATCAGGCCGGGCGTGGTGATCAAATCGGTGATGCCCTGTACGCCGGAGAGCAGCACCTGGTCGGCCTGGCGGAACGCGTCCATCATGCTGATGCCGCGGTCGCCGAGCGCGAGCAGCCGGTCGTTGGGGATCACGATGAGCGTGTCGCACTGCTGGCGCAGCTCGTCGATGCCCGCCTCGGCCTGCACCTGCCGCCGCTTGCCCTCGAAGGAGAACGGCCGGGTCACCACACCTATGGTCAACGCGCCGAGCTTGCGCGCGATCTGCGCGACGACGGGCGCGCCGCCGGTGCCGGTGCCGCCACCCTCGCCGCAGGTGACGAACACCATGTCCGCGCCCTTGAGGACCTCCTCGATCTCGTCCCGGTGGTCCTCGGCCGCGCTGCGCCCGACCTCCGGGTTCGCGCCGGCGCCGAGACCACGGGTGAGCTCGCGACCGACGTCGAGCTTGACGTCGGCGTCGCTCATCAGCAGGGCCTGCGCGTCGGTGTTGATGGCGATGAACTCTACGCCCTTGAGGCCAACCTCGATCATCCGGTTGACGGCGTTCACGCCACCGCCACCGATCCCGACGACCTTGATGACCGCCAGGTAGTTGTGTGGAGGTGTCATCGGTCTGCCTTCCCTTCGAGGTCGCTCCCCCATGCGCGGTTCTGTCCGCCGATACTCGGCCGCGTCGCCTCCTGACCGGAGAGGTCGAAACCCTCGACCTTTACTAGAGGCTTAGAGTTATGTCAACTAGCTGCCACAAGGCGAACGTAGGCGTACGCCGTAGCGGTGCCAAGGACCCAGACGGCGTGTCGCGCGAGTGAGTGCTGTCCCATGCCCGACGCGCCGGCATTTCCGCCACTTCAGCCGTCTATAGTGGACAATCAGCGCACGGTGACGACATCCGGCGCGCTGACGTCGATCTCGCGGCCCGGCTGGCCGAGCAGCGCGGTGGCCACCTTGGCCTTGGTGGCGCTGTCGGTCGCGTCGCCCCAGACGATCACGCGTCCGTCGACGAGCAGCAGGCGGATCCGCGCCGGCGCCTCGGCGACCAGTTCCACGAGCTGCTCGCGCAGTTCAGGGGTGAGCGCGGCGAGCACCTGCAGCGCCGAGCGCGTGGTGGGGTCCGCCGGATCCGCCGGGTCCACGGTGAGCAGCGGCAGGTCGTCGGGCCGGGCCGCGACACTGTGGAACACCACACCCGACCCGTCGATGAGCGCGAACGCCCCGTCCCGTGCCAGCACCGCGACCGCCGTGCGTTCCACCACCGAGATCCGCACCGTGTCCGGCCACTGCCGCGCCACGGTCACCTGCGCGACCGGCGGCAGCGCGGCGACCCGCTCTTCGACGGCGTCCACGTCGACCCGGGCCAGCGGGGTGTCCGGCACCACCGCAGCGGCCTCGCGCACCTGCTCCGGGGACAGGATCGCCGTGCCGTCCACCCGCACCTGGCGCGCGCCGAGCACGGATGTGCCGTACACCAGCCAGGACGTCAGGCCCGCGGCGAGCAGGAGGCCCGCTGCGGCCGCCCACGGCGCCGCGGCCCGCAGGCGGCGGCGCCGGGCCCGCTGGTTGAACCGGCGCACCGAGGCGGGCACCGCGTCGCGCCGTGCCCGCACCAGGCGCCAACGCCGGGCCGGCCGCCCGGTCGCCGGGCTCACCGCGCCCCGGCTGCGGCTCGCTCGGCCAGGGCGGCGAGCAGCTCGTCGCCCATCAGCGAGATCGGCGGCGCCCCCATCGTGACCACCACGTCACCGGCGGACGCGCGGGCCACCACCTCCGCGGGCACGTCCTCCCACGACGGCACGAACACCTTGCGCTCGGCCGGCAGCTCGATCGCCGCGGTCAGCGCCGCGCCGCCCTCACCGGGCTGACGCTCCTCGCCCGGCGCGAACACCTCCAGCACGATCGCCTCGTCGGCGAGCGCGAGCGCCTCGGCCATCTCCGCCTGCAGGTCACGGGTGCGGTAGACGCGGAAAGGCTGGAACACCACCACCAGGCGCCCGTCCCCGGCCACCTCGCGCAGCGTGCGCAGCGCCGCGCTCATCGAGGTCGGGTGGTAGGCGTACTCGTCGTAGACCCGCACGCCGTCCGCCACCCCCTTGAGCTCGAAACGGCGGCGCACCCCGGGGAAGGCGGCGAGGGCCCGGACGACCGTCTCGGCCGGAATGCCCAGACGCAGCGCGGTGAGGGCGGCCGCCGCGCTGTTGAGCCCGAGGTGGCGGCCGGGCTGCGGCAGCGTGAACTCACCCAGCGGGCGCCCGTCGAGAGCGGCCAGGTACCGCACGCCCGACGCGGACGAGGTGATCTCGGACAGCCGCAGGTCCGCGTCGTCGGCCTCGCCGTAGGTGTACACGGTCCGGCCCTCGGCCCGCAGCGTCTCGGCGAGCGTGCGGGTGCCGGGGTCGTCGGCGCAGGTGACCACGAACCCGTCCGGCTCCGCCAGCCGGCCGAAGTCGGTGAACGCGGCGGCCAGCGCCTCCAGCGAGCCGTACGTGTTGAGGTGATCCACGTCGATGTTCGTGATGATCGGCACGTGCGGGCGGTAGAGCAGGAACGACCGGTCGGCCTCGTCGGCCTCGGCGACGAAGTACTCGCCGCTGCCGTGGTGCCCGTTCGAGCCCACCTCGGAGATCTCCCCGCCGATGACGAACGACGGGTCCAGACCCGCGTGCTGCAGGACCAGCGTGACCATCGAGGTGGTGGTGGTCTTGCCGTGCGTGCCGGCCACCGCGATGGTGCGCCGGCCGGTCATCGCGGCGGCGAGCGCCTCGGCGCGGTGCAGCACCCGCAGACCGCGACGGCGGGCCTCGACCAGCTCCAGGTGGTCGGCTGGGATGGCGGTGGAGTAGACGACCGTGTCCACGCCGTCCAAATTGGACGGCTCGTGGGTCATGTGGACGGTGGCGCCCAGCGCCCGCAGCCCGGCCAGCGCCGGCCACTCGCGCAGCTCGCTGCCGCTCACCGGCACGCCGCGGGTGACCAGCAGCCGCGCCAGCGCGCTCATCCCGACGCCGCCGATGCCGATGAGGTGGACCCGGCCGAGCTCCTCGGCGGTCAACCGGCCGGCCGGGATACGGTCCGCGAGCTCGTTCACAGCACCTCCAACACGAACCGACGCAGCTCCTCGTCGCCGTCGCGCCGCCCGTACGCGGCCGCCGCCGCGCTCATCTCCGCCAGTCGCCGCGGGTCGCGGACCAGCGGCACGATCGTCTGCTCGATCCACGCCGGGCTCAGCTCGGCGTCGTCGACGATCAGGCCCCCACCGGCGCGCACCACCGGCAGCGCGTTGCGCCGCTGCTCCCCGTTGCCGTACGGCAGCGGCACGTAGACCGCGGGCATGCCGACCGCCGCGGTCTCCGCCACGGTCATCGCACCGCCCCGGCACAGCGCCAGGTCGCCGGCCGCGTAGCCCAGCTCCATCTCGCGCAGGAACTTGACGGTGACGTACGGCACCGGCAGGTCGGGCGGGATCGGCACGTCCTCGTTGCGGGCGCCGATCACGTGCAGCACCTGCACCCCGGCGGCGGTGACCGCCTTCGCCGCCGCCGCCATCGCCAGGTTGATCGAGCGGGCGCCCTGCGACGCCCCGAACACGAACAGCGTGGGCAGGTCCGGGTGCAGGCCGAAGTAGGCGCGGGCCCGGGCGCGCAGGGCCGCGCGGTCCAGCGTGGCGATCGACGTACGCAGCGGCACGCCGACCACGCGAGCGTCGCGCAGCACCGGCGACTGGGTCACCTGGTGTGGGAAGCCCACCGCGACGTGCCGGGTGAACCGCATCCCGAGCCGGTTGGCGATCCCCGGAGGCACGTTCACCTCATGGATAACGAGCGGGGTGTGGCGCCGCCACGCGGCCAGGTACGCGGGCACCGACACGTACCCGCCGAAGCCGACCACCGCGTCGGCGGCCACCTCGTCGAGCACCGCGCGGGCCGCCCGGGCCGCCCGCCACATCCGGTCCGGGGTGCGCACGAGGTTCATGTTCAGCGTCCGTGGCAGCTGGTACGCCGGGATGTGGCGCAGGTCGTACCCGTGCCCGGGGATGATCTCGGACTCCAGCCCGCGGGGTGTGCCGAGGCAGGTGATCCGCACGTGCGGGTCGTGCCGGCGCAGACAGTCGGCGAAGGCCAGGAGCGGGTAGATGTGCCCGCCCGTACCCCCGCCGGCGAGCACGATCGACCGCAAGCCTGCACCCGTCATCTGCGCCTCCTGCCGTTCACCGTCCGTCCGGGCCGCCCTGTCGGTAGCGGCGGCAGCGGTGCCCAGACTAGTCGTACCCAGCGGGCGGGCGGCCGCGCGTGCAGGGCCCGGGCGGCGTCCGGTTCGGCCCGGGCGAAGGAGGCCAGCATGCCGACCGCGGCCAGCACCACCACCAGCGCGCTGCCGCCGTCGGAGATGAACGGCAGCGGCAGCCCGGTGATCGGCAGCAGGCCGACGACCCCGCCGATGTTGATCGTGGCCTGCCCGACGATCCACGCGGTCACCGCGGCCGCGGCGAGCCGGCGGAACGGGTCGTCCACGCGTCGCGCGATGCGCAGCCCGGTGTAGGCGAGCACGGCGAACAGCGCCAGCACCAGCAGGCAGCCGACGACCCCGAGCTCCTCGCCGATCACCGCGTAGATGAAGTCGTTGTCCTGCGCGGGCAGCCAGCCCAGCTTGACGATGCCCTCGCCGAGCCCGACCCCGAACCAGCCGCCCCGGGCCATCGCCCGCAGCCCCTGCAGCCCCTGCCAGCACTCCTTCATCGGGTCGCAGTCGGTCGGGTTGACGAACGCGGTCAGCCGCTCCCACCGGTAGCTGCGCTTGGCGATGACGAGCAGCGCCACCCCGGCCAGCGCCACCGCGGTCATCCCGGCGAAGACCCGCAGCCGCACGCCGGCCGCCCACAGCAGGCCGACGAACAGGATCAGCAGGATCAGCATGGTGCCCAGGTCGCTGTAGCCGACCAGCGCGAACACCACGGCCGCCACGACGAACAGCGGACGCAGCTCCCGCCACCAGCCGATCGCCTGACCCTTGCGCGCCAACAGGTCCGCGCCCCACAGCACGAGCGCGAACTTCGCCAGCTCCGACGGCTGCAGCTGGATCGGGCCGAGGTGCAGCCACAGCTCGTCGGCGACCAGCGGCCCGAGCGCCGCCGACGAGATCACCTTCTGCGACTGGAGCAGGGACAGGGCGTCCAGCAGCAGGAGCAGGGCGACCGAGATGAGCAGTAGCGGCTTGCCCAGCGAGCGGTAGGTGCTGGCCGGCAGCCGCTGGCAGACCCAGAACGCCACGAGCCCCACGACGGCGTACGTCGCCTGCTGCGCGATCGGCACGTAGGCCGAACCGTACTCGCGCAGCGCCTCGACGCTGGTCGCGGAGAAGACCATCACCAGGCCGATGACCAGCAGCAGGCCGGCGCTGGACAGCAGCAGGTAGTAGGAGGCGAGCGGGCGGTCGAGCAGGCCGTGCAGCGGAGCCAGCGGGCCGCCGAAGTGCCCCGGGTCGACCGCCGGCCGCGGGGCGCGGGGCGCCGCCGCGCGACGGGCCGCAGGGGCGCGACGGGCGGCGGGAACGCGACGGGCCGCGGGCGCGCTCACCGCGCCAGCTCCCGCACCGCGGCGGCGAAGGCCTCCCCGCGCGCCGCGTAACCGCTGAACATGTCGTATGAGGCGGCGGCGGGCGCGAGCAGCACGGTGTCCCCGGGCTGCGCGAGCGCGGCGGCGGCACGGACGGCCTCGGCCATCGCCCCATCATCCGTGCTGGCCACGTCGACCACCGGCACATCCGGCGCGTGTCGCGCCAGCGCCGCCGCGATCCGCGCCCGGTCCACACCGAGCAGCACCGCCCCGGCGAGCCGGTCGGCGACCCGGGCCACCAGATCGTCCACCTCGACACCCTTGAGCTGGCCGCCGGCCACCCACACGATGCGGGGGTACGCGGTGAGCGACGCGTACGCGGCGTGCGGGTTGGTCGCCTTGCTGTCGTCCACGTACGCCACACCGTCCACTGTGACCACATGTGCGTTGCGGTGCGGCTCGGGCGTGTAGCCGGCCAGCCCGTCGCGCACCGCGGCCGCCGGCACGCCGTGCGCGCGCGCCAGCGCGGCCGCGTGCAGCGCGTTGCACACGTTGTGCGCGCCGGCTGGCCGCACCACCGCCACGGGGGCCAACTCGACCGGGCCGGCCGGGTCGAACGCCGCGTCGACGAGCGCACCGTCCACCACACCGAACTGGCCGGGCGAGGGCGGGCCCAGGGTCACCCCGACCGTCCGCTGCGGCCCCTGGAGCTTGCGGTCGCCGGACGCGCCGGGCAGGCCGGCGAGCAGCGTCGCCACCCGCGGGTCGTCGATGTTGCCGACCGCGACCCCCGAGCGCCAGATCGCCGTCTTCGCGTCGGCGTACGCGGCGAAGCTGCCGTGCCAGTCGAGGTGGTCGTCGGCCAGGTTGATCAACGCGCCCGCCTGCGGGGCCAGCTCCCGCGACCAGTGCAGCTGGAAGCTGGACAGCTCGACGGCGAGCACGTCGTAGCGGCCGCGGTCGGCGGACACCGACACGAGCGGCTGGCCGACGTTGCCCAGCGCCGCGGCCCGCAGCCCGGCCGCGCGCAGGATCGCCGCGAGCATGGTCGTGGTCGTGGTCTTGCCGTTGGTGCCGGTCACCGCGAGCCACGGTGGCGCGTCGGGGCCGCGCAGCCGCCAGGCCAGCTCCGGCTCGCTGTACACGTCGAGGCCCGCCGCGACCGCGGCCGCGGCGAGCGGATGGTGGGGTGCGAACCCGGGCGAGACGACGACCTCGTCCACGGCGGCGGTATCCACCGCGGCGGCCTGCCCGGCCGGGTCGGCCGCCAGAACCACCCGCGCGCCGGCGTCGGCCAGCGCCGCGGTGCGCTCCGAGGCCGCCCGGTCCACCACGGTCACCTCGGCCCCGAGGCGCAGCAGGGCCTCCGCCGCCGCGGCCCCGGCCACGGCCGCTCCGGCGACCAGCACCCGACGCCCGGCGTACTGCGGCACCGGTCAGCCCACCACCCGCAGGAAGTCGCCGTAGAACAGCCCGAGGCCGAACGCCACGCCGATCGCCGCGATGATCCAGAACCGGATCACGATGTTCACCTCGCTCCAGCCGGCCAGCTCGAAGTGGTGCTGCAGCGGCGCCATCCGGAACACCCGCTTGCGGGTCGTCTTGTACGACACCCGCTGGATCACCACGGACATCGCGATGATCACGAAGAGCAGCCCGATGATCGGCAGCAGCAGCACCGTGCGGGTGGCCATCGCCATGCCGGCGATGAGCCCGCCGAGCGCCATCGCGCCGGTGTCGCCCATGAAGATGCGCGCGGGCGACGCGTTCCACCACAGGAAGCCCAGGCAGGCCCCGGCGGCGGCCCCGGCGATCAGCGCGATCTCCAGCGGGTCGCGCACCTGGTAGCAGTAGTCGAAGGCGGTGTTGTTCACGTAGTCGGTGTCCGCGCACCAGTGCCGGTACTGCCAGAACGCGATCAGCAGGTAGGCGCCGAACACCATCACCGAGGCCCCGGTGGCCAGCCCGTCGAGGCCGTCGGTGAAGTTGACCCCGTTCGTCGTGGACAGCACCACGAAGATGAAGAACGCGACCGCGCCGGCCTTCGTCAGATCCAGCCACTGGATGTCGCGCACGAACGAGACGAAGGTGCTGCCCACCGTCTGACCGTTCGTGCTCTCCAACTGCGGCGCCAGCGCCACGACGCCGAACACCGCCCCGACGACCAGTTGACCGATCAGCTTGCCCCGCTCGGTCAACCCGGCGCTGTTGCGCCGGCGCACCTTGAGGAAGTCGTCGAGGAATCCCACCGCGCCGGAGAAGACCATCAGGCCGAGCAGCACCAGCGCGGTGGCGGTCGGGCTGACCTGGGCGATCTGCTCCTCGGGCAGCGTGGTCAACATGACGTGCCCGGCCACGTACGCCACCAGCGTGCCGGCGATGATGACCAGGCCGCCCATGGTGGGCGTGCCCTGCTTGGCCAGGTGCCTCTTCGGGCCGTCCGTACGGATCGGCTGGCCCGCCTTCAGCCGGGTGATCGCCTTGATCGCGATGGGGGTGCCGAACAGGGCCACGAGGAACGCCACCGCCGCCGCGACGATGACCGACCTCACGCAGCGCCTCCCGACTCGGGCCGCTCCGCTCCGCTACGCCCGCTGGCGGCGCCAACCTCCTCGCGCAACGCGTCCGCGACCTGCCACGTCCGGTAGCGCGACCCCTTCACCAGTACGACATCGCCGGGCCGCAGATCGGCGCGAAGCGCCTCGATGGCGGCCTCCTGGTCGGTAGCCAGCACCGACTCTCCTCCCCACGTCGCCACGGCTGCCGCCCCGTCCCGGATGGCCGCGGCCTCCTCTCCGACCACGATGAGACGGGCCACGCCGAGCTCCGCGGCGCCCCGCCCCACCTCCTCGTGACCCTCCTGCTCGTAGTCGCCAAGCTCGGCGTGGTAGCCGAGCACGGCGATGGTCCGCCGATCACGGCCGAGCGCCGCCAGCGCGTGCAGCGCCGCCGCGGTGGACGCCGGGTTGGCGTTGTAGGAATCGTCGATGACCGTGACGCCGTCGGCACGGTCGAAGATGTCCATCCGGCGGGTGGACATAACCCGCAGCTCGCCCAACGCGTCGGGCAGCGCGTCTGCGGGCATGCCGAGCTCCAGGGCGACCGCCGCGGCCGCCAAGCTGTTGGCGACCTGGTGTCGCCCAGCCAGCCCCAGCCGCACCGGCACGCGCAGCTCCGCCACGACAAGGGTGTACGCCGGGCGGCCCCGCTCGTCGAGCGTGACGTTCTCGGCCCGAACGGTGGCGTCGGGCGCCTCGCCGACCAGCATGACGCGCGCATCCGTGCGCTCGGCCATCAGACGTACCAGGGGGTCGTCGGCGTTGAGGACCGCCACCCCGTCCGGCGGCAGCGCCTCCACCAGCTCGCCCTTGGCCCGGGCGATCGCCTCGACCGAACCGAACTCCCCGACGTGCGCGACGCCGACGTTGAGCACGACGCCGACGCGCGGTGGCGCGATCTCGCACAGGTACCGGACGTGGCCGATCCCCCGGGCGCCCATCTCGAGCACCAGGAACCGGGTGTCCTCGTCCGCCTGCAGCGCGGTGTACGGGTGGCCGAGCTCGTTGTTCAGCGACCCGGGCGGGGCGACGGTCGGACCGAGCCGGGCGGCGAGTTGCGCGACCAGGTCCTTCGTGGTGGTCTTCCCGGACGAGCCGGTGAGACCCACCACGGTCAGCTCCGGCAGCCGGTCCAGCACCGACCGGGCCAGGCGCCCCATCGCGGTCAGCGCGTCGTCGACCAGCACCATCGGCACGTCGGGCACCTGCCGGGTGCCGAGCGCCGCGACCGCCCCCTTGGCCACCGCCTCGGCGGCGAAGTCGTGCCCGTCCACGTTGGCGCCGTCGAACGCCACGAATAGGCCGCCCGGCCCGACCTTGCGCGAGTCGAACTCCACCGCGCCGGTGACCGTGGCGGTCGGGGACGCGCCGGTGAGCCGGCCGCGCACGGCCGTGGCTACCTCGGCGAGCGTCAGCGGGATCATGCCGCCGTCCCGAACCGTGCCGTGAGCGCCGCCGCAAGCTCCACCCGATCGTCGAACGGCAGCACCTCGTCACCCACCTCCTGGCCGCGTTCGTGGCCCTTGCCCAGCACGGCGACGACATCGCCGGGCTCGGCCAGGCGCACCGCCGCCCCGATCGCCGCGCGCCGGTCGGCCACCTCGACCGCGTCCGATCCCGCGCCGGCCAGCACCTGCGCCCGGATCGCCGCCGGGTCCTCCGAACGCGGATTGTCGTCGGTCACCACCACCACGTCCGCCTCCTTCGCGGCCGCGGCGCCCATCAGCGGGCGCTTGCCGGGATCGCGGTCCCCGCCCGCCCCGAGCACGCAGATCACCCGCCCGGTCGAGTTCTCGCGGAGCGCCCGCAGGGCCGCGGTGACCGCGTCCGGCTTGTGCGCGTAGTCCACGAAGCCGATGACCGGGCCGGGCGCAGCCACCCGCTCGAGGCGGCCGGGCACGCCGCGGGCCTCGGCGATCCCGCGCACCGCCACCGCCGGGTCGATGCCCATTGCCGCCAGACACGCGAGCGCGAGTAGGGCGTTGGCCACGTTGTGCCGCCCGGGCAGCGCGACCGAGCCGGTCAGCCGTACCCCGTCGGGGCCGACCGCGGTGAACCGCTGGGCGAAGTCTGCGGTGACCACGTCCACCGCGTACCAGGTGGCGGCCGGATCGCCGGAGGCAGAGTAGGTGACCGTGCCGGGGCGGATCAACGGCGCCAGCGCCCGGTCGTCGAGGTTGACCACCTCCACCGCGCACCGACCGTCGAACAGCCGGGCCTTGGCCGCGAAGTAGTCGTCGGCGTCGCGGTGGAAGTCCAGGTGGTCGAGGCCGAAGTTCGTGAAGCCGCCGACCGTGAACCGGGTGCCGGTGACCCGGCCCAGCGCCAGCGCGTGACTGGAGACCTCCATCGCCACGGCGGTCAGCCCCCGTTCGCGGCCGGCGGCGAACAGCGCCTGCAGGTCGGTCGCCTCGGGCGTGGTCCGCACGCTGTCGATCACCTCGTCGTGCAGCCGCGTCTCCACGGTGCCGATCAGCCCGGTGCGGTGGCCCGCCGCGCGCAGGCCGGACTCGAGGAGGTACGTCGTCGAGGTCTTTCCGGCGGTCCCGGTCACCCCGACCACGGTGAGCGCCGCGGTCGGGTCGCCGTACACCCGGGCCGCCGCGAGGCCGAGCACCGCGCGGGGGTCGGCGACCACGAGCGCGGGCAGCCCGGCGCCGGCCGCGGCCGGGGCGCCGGCGGGATCGGTCAGCACGGCCACGGCGCCCGCCGCGGCGGCGGCCCCGACGAACTCCGCGCCGTGCCGGCGCGATCCGGGCAACGCCGCGTACAGGTCCCCGGGCCGCACGTCGCCACTGGCATGGGTGATCCCGGTCACAGCTGGGTCACCCGGCGGTCGTTCGCCGGGGCGAAGGCCCACCGCCGCCGCCACCTCGCCGAGCGGACACGGCACCACGGACCTGGGACGGGGAAAGCCGGACACGGCGCTAGACCCTACCGGGCCCAGCGACCGAAGCCGTGCGGTCTCGGCGGGTACGCCGGTCCAGCCAGCGGCCGTGACACCGGTCGCCGGGGATGTATACACGGAGAAACTCCCAGATCACGGCCCATTAGTACGGTTACGACTGGATGACGAACTCTGGTGGCTTGGTACCGGTTGGCGGTACCCGGTAGTGCAAAAGGGTGAATTCCATCATCTCACGAAATGCCGGTGCGGTGACGGAACCGCCCCCGCCACCCGGGGTGTGCGCGAAGACCGCGATCACGTACCGCGGCGCGTCCGCCGGCGCCATGCCCACGAACGAGGCCACCTGCCCCGGCAGCCCCACCCGCTCGCCGGTGCCGGTCTTGCCCGCCACCCGGTAGCCGGGCACCGCGGCGGCCCGCCCGGTCGCGCCCTTGACGGTCACCACCGCCTCCAGCATCTCGCGCAGGGCCGCCGCGTTCTCGGCACCGATCACCCGCCGCGTCTGCGGCGCGTTTGCCGGCACGCGAGTGCCGTCCGGCTTGATCGTCTCGCGCACCAGGCGCGGGCGCACCCACACGCCGTCGTTGGCGATCGTCGCGTACACCGCCGCCATCTGCATCGCCGTCACCGCCACACTGTGCCCGATCGGCACCGAGCCGTACGACGAGCCGCTCCAGTCGTCCGGCGCCAGCAGCTGCCCCGCCGCCTCGCCCGGCACGCCCACGTTCGTGCGCTCCCCCAGGCCGAACCTGCGCTGGTACTCGTACAGCTTCTGCGGGCCGAGCAGATCGGCGATCTTGATGGTGCCCACGTTCGACGAGTAGGCGAGGATGCCCGGCAGCGACAGCTTCGTGCCCTGCGGCAGCGGGGTGGTGTCCCGGAACGTCTGATCACCCTTGCGGATCGTCGGGCCCACCTCGATCGTGGTGTCCGGCTCGATCAGCCCCTCCTCGAGCGCGGCGCCCAGCACGATCGCCTTGTGCACCGACCCCGGGTCGACCACGACGCCGGTCGTCGCGTCGATCCGCTGCTCGGCCGGCACCTTGAGCGGATCGGCCGCGTCGTAGGTCGGGTAGCTCGCCTGCGCCAGCACCTCGCCGGTCTTGACATCCAGCACCACGGCCGCGCCGAGCGTGGCTGACACCTGGCGCATCCGGTCGGCCAGGATCTGCTGGACCTTGTACTGCAAGTCGCGGTCGATTGTCAGCTGCAGGGAACTGCCCGGCTTGGCCGGCACCTCCTCGACGTAGCCGCCGGGGATCGGTGCGGCCAGGTCACCGAGACCGGCCTCGTAACCGCGCTTGCCGTCGACCCCGTAGAGCAGGTTGTCGAAGTGCGCCTCGATGCCCTCCAAACCGTGCAGGTCGTGGCCGGTGAACCCGAGCAGGTTGGCGGCGAGGTCGTGCCCGGGCACCTCCCGCCGCTCGTCGCGCGTCACGACGACACCGGTGAGGCCGAGCGCCTTCACCGCGTCGCCGACCTCGATGTCCACACCACGGGCCAGCCACTCGAACGCGACCAGGGTCCCGTCCGGCCGCCGGTGCTCCACCAGCTTCGGCAACAGATCGCTCGTGGCGATGCCGAGCAGCGGGGACAGCTTCGCCGCGGCCTCCTGTGGATCCTCGATCATGGTGGGGTCGGCGTACACCGCGCGGGCCTCGACGCTGTGCGCCAGCACCTCGCCGTTGCGGTCGTAGATCGCCCCGCGGGGAGCGGGCAGATCGACCCAGCGCAGCCGGTCGGTCAGCCCGGCGGCGGCGTACCCCGGGGCGTCGGTCAGTTGCAGGTGCACCTGGCGGATCCCGATGGCCGCGAACATCGCCAGCGCCAGGACCGTGGCGACCCGCAACCGGCGCCGCGGTTCGCCGAGCCGCGGCGGACGGGCCGGGCGGCGGGCGACCCGACGCGCCGGTGCGCGCCGCTGCTGCGGGACACGCGCCGGCGCCCGCCGGGGGGGGCGGCCGGGCG
>VSCG01000041.1:0-22466 GCA_047459115.1 Micromonosporaceae bacterium
GCTTGGTCCCGGAGCCGATGGAGAAGTGGGCGGTGTGCGCGGCGTCGCCGATCAGCACGATGTTGCCGTGGCACCAGCTCTCGCACCGCACGGTGGTGAAGTTGATCCAGCGGGAGCGGTTGTCCAGCAGGCGGTGGCCGTCGAGCAGGTCCGCGAAGATCTCCTCGCACCGCTTGAGGTCGACCTCGGGCGCTGCCCCGAAGCCCGCCTTGCGCCACACGTCGTCGTGCATCTCGACGATCAGCGTCGAGCCCCGCGTGTCGTACGGGTAGGCGTGCACCTGCATCACGCCGTACTCGGTGGTGCGGATGTCGAAGGTGAACGCGTCGAAGACCTTGTCCGTGCCGCACCAGACGTACCGGCAGGAGCGCACGTCGTAGGACGGGCGGAAGGCTTCGGCGTACTTCGTGCGTACCGCCGAGTTGACGCCGTCGGCGGCGACGACCAGGTCGTGGGTGGCGCGCAGTTCGTCGGGGTCCGGGGCCAGGGACCGGAAGTGGACCTCGACGCCGAGCGAGCGGCAGCGCTCCTGGAGGATGCCGAGCAGGCGCACCCGGCTCATCGCGGCGAACCGGTGCCCGCCGCTGGTGATGACCTGGCCGCGGTAGTGGATGTCGATGTCGTCCCACTGCGCGAACTCGGCGGCCATCGCCTGGTACACCACGGGGTCGGCGTGCTCGATGCCGCCGAGGGTCTCGTCGGAGAAGACCACCCCGAAGCCGAACGTGTCGTCGGGCGCGTTGCGCTCCCACACGGTGATCTCGCGGTGCGGATCGAGCTGCTTGGCGAGGGCGGCGAAGTAGAGCCCGCCAGGGCCGCCGCCGATGACCGCGATGCGCACGGGCCGAGCGTATGCTGCGTTTGCGACGGCCGTCAACGAGACGACACCTTGGGGAGGCGGGCATGCGGTTCGCTGGGCGCAGCGTCGTGGTCACCGGCGGGGCGGGCGGGATCGGGCGCGCGGTCGCCGGCGGGTTCGCCGCCGAGGGCGCCGCGGTGGCGGTGGTCGACGTCGTAGCCACGGCGCAGGCCGCCGACGAGCTGCGCTCCGCCCACCCGCAGGCCAGGATCGAGGCGTACGACGTGGACGTGACCGATCCGCAGGCCGTGGCCACGCTCTTCGATCAGGTGCAGGCCGCGCTCGGCGGGCCGCACGTGCTGGTCACGCTCGCCGGCGGGTCGCTCGGCACGCCGCGCGACCTGCCCGACATCGCCCCGGAGCACCTGGACCTGGTGCTCGACGTGAACGTCAAGGGCACGTTCTACTGCTGCCAGGCGGCCGCGCCGCTGATGGCGGCGGCCGGCGGCGGAGCGATCGTCACCTGCTCGTCGATCGGCGCGCGCCAGCCGTCCCCGGTGACCGGCGTGCCGTACGCGACCGCGAAGGCCGCCATCGGGGGGCTGACCCGGCGGCTGGCCCGGGAGCTGGGCCCGGCGGGCATCCGCGTCAACGCCGTCGCGCCGGGGCTCTTCCTCACCCCGCGGCTCGCCGCGCGGTTCGCCGCGATGCCCGAGGACGAACGGCGGGAGGTGCTCGACGCGATCCCGCTTCGCCGCATGCCGGACCTGCGCGAGATCGTGGACCCGATCCTGTACCTGGCCAGCGACGCCGCATCGTTCATCACCGGCGTCACGCTCGACGTCAACGGTGGCCGGTACCTGCCGGCCTGAGATCGCGCCGGGGCGCGGCCTGCGCGGAACGGTTTGCCGGCCCCGCGCCCGGGAACGGTCGTCGGGTGTCCAACACGGGCAGCTGGTCGGCCGGGGGCGGCAATGGGTGACCGCCTGCGAGTGGCCATGGTGCAGGGACCCGGGCGGGCGGAGGAGGACGGTGTCAGCGACTACGTGGCCCGGCTCGCCAGCGCGCTGGCCGGGGTCGACGTCGAGGCGATGCGGGTACCGCTGCGCCCGGACCTCGTGCACGTGCAGTTCGCCCCGGCGGCGTACCGGTTCTCCGTCCTGCCGGGCCTGCTGCCGCTGCTGCTGCCCGGCTCGACGCCGCTGGTGACCACCGTCCACGAGTACGGCTCGTGGGCGGCGCCCGGCTGGTTGCCGCAGCGCCTGTGGCGGCCGGTGGAGCGCGCCGGGTGGTGGGACCGGGAGACGGCGCGACTGGTACCGGCCAGCAGCCGGGTCGTCGCCACCAACCGGCGGCACGCCGAGCAGGTCCGCGCGCGTACCGGCAAGCGGCCGGTCGAGGTGCCGCTCGCGCCCAATGTGGACGTCCATCCGCTCCCGCCCGGCGCCCGGGACCGGGTCCGCCGCCGCTTCGGAGTCATCCCGGACGCGCCGCTGCTGGTCTTCTTCGGCTTCGTCCACCCCGTCAAGGGGCTGCGGTACGTGATCGAGGCGCTGCCGGCGCTGTGCGCCACCCGCCCGACCCTGCGCCTGCTGGTGGTCGGTGGGTTCACCTCGCAGGCGCTGCCCGAGCCGGAGGCGGCGGCGTTCCGCCGGGACCTGGAGGCGCTGGCGGCCGAGCGCGGGGTGGGCGGGCACGTGATCTTCACCGGGCACCTGCCCGCCGCCGAGGTCTCCGCGGCCCTGCAGGCGGCCGATGTCGCCGTGCTGCCCTTCACCACCGGGGTGACCGTGAAGAGCGGCGCCCTGCTCGCCGCGCTCACCCACGGCCTGCCCACCGCGGTGACCGCGCCCGACGAGCCTGACGAGGAGCTGCGCGACGGCGAGACGGTGGCGGTGATCCCGGCCCGTCGGGATCCGCGCGCCGTGGCGGCTACCGTGCGCCGGCTGCTCGACGACCCCGTGCTGCGCCGTCGGCTCGCCGACAGCGCAGCACGCCTCGCGGTCCGGCATTCGTGGGCGCGGGTGGCCGAGGTGCACCGCGCAGCCTGTACGAGGACGTGCTGGGAGCTGGCGTTGCCTGACCGCTACCGCGACATCCTCGTCGTCGACCTGCTGGGCGGCATCGGCGACCCGGTGATGCTGCTGCCCGCGAGCCACGGACTGGCCCGCCGCAATCCCGGTGCCGCGCTGCGGGTGCTGACCCATGAGCCCGGCGCGGATCTGGTGCGGGGCGACCCGGCGGTGACCGAGGTGCGTACGCCGCGGCACGGCCGCCCGGGGGCGGAGCGGGAGGCCGTGGCGCAGGCGATCGCCGCCCGCCGCCCCGATCTCGCCGTGACCACCACCCGCCACGACGGCAGCCACGAGCTCCTCGCCGCATCGGTGGCCCGGTGCGTCACCGACCTGTGGCGGCGGCCGCCGCCCGACGAGCCGGTCGGCGACCGGTATCTGCGGATCCTGCACGCCGAAGGGCTGCTCGGCCCGGAGGACCTGGACCGCCCGCCGCGGGTCTGGCTGCACCCGGCCGAGGTCGCCGCGGGCGAGGCCGTGGTCACCCGGTACGTGCCGGCGGCGGCGCGGCGCCCTCCGGTGGTGTTCGTGCCCGGGACGGGGATGGCCGTCAAACGGTGGCCGCCGCACCGCTGGCGTGAGCTGGGGGCGATCCTCGCCGGCCGCGGCCACCGGGTCCTCGCCGTGACCGCGCTGCCCGGGGGACCGGTGGCCTCGCTGGCTGACCCGGTCGTCCCGTTGCCGGGCGGTAGCCTGCGGCGGCTCGCCGCCTGCTTTCGCGCCGTCGCCGCGCGCGACGGGATCGTCATCGGCGGTGACACCGGACCCGTGCGGCTCGCCGCCGCCGGTGCGCGGGTGGTCGCGCTGTTCGGCCCCACCTCCGCCCGGCGCTACGGCATCCCCAGCGGGGTCAACCTGCAGGGGGCGCCGGACTGTCCGTACCGGCGTCCGACCTCGATCGCCGAGCAGGTGTGCTGGTGGGACGCCCGCTGCCCGCTCTCGCCGGCCGGCCCCGCCTGCATGGCCGACCTCGGTGTGGACCGCGTGGCCGAGGAGATCATCCGCCTCGCCGGGTGACGCGGGCCGGGCGCCTTGTCCAGACATCGGCGCGGTGACCGCCGGGACGCCAGCCGGCGGCCCGGTCATCGCGGCACGGCGGGGGAGGCGGGCCTTGCCAGCCGGCGGAACCACGCCGCGTCCGGGATCCGGGCCAGGAATGGTCCAGACAGGACAGTGATCAGCACGTACGCGGCGGCGAGCGGGCCGATCTCGGGTGCCGCGACGGTGACGGCGAGGCCGGCGATGACGATCGAGAACTCCCCGCGGGGGACCAGCGTGAAGCCGGCCCGCCACCGGCCCAGTGGGCCGACGCCCATCCGCTTGGCGGTCAGGTAGCCGGTGGCCACCTTCGTGGCCATGGTGAACACCGCGAGCCCGAGCGCGGGCAGCAGCACCGGTGGGATGGCTCGCGGGTCGGTGGCGATCCCGAAGAAGACGAAGAACACCGCGGCGAACAGGTCACGCAGCGGCTCCAGCAGTTGCGTCGCGTGGTGGGCGACCTGACCGGAGATCGCGATCCCGACCAGGAACGCGCCGACGGCGGCGGAGATCTGCAGCGCCTGGGCCAGCCCGGCGACCAGCACCGTGAGCCCGAAGACCCCGAGCAGTAGCGCCTCGCGGTGGTCCACGTCGACCAGCGCGCTCACCGCCCGGTGGTAGCGGGTCGCCACGAAGAGCACCGCGATCACGGTCACCACCGCAACGGTGACCGTGAACGCGCTGGTCCCCAGACCCCCACCGGCCAGCAGCGCGGTGAGCACCGGTAGGTAGAACGCCATGGCCAGGTCCTCGATGACGAGGACCGACAGGATCGCCGGGGTCTCCCGGTTGCCGAGCCGGCCGAGGTCATTCAAGATCTTGGCGATCACGCCGGAGGACGACACCCAGGTGACGCCGGCGAGCGCGAACGCCGCCACCGGGCCCCAGCCCAGCAGCAGGCCCAGGGCGGCACCGGGCACGGCGTTGAGGAGCCCGTCCAACAGTCCGGCCGGGGCGGCCCGGCGCAGGCTGGTGAGCAGTTCGTCGGCGGAGTACTCCAGTCCGAGCATCACCAGCAGCAGGATGACCCCGATCTCCGAGCTGATGGCGAGGAAATCCTCGCTGGCGTCGAGTTCGACCAGGCCGCCCTGGCCGAAGGCGAGCCCGCCGATCAGGTAGAGCGGGATCGGGGAGAAACCGAAGCGCTGCGCGACACGGCCGAGCATGGCCAGGCCGAAGAGGACCGCTCCGATCTGGATGAGCGGAATGGAACCGTGCACCGGTGCCTACTCCGTCAGCGGGTGCCTGCGAGGATCGCCGCGACCCCGTCGACACCCTCTCGCGTCCCGACCGCGACGACCACATCGTTGGCTGCGAACACGAATTCCGGACCGGGCGAGGCGATGACCTGCTTATCGCGCAGCACGGCGACGATCGACGCCTTGGTGCGGGTGCGCGCCCGGGTCTCGCCGAGCCGGCGACCGATGTACGGCGAGGACGCCCCGATCGCGATCTGTTCGGTGAACAGGCCCGCGATGCCCTCGGAGAGTTGGTTGAGCCGGCTGGCGATCATCGAGGCGCTGAGGATCTCGGCGAGCGCGTCCGCCTCTTCGTCGGTGAGCGGGATCGACGCCACGCACGCGTCGGGATCGTCCAGAGCGGACACCAGCAACTCACGCCCCGTGCCACGCCGGATCACCCCGAGCCGGCGCCCGGACGCCGTCAGCACGTCCTGGCGGAGCCCGATGCCAGGCAGCGTGGTCTGCTCGATCCGTATTCCCACGGGCAGCAACGGTACTAGACCGCCGCGACGGGCTACCGGTACCGGGGCGGCCGACGCAGAGCGAGCTACGGCGCCGGGCCGGCCGCCCCGCCGGGCAGCGTGCGGACCGGGTCCGGCCAGGGCGTGGGGGCGCCGGTGTCCCGGTCGACGTGGACGACGACCATGCGCCCGGTCGCCGCCGGGCCCCGCGGCCCGGCCACCTCGAAGCGGTACGTGAGCGAGGTGCGCCCCACGTCGGCCACCCACAGGCTGATCGACACCGGCTCGCGGTAGTAGAGGCGGTCGCGGTAGTCGACCTCGTAGCGCACCCGGGGCACGATGCCCATCAGCTGGGCGAGGCCCAGCCGCTCGTGCAGCGCGGTCTCCGCGGCCTCGACCCAGCGAATCACCGCCGAGTGGTGGTAGTGCCCGGCGGCGTCGGTGTCCTGCCACTCGACGGTGCGGCCGATCGTCACGCCGGCGCCGGCGCTCGCCTCGGTGGTCATCCGGATGCCATCTCCCGCAGCACGAACCGCTGGACCTTGCCGGTGGAGGTGCGGGGCAGCGCCGGTAGGAACTCGATCGACCGCGGCGCCTTGTACGGCGCGATGACCGTGCGCGTGAATGCCCGCAGCTCTTCGGCCTTCTCCGGGGTGCCGGCCACCCCGGGGCGCAGCACGACGTAGGCGACCACGGACATGGTGCGCTCCGGGTCGGGCGCCCCCACGACCCCGCACTCGAGCACGTCCGGGTGGCGCAGCAGCGCCATCTCCACCTCGGGTCCGGCGATATTGAAGCCCGCGGAGATGATCATGTCGTCGTTGCGGGCCTGGTACCAGTAGTAGCCGGCCTCGTCGCGCACGTAGGTGTCGCCGGTGAGGTTCCAGCCGTTCTGCACGTACACCGTCTGGCGCTCGTCGGCCAAGTAGCGGCAGCCGGTGGGGCCGCGCACGGCCAGTCGGCCGATCTCCCCGTCCTTGACCGGCTCACCGGAGTCGGAGAGCACGCACGCCTCGTACCCGGGGACCGGCTTGCCGGTCGCGCCGGGCCGGATCTCGTCGTCGGCGGCCGAGATGAAGATGTGCAGCATCTCGGTGGACCCGATGCCGTCGATGATCTTCACGCCGGTCGCCTCATACCAGGCCTGCCAGGTTGACTTCGGCAGCGGCTCGCCGGCCGAGACGCAGCGGCGCAGCGAGGAGAAGTCGCCGCCGGCGTTCAGCAGCGCCCGGTACGCCGTGGGCGCGGTGAACAGCACGGTCGGCCGGTGCGCCGCCAGCGCGGGCAGCAGCACGTCGGGGGTGCCCTTCTCCAGCAGCAGCGTGGCGGCACCGGCGTGCATCGGGAACACCACGAGGCCGCCGAGGCCGAAGGTGAACCCCAACGGTGGCGAGCCGGTGAACAGGTCGTCACTTCGGGGGCGCAGCACGTGGCGGGAGAACGTGTCGGCGTTGGCGAGCACGTCGCGGTGGAAGTGCATGGTCGCCTTGGGGCGCCCGGTGGTGCCCGAGGTGAACGCCAGCAGCGCCACGTCGTCGTTGCTGGTATCCACATTGGAGAAATCGGTCGGGTGGATCGCCGACCGTACCTCCAGGCTGTCGGCCGAGCCGTCGCCGAAGACCGTGTAGGCCCCGATGTCCGCAGCGGCGAGATCGTCGAGGAAGCGGTGATCCACAATAGAGTGATCGATGCGGGCGATTTCGTGGATGGCCTGCAGTTCGGACGTGCGCAGCAGCGGCATCGTCGTGACCACCACCCCGCCCATCTTGAGCACGCCGAACCAGCAGGCGACCAGCCACGGGTTGTTCGGGGCGCGCAGCAGCACCCGGTTGCCTGGGACGAGGCCGACATCGGTGGTCAGGTACCGCGCCACCTGGTTGGCCCGGCGCAGCAGGTCGCCGTACGTCCACCGGTCGCCGTCCGGGGTGAGCAGGCAGGGCCGGTCGGCGCCGTACGCCGCGACGGTGTCGTCCAGCAGCGCGGTCGCGCAGTTGAGGCGTTCCGGGTACTGCAGTTCGGGCAGCGTGAAGATCAACGACGGCCACTGATCCATCGGTGGCAGGTTGTCGCGGGTGAAGGTGTCGACGTGGGCGGACGGCGCGAGCGACATGCTGGCTCCCTGGTAGGGGTTATTCCGCTCGGTTGACGGTGGTCATCGACACGATATGTTCTCCCGGTGGCGCAGACAATGCCCTCTCGGATGGCGCAGCCGGCCGCCCAGCCCCGGTCGCTGATCGTCACCGTGTACGGCCTCTATGCCCGCGAGTCCGGTGGCTGGCTGTCGGTGAGCCTGCTGATCCGGCTGCTCGCCGAACTCGGTGTGGACGAGCCGGCGGTCCGGTCGGCGATCTCCCGGCTGAAGCGGCGCGGCCTGCTGGTGCCGTCGCGGCGCGGCGGCATGGCCGGGTACGCGCTGTCCGACCAGGCCCAGGAGATACTCGCCGAGGGCGACCAGCGCATCTTCTCCCCGCCGCACGCCCGGATCTCCGACGGCTGGCTGCTCGCGGTGTTCTCGGTGCCCGAGTCGGAACGGTCGCGCCGGCACACGCTGCGTTCGCGGCTCGCCGCCCTCGGCTTCGGCACGGCCGCGCCCGGCGTCTGGGTCGCCCCCGCGCACCGCTACGAGTTGACCAGGGCCACGCTGGTGCGGCTCGGCCTGGACGGCTACGTCAACCTGTTCCGCGCGGACTACCTCGCCTTCGCCGACCTCGCCGCGGCGGTCCGGCAGTGGTGGGACCTGACCGACCTGCACGAGGCCTATCTGGACTTCATCGCAGCCTGGCAGCGGGCGGACCGGCGGCCCCCGTCCGCGGCCGCCGCGTTCGCGACCTGGGTGAAGGTGCTGACCGACTGGCGCCGGCTGCCGTACCTCGATCCCGGGCTGCCGCCGGAACTGCTGCCCCCCGACTGGCCGGGCACGCGTGCGACGCGGCTGTTCCACGCGCTCGAGAAGCGGTTGGCCGGCCCGGCCCAGGAGTACGTCAAGGAGATCGAGAAGAGCTAGGGCTGCCCTGGCGACCGCAACTCGTCTAGATCGACTCCGGCGCACCGCCCGAGCGGTCGGGCACGACGGCGATACCGGTGATCTCGACCAGGGCGTCGTCGTCCCAGAGCCGGGCGACGCCGACGGCGGCCGTGGCCGGGTAGTCGGTGCCGCACAGTTCCCGCCACACCCGGCCGACCTCCTTGGCCCGCGCCCGGTACGCCGGCACGTCGACGATGTAGATGGTCGTCTGCACCAGGTGCTCCGGCGATCCCCCGGCCGCGCGCAACGCGGTCACCAGGTTGGACAGCGCCTGACGGAACTGCGCCACGATGTCGCCGGGGGCGACGATCCGGCCGCCGGGGTCGAGCGCGGTCTGCCCGGCGAGGTAGATGGTCCGACCGCCGGTGGCCACCACCGCGTGCGAGAAGCCCGACGCGGCCGCCAGCTCACCGGGGTTGATCCTGACCACGTTCACGACTGCACCGTCCCACCGTCCACGTTGATCGCCTGCCCGGTCACCGCGCCGTTCGCCACGCAGAACATCACCGCCGACGCGACCTCCTCGACGGTGATGAGCCGCCCGATCGGCTGCTGGTTCGCCAGGATCCCCCGCGCCTGCTCGGGCGTACGTCCGGTCGTGGTGGCGATCGTGGCGACCGCGCCGTCGGTCATCGAGGTGTCCACGTAGCCGGGGCAGACCGCGTTGACCGTCACGCCGGACTTCACCAGCTCGGCCGCGGCCGACCGCACCAACCCGAGCACGCCGTGCTTGCTCGCGGTGTACGCGGCGACGTACGGAGCCCCGACCCGGGACGCCACCGACCCGATCACCACGATGCGGCCCCAGCCGGCGGCGGTCATCGCCGGCACCGCCCGGCGCAGGCAGCGGAACGGCACGGTCAGGTTCAGGTCCAGCATCCGCTGCCACTGCTCGTCGGTGGTCCGCACCAACGGCGCCGAGGTGGCGGCACCCGCGTTGGCCACCAGCACGTCCACCGGCCCCAGCTCCCGCTCCACCCGGGCGAACAGCTCGTCCACGGCCCCGGGCTCGGTGAGGTCCAGCGGCACGACCAGACCGCCCCCGCAGGCGGCGGCGGTCTCGGCGAGCTCCGGCTCGCTGCGCGCGGTCAGCGCCACACGGTGCCCGGCCGCGGCGAGCCGGATGGCGATCTCGCGTCCGATGCCGCGCCCCGCCCCGGTGACCAGACACGTCCGTTGCGCCACGCGGGCAGCGTACCCGCCCCGCATTCTCCGGGAAGGTGCGCAGTTGGAGATCAACTTTTCGGCATTTTCCCGAAAGATGTGGAGAGGGGGGGCGAGATCGCGCGGTCGCCGCAACAGACTTGAGTGAGGTACGCTCAACTCTGTGAACGCGGAGCGTTTGACTACCAGGAGTCGAGAGGTCATCAAGAACGCCGTCGCGGACGCGGCGGCGCGCGGCCACGCCACCGTGGAGCCGTGGCACCTGCTGCTCGCCCTGCTGGACACCAACGGGTCCACGGCCCCCGGCCTGCTGCGGGCGGTCGGCGCGGACGCGGCCGACATCCGGCAGGCGGCGGTCCGGGCGCTGGAGCGCATGCCGAGCGCCCGGGGCGCGAGCGTCGCCGAGCCGAGCCTCGCCCGCGAGCTGGTCAACGCCCTGAACGCCGCCGAGCTGGTCGCCCGCCCGTTGGGCGACGAGTACATCTCCACCGAGCACCTGCTCGCCGGCCTGGCCGCCACCGGCGGGGCGGTGGCCGACGCGCTGAAGGCCGCCGGGGCGACCCAGGAGGCGCTGGTCGCCGCGTTCCCGGCGATCCGCGGAGGCGACCGCCGGGTCACCTCACAGGACCCCGAGCAGACGTACCAGGCGCTGGAGAAGTACGGCGTCGACCTGACCGCGCGCGCCCGCGAGGGCAAGCTCGACCCGGTCATCGGCCGGGACGCGGAGATCCGCCGGGTGATCCAGGTGCTGTCCCGGCGTACCAAGAACAACCCGGTGCTGATCGGCGAGCCGGGCGTGGGCAAGACCGCGATCGTGGAGGGCCTGGCCCAGCGGATCGTCGCCGGCGACGTGCCGGAGAGCCTGAAGAACAAGCGGCTGGTCTCGCTCGACCTCGGCGCGATGGTGGCTGGGGCGCAGTTCCGCGGGCAGTTCGAGGAGCGGCTCAAGTCCGTGCTCGAGGAGATCAAGAGCGCGGACGGCGAAGTGATCACGTTCCTCGACGAGCTGCACACCGTGGTGGGCGCGGGCCGGGCCGAGGGCTCGATGGACGCCGGCAACATGCTCAAGCCGATGCTCGCCCGCGGCGAACTGCGGATGGTCGGCGCGACCACGCTCGACGAGTACCGCGAGCACATCGAGAAGGACCCGGCGCTGGAGCGGCGGTTCCAGCCCGTCCTCGTCGGCGAGCCCAGCGTCGAGGACACCGTCGGCATCCTGCGCGGGCTCAAGGAGCGCTACGAGGTCCACCACGGGGTGCGCATCACCGACGCCGCCCTGGTCGCCGCGGCCACTTTGTCCGACCGGTACATCGCCGACCGCTTCCTGCCCGACAAGGCGATCGACCTCGTCGACGAGGCCGCGTCCCGCCTGCGCATGGAGATCGACTCGCGGCCCGTCGAGGTCGACGAGATCGAGCGGGCGGTACGCCGCCTGGAGATCGAGGAGATGGCGCTGGCCAAGGAGCCGGACCCGGCGAGCGCCGAGCGTCTGGAGCGGCTGCGTGCCGAGTTGGCGGACAAGCGCGAGCAGCTCGCTGCGCTGTCCGAGCGGTGGCAGCGCGAAAAGCAGCACATCGCGAAGATCTCCACGGTCAAGGAGCAGCTGGAGACGCTGCGCGGCGAGGCCGACCGGGCCGAGCGCGACCTGGACCTGGCCCGCGCCTCCGAGCTGCGCTACGGCCGCATCCCGGCGCTGGAGAAGGAGCTGGCCACGGCCGAGGCGAACCTGGCGGCGCTGCAGGGCGACGGCGCGATGCTCAAGGAGGAGGTCGCCGCCGACGACGTCGCCGCGGTCGTGGAGAGCTGGACCGGCATCCCGGCCGGGCGGCTGATGGAGGGCGAGACCGCCAAGCTGCTGCGCATGGAGGAGTCGCTGTCCGCTCGGGTCGTCGGGCAGACCGAGGCGGTGGCCGCGGTGTCCGACGCGGTGCGCCGGGCGCGTACCGGCGTCGCCGACCCGGACCGGCCCACCGGCTCCTTCCTGTTCCTCGGCCCGACCGGGGTCGGCAAGACCGAGCTGGGCAAGGCGCTGGCCGAGTTCCTCTTCGACGACGAACGGGCCATGGTGCGCATCGACATGTCCGAGTACGCGGAGAAGCACTCGGTGGCTCGGCTGGTCGGCGCCCCGCCCGGTTACGTCGGGTACGAGGAGGGCGGGCAGCTGACCGAGGCGGTACGGCGTCGGCCGTACTCGGTGGTGCTGCTGGACGAGGTCGAGAAGGCGCACCCGGACGTGTTCGACGTGTTGCTGCAGGTGCTCGACGACGGCCGGCTCACCGACGGCCAGGGCCGTACCGTGGATTTCCGCAACTCGATCCTGATCCTCACCTCGAACCTTGGGTCGCAGGTGATCGCGGACCCGACGCTGTCTGAGGAGCAGCGGCGCGACGCGGTGCTCGCCGTGGTGCGGTCGCACTTCAAGCCGGAGTTCCTCAACCGGCTGGACGACATCGTGGTGTTCCACGCGCTCACCGGGCCGGACCTGCGGGCCATCGTGGACATCCAGCTGGACCGGATGCGCCGCCGTCTCGGCGATCGCCGGTTGACGCTTCAGGTCACCGACGAGGCGCGCACGTGGCTCGCCGAGCGCGGGTACGACCCGATCTACGGGGCACGGCCGTTGCGGCGCCTGGTGCAGTCCGCGATCGGTGACCGGCTGGCGCGAGCCCTGCTGGCCGGCGACATCCGCGATGGGGACGAGGTGCTCGTCGACGTCGGGCCGGCCAAGGACGGGCTCAGCCTGAGCCCGGTCCGCTGATCCGCCGGGGGCGTGCCACTCGTGGCCGTCCGCCGACCCGGCCGACACCGATCCCGGACACCGAGTGCGCGGCGGCGAGTGGCGGGGTGCTGGGCGAGTCCAAGGCAGCGCTCCGCCGACCGAGGGTGAGCGGGCGCGGCGGGCACTCGATACCGTAGGCGCGAATCGTGAGGGGAGGAACGAGGGTGTCCTACACAGTGCCACCGGGGGCGGCCGCCCCGGCCCCACCGCCGCGGCCCGCGACCGTGACGTGGGCGAGTTATCTGCTCTACGGGCTCGCCACGCTACAGGTGATCTCTGCTCTCATGCAGATCTCGACCTTCGGCGCCCAGGCCAGGGCGACGGAGCAGGCGTACGCGGACTTTCCGGAGTTGCGCGATATCGCCGGCGTGAGTGCCACGATCGGCCTGGTCGTTGGCCTGATCATCGCCGTGCTGTTCGCGGCTGGCTTCGTCACGCTCGGGGTGCTCGACAGCAAGGGCAAGAACGCGGCGCGGATCGTCACGTGGGTGCTCGCCGGCATCGGCGTCTGCTGCTTCGGCGTGGGCGCGGCCGGGTCCGCGGCGAGCGGCCTGCTGAGCGGGATCGGCGGGACGGGTGGCGGGCCGGGGCCCGATCCCGCCGAGGTGCAGCGGGCGATCAACGACGCGCTGCCGGGCTGGTACTACCCGGCGACCACCACCGTCAACGTGCTCTCGCTGCTCGCGAGCATCGCGGTCATCGTGCTGCTGGCGATGCCCAAGTCGAACGAGTTCTTCCGCAAGCCGCAGCCGACCTGGGAGCCGCCGACTCCGGGGTACCCGTCGGTCGGCTGAAATCGCCCACGCCGGGACATCCCTCCGAGTAGTTTCGTCCATGACTGAGCTATTCGGGGGGATGTTCCATGTCGTACCAGCCGCCGCCCTACCCGCCTCAGCCGCCGGCCGCCGCAGCCCCCCGGCCGCGGCCGGCGGTGGTGACCCTCGCCGCCGCACTGATGATGGCCACTGCGGGCCTGGGGCTCATCACTGCGATCACCATGCTGGCGACGCTCGGTCAGATCGTGGAACGGCTCCGGACGGCCGCGGCGGGTACCTCCGCCAGCCGGACGGACATCGACAATCTCGCGGCCGGCATCCAGGCCGTGACGATCGGCACAGCGGTCATCATGGTCATCGGCTCCCTGCTGCTGTTCGCGCTCTCGCTCGGTGTGCTGCGCGGCAGCAACCTCGCCCGCATCCTGACCTGGATCGTCAGCGGCCTCGGTCTGCTGTGCGGCTGCTGCGGCATCATCGGCACGATCGGGCAGACCACAGTGCCGTCGCTGGAGACCACGGGCACCGCCAACCAGGCCGCCGAGCAGCTCGGCCGGGCGCTGCAGGAGGCGTACCCGACCTGGTGGCTGGTGTTCAACGGGGCGATGTCCGCGCTGCAGATGGTCGGCTACATCGTGGTCGCGGTGCTGCTGGCGCTGCCGGCGGCGAACGAGTTCTTCCGCGGCCGGCAGCCGCAGCAATGGCAGCCGCCGCAGTGGGAGCAGCCACGCGGAGAGCCACCTCCTCCCGGCGGCTGACTGCGGGCACGGCGCCTCCCCTTCCCGGCGACGGTGAGTTGCCACGGCGTGACTCCCGCGCCGGTGACCGCCTCGGTAAGGTGACCCCGTGCCCGACCGGAACACCGGCCGGACCGCCCTGATCACCGGAGCCACGTCCGGTCTGGGTGCCGGCTTCGCTCGACACCTGGCGGCGCAGGGGTACGACCTCGTGCTCGTCGCTCGCGACCGTGGACGGCTGGCGGAGACCGCCGCGGAGTTGACCGCCCGGCACGGCGTGGCGGTCACGCCGCTCGCTGCCGACCTCGCCACCGACGACGGGTGCTCGGCGGTCGAGGAGCGTCTGCGGGACGAGACCCGTCCGGTCGACCTGCTCGTCAACAACGCCGGCTTCAGCCTGAACACCCCGTTCGTCCGGTCGACCCTCGACGGGGAGCGTCGACTGTTGCGGGTGAACGTCGAGGCGGTGATGCGATTGACGCTCGCCGTCCTGCCCGGGATGGTCGCCCGGGACCACGGCGGCGTGATCAACGTCTCCTCGGTCGCCGGGTTCTTCGCGGCCATGCCCGGCTCCACGTACCCCGCCACCAAGGCGTGGGTCACCAACTTCTCGCAGTCGGTCGCTCTTTCCGTGCGCCGCAAGGGCGTACGGGTCATGGCGGTGTGCCCCGGATACGTGCGGACAGAGTTCCACAGCCGGGCCGGAATCGACATGTCACGTATTCCGAGCTGGCTATGGCTGGATGTCGACACCGTGGTCCGGGCGGCGCTGGCGGATCTGCGACGGGGCGTCGTCGTCAGCGTGCCGACGTGGCGGTACAAGCTCGTCGTGGCGCTCGGCCGGCTCGCCCCGCTGAAGCTTCAGGAGCGGGTGGCGCGCGACACACGAGGCCGCTGACCAGCCGCTTTCCGCTGACTATTACGCTGCAGACATGGCCGACCGTGACGACCTGTGCAAATTCATCGTCGATCTGGCCGTGGTCGAGAAGCGCGTGGTCCTGTCGTCGGGTGCTGAGGCAGACTGGTATCTCGACCTCCGGCAGATTTCGCTGCACCACGCGGCGGCTCCGCTGCTTGGCCGGGTGATGTTGGATCTCGTCGCGGACTGGGAGTTCGACGCGGTCGGCGGGCTCACGCTGGGGGCCGATCCGGTGGCGGTTGCGATGCTGCACGCCGCCGCAGCACGGAACCAGGCCGTGGATGCGTTCGTTGTACGGAAAACCGAGAAGGAACACGGTCTGCAGCGCCGCATCGAGGGTCCGTCGGTGGCGGGGCGGCGGGTGTTGGCCGTGGAGGACACATCGACGACGGGGGCGAGTGTGTTGACGGCGGTGAAAGCGCTGCGGGACGCCGGCGCAGAGGTGGTTGGCGTTTCGGCTATTGTCGATCGCGGAGCGGCTGACGCCATCCGCTCCGCAGGTCTGGCCTACCGATCAGCGTTTACGTTGGCCGATCTCGGCCGTACGGCCTGAAAATTTGTCGATTCGGACCTGTGGATATGCAGGCGAGTCGATGATGTTGGTGGAAGGATGGAACCGTGGGAACTGCGTTGGCTGAAACGATGCCTCAGATCTCGCCGCTCGCCGGCGAGCCGATTGACCGTACCGACGCCGAGCGCCTCGCCGGGGTGCTGAAGGCGCTCGCCGACCCAGCCCGACTGCGGCTGCTCAGCCTGATCCAGTCGGCGCCCGAGGGTGAGGCATGCGTGTGCGACCTGACCGCGCCGCTGGGGCTGTCCCAGCCGACGGTGAGCCACCACCTGCGCATCCTCACCGAGGCCGGCCTGCTCGAGCGGGAGAAGCGTGGTGTGTGGGCGTACTACCGGCTGGTGCCCGCCGCGATCGCGACGATCGCCGAACTGCTGACTCCGCCGCGCAAGCGCGCGACGAAGAGGTCGGCGCGCTGAGGAGCGGCATGGGTCTGCTCGCCCGGGTTCCGGTCCGCTGCGATTGACGCGCGGCGGACCGGAACCCGGGTGCCCGTCGGCCCCGAGCCCGGACGGGCCCTCCGCAGCTGACCGCCACCGCAACCTCCGTCGCACCGCGTGGCGAGGAGGCGAGCGCTCACCGTTGAAGAACTCGACGTAAGTACGCATATCGCCCGACACCACAGGCACCTGAGCATGTGATGTGGCCTTCAGACCTTTGCTGTTCAGGCTCAGTTTCCTAGGCTGGCGAGGGCTCGTCGCAGCGGGGGCAGACGGCGACGCGCCGGATGTGCTGCGATAGGCCGGACTTGCTGCGAGAGGCCGCGGAGAGTGCGAGGGGAAACCGTGTCGGGACGGCATAGACCGGCTCGTTCAGTTGATCGGCGTTCACTGCGAACACCGCTGTCGCTGGCGGCGGTGGGGGTGCTCGTGACCGTCACCGCAGTGGCGGTGCAGGTGATGGCGGCCGACGCCGACGGCTGTGGCCGCAACAGCGGTGTGACGTTGACCGTCGCCGCCGCCCCGGATATCGCGCCGGCAGTGCAGGACGCCGCGGACCAGTGGGCGCGCACCGAGCCCAACGTGAACGGCAAGTGCATCCACGTCGACGTGCGGGCGGTGCCGCCGGCGGACGTGGCGAGTTCGCTCGCCGCGCGCATCGGCGGCTATCTCGATGTGGCTGCCCAACCGGCGCCCACTCCCAGCGAGAACGACATCCCGGCGGTATGGATCCCCGACTCGACGTCCTGGCTGCACCGGGTGACGGCCGTGGACCGCTCGGCGTTCGGGCTGCAGGTCTCCTCGTTGGCGATGAGCCCGGTGGTGCTGGCCGTGCCCGCCAGCGTCGCCCAGGAGATGGCGCCTGCGCTGGGCGGTGCCGGGCCGGGCGGGGTGCTGCAGGCGGCGCTGGCCGATGCGCCGCGGGCCATCAGCGAGCAGCGGCTGCCCCAGATGCCCATCGGGATCATCGACCCCCGCCGTGACACGGCCAGCCTGGCCGGCGCGCTGCTGCTGCGGGACGCCATCGTGACCGACGAGAAGAAGGTGCCCGACCTCATCGCGGTCTACCGCCTGGTCAACAAGACGCGGGTGGACGACGTGGCCGGACTGGAGCAGGCGTTCGCGCAGGGAGTGAAGGTCGCACCGATGGCGGAGCAGGCGATCATCGCGTTCAACGCGACGAACCCGCCGGCCCCGCTGGTCGCGATCCCGCTGGGTCCCGGCGGCCCCGCCCTGGACTACCCGGTCGCGACGCTGAGCGGCAAACCGCGGGAGATCGACGAGGCGGCGTCGAAGTTCCGGGCTGCGCTGACCGGCCCGCAGTACCGTGAGGCGTTCAGCAAGCGGGGCTTCCGCGGCCCGGACGGAACGGCCGGCCCCGGCTTCACGGCCGGCCCGGGGATCAGCGCCGAGACGGTCTCCGCCGTGCCGCTCGACAACCCGCAGCGGGTCGCCCAGACGCTCGGGTACTGGGAAGCGGCGAACGCCCCGTCACGCGCGCTGGCGCTGTTCGACATCTCCTCCTCGATGGGCCAGCCGATGGCCGGATCCACCAGGTTCCGGATCCTGCAGGAGTCGGCGATCGCGGGTCTGCGGCTGTTCAGCGACAGCAGCGCGCTGGGCGTCTGGACGTTCGCCTCGGACCACACCGAGTTGACGCCGATCCTGGAACTCACACCCGAGAACCGGAAGGTGCTCAACTCCCACATCCGCGCGCTCCGCCCGTCCGCCGACAGGGAGTCCGCGCTGTTCATGACCTTCCGGGACGCCTACCGGATGATGACGGAGACCTACGTTCCCGGGGTGGCCAACCGCATCATCGTGCTGACCGACGGTCCCAGCAGCACCACCGGGGTCAAGAGCCTCGAGGCGCTCAACCGCGAGGTGGAGAGCATCGCGGTGGTCACCAAGCCCATCAAGGTGACGCTGATCGGGGTCGGCCCGGGCGTCAACAAGGCCGAGTTGGCGGAGATCGCCCGCATCACCGGTGGAGTCGACGCCTACATCGAGCGCCCGGAGCAGATCCAGTCGGTGTTCCTGCAGGCCCTGTTGTCCTAGGAACGCCCTGTTGTCCTAGGAACGCAGGCGCTCAGCCGCCCTCGCGGCGATGCCGGCCACCGGCGCCACTCCCGGATGCGGCGAGGGCGGCGCGCCGCTTGCTGCGGCGCTCGCGCCAGACCTCGATGAAGATCGGCATGGCGGAGATCACGATGATCAGTGCGACGACCGGCAGAATGTACTTGTCGATCTCCTCGGGCGGGATGACCGCGGTGATCCGCTCGGCCAGGAGATAGCCGCCCAAGATGATCCCGTCGGTCCACAGGATGCCGCCGATGATGTTCCACAGCAGGAATGTGCGCGCGGGCATCTCCAGGACGCCGGCGACCGGGTTCAGGAAGGTGCGCACGATCGGGATGAACCGCGCGAGGACCACCGCCTTCGCCGGCCCGAACTTGTTGAAGTAGTACTCGGCCTTCTCGACGTACTCCTGCTTGAACAGCCGCGAGTTCGGCCGCTCGAACATCCGGCGGCCGTACCTGGCGCCGAGGAAGTGACCGAGCTGCGCCCCCACGATCGCGCAGATCGGGGCACCGATGAGCAGCGGCACCAAGGGCAGCTTCGTGCCCACGATGGCCTCGGCCACCGGGGAGGCGGCGACTCCGGCGAGGAAGAGCAGCGAGTCTCCGGGGAAGAAGAAGCCCACCAGCAGCCCGGTCTCCGCGAACAGGATGATCCAGACGCCTACCAGGCCAAATGTCTTGACGAGCTCCTTGGGGTCAAGCGGGTTTACGGCGAGGGTCTCGGAGAGCGCGCGCGTCTTCTCAGCGGTGTCCACGGCGAACCAGGGTACCGGTGTTCATCGTTCCCGGTGGCTCGCTGCGCGGGCCCGCCCCGATCGGCGGTCACCGGTAGTCATCGTCGTCGAACTCCACCACGCGGGCCTGCTCCACGGCGTCCCACTCGTTGACCTCCAACCCGCGGTGCACCTCCTGCGTCAGGTCCTCGCTGGGGTCCGCCGGGGTGGCCTGCTCGACGACATCGTGGGCCGGCGCTTCGATGTCGCGCTCATCCGGCTCGAGGTGGTCTCGCTCGACGAAGAACTCTTCTTCGGGTCGGGCCATCTCGCTCCTTCCGATCCGCGTCACGTGTTTCACGGTATGCCGGTCACACACCCACGGTACGGCGTAACCAGCCCACCCGCGCGGCCAATCGTGCTCTGCGGGATACTTCGTGAGGGACGGCGCATCCCGCAGATCATCGCGCAGCCCTAGACAGAAGGAGCGTCCGAGATGCCCATCGCTTCCCCAGAGGTCTACGCCGAGATGCTCGACCGCGCCAAGGCGGGCTCGTTCGCCTACCCGGCGATCAATGTTACGTCCTCACAAACGTTGCATGCAGCGCTGCAGGGCTTCGCGGAGGCCGAGAGCGACGGCATCATCCAGATCTCGACGGGCGGTGCCGAGTACCTGTCCGGCCCGACGATCAAGGACATGGTCACCGGGGCGACGGCGTTCGCCGCGTTCGCGTACGAGGTGGCCAAGAAGTACCCGGTGAACATCGCTCTGCACACCGACCACTGCCCGAAGGAGAAGCTCGACTCGTTCGTGCGGCCGCTGCTGGCGATCTCCAAGGAGCGGGTGGCCCGGGGCGAGCCGCCGCTGTTCCAGTCGCACATGTGGGACGGCTCGGCGGTGCCGCTCGACGAGAACCTGCGCATCGCCGAGGAGCTGCTCGCCGAGTGCGCCGCCGCCCGGGTGATCCTCGAGATCGAGGTCGGCGTCGTGGGCGGTGAGGAGGACGGCATCGTCGGCGCGTTCGACGAGAAGCTGTACACCACCAAGGCGGACGGCCTCGCCATGGTGGAGGCCCTGGGCCTCGGCGAGAAGGGCCGCTACATGGCCGCGCTGACCTTCGGCAACGTGCACGGTGTCTACAAGCCGGGCAAGGTCAAGCTGCGGCCGGAGATCCTCAAGGAGATCCAGGACGCGGTGGGTGCGAAGTACGGCAAGCCGAAGCCGATCGACCTGGTCTTCCACGGCGGCTCCGGCTCGCTGCTGTCGGAGATCCACGATGCGGTGGACTACGGCGTGGTGAAGATGAACATCGACACCGACACCCAGTACGCGTTCACCCGGCCGGTCGCCGCGCACATGTTCACCAACTACGACGGCGTGCTCAAGGTCGACGGCGACGTCGGCAAGAAGAAGATGTACGACCCGCGTACCTGGGGCAAGGCGGCCGAGCAGGGGATGGCCGAGCGGGTCGTACAGGCGTGCCAGGACCTCCGTTCGGCGGGCACGAAGCTCTCCTGACCCGTTCTGGAGGGTCTTACACCGACCGTGCCGCGCTGCTGACCGTCACGAGATCGTGACGGTCAGCAGCGCCACCGCCTCCTCGATGTCGTCCGTGAGGTGGATCAGCGTGGCGAGATCCCCGTGCGGGGATCCGGCCAGCAGCGGGCGCAGCAGCGTCTCGACCGGCAGCACCTCGGTCCAGTAGCCCTTGTCGAGGAACACGAACGGCCCACTCGGGCCGTCGGTCGCGTAGAAGGTCTTCGTCGCCGCCTGGAAAACCTCCTGCACCGTGCCCGCGCGTCCGGGCGCGAAGACGACGCCGCCCCGCGCCAGGCGCAGGATGATGTCCTCGCGCAGCGCGTTGGAGAAGTACTTGGCGATCCGGCCCGCGAACAGGTTCGCCGGCTCGTGCCCGTACAGCCAGGTGGGGATCGACAGGCCGCCGGCGCGCGGCCACGGCGCGTCCACCGGCAGCGCCGCGCGCACCTGGAGCGCCGCCCGGGTGTAGGGCTCGTGGTCGCGGAAGTCGGGCGCCGCCGCCAGGCGGTCGATCGCGGCGGCCAGCTCGGTCTCCGTGCGGGTGGCCAGGTACGCGCCGAGGTTGGCCGCCTCCATCACTCCGGGACCGCCGCCGGTGACGACCAGCCGGCCGGCCTGCGCCAGCCGCCAGGCCAGTCGGGCCGCGGACCGGTAGCCGCTCGATCCCCGCGCCTCGGCGTGCCCGCCCATGATCCCGACGACCGTGCCCGGCCCGGCCAGCGACTGCCACTCAGCCATCGTGTCGTTCAGCGCGTCGTCGATGCCGTGGTCGTGCAGCCGCTGGGCGAGCGCCTCGCGCACGTCGGCGAGCGCGCCCCCGTGGGCCAGGAAGTGCCGGTAGACCACCGTGTCGTACATCGCGGCGAAACCGCCGTCGCTGAACCCGGCGGCCAGGTCGTCGGGTGTGTAGAGCCGCGCCGGATGCGTCGGGTACGGGACGTCGTCCATCGCGGGCACGACGTGGGCCCCGCGCCGGACCAGGTCCGCCTCGGCCTCGGGCGACGTGAAGTGGCAGCCGATGAAGAAGGTGTCGGTCAGGTCCACGCCGGTCAGGTCCGGCGGGTCGATGTCCAGCCGCAGACCCTGCACGGTGAGTCCGGCGAGGCTGCCCTTGTCCAGGTGCGCCGCCAACTCGGCGCGGGATTCGATCTCAGCGGGGCTGACGTCGTAGGGGACGCCGTCGTAGGAGGTGCCGTCGTAGGGGGTCATGAGGTCACATCCTGCTAGGCCGACGCTAGCGCCGGATGATCACGACCCAACCGCTGGGCAGGGGCAGGGCAGAACCCTGCCGCGTTCGCCGGTCCACCGGATCGATCCGGTCTCCCGTCGGCGGTGGCCGGGCAACGAGAGAGCCCGACCGCACCCAGCCGCCGGGCTCTCTCTACCGGGTCCTGGGGAGGCTCCGGACCTCCAGTTTTAGCCGAGATCGGCGGCTGGCGCACCAGCCGGATGCGTGCACCTGCGCGACCGGTCGTGACCAATGCCTCAGCCGTTCAGGCACCAACCGCTCCACGCAGCGAGGTTGAATGGCAGCCATGCGTAACCTGCTCCCCGAGCCACCCCCCACGCTGCTGCCGGCGGACGACGAGGCCACCGCGGCCCTCGCGGAGGCCGAAGCGGGTGGTGACCTGGCCGCGGTGGCGGCGCGGTTCCCCGCGTTCAGCGGGGTGTGGGCGGCGCTCGCGATGCGGGCGCTGCGCGCCGGCGACGCTGTCACCGCCTACGCGTACGCGCGTACCGGCTATCACCGCGGCCTCGACCAGCTACGGCGGCACGGATGGAAGGGCCACGGCCCGGTGCCCTGGTCGCACCGGCCCAATCGGGGCTTCCTGCGCAGCCTGTACGCGCTTTCGCAGGCAGCAATGGCGATCGGTGAGGCCGACGAGGCGGCCCGCTGCGCCCAGTTTCTGCGCGACTGCGACCCGGTGGCCGGTGACGCGCTCGCCGGCTCCTGAGGGCCGGCCGCGCGGCGAGGGTCGCGATCGCCGTACCCGGAAGGCCTATCGCCGTGCGCGGAGGGCCTACAGTCCTTCCGAGACCGCGGCCGCGATCTTCACCCACGCGTCGCGCGACGCCGTCGACAGCTCGTCGTACCGGATCGGTTCGCCGGAGTCGA
>VSCG01000042.1:0-22016 GCA_047459115.1 Micromonosporaceae bacterium
CGGACTCCAGCCGCCTCACCTGCGCGCATGCCGGTCGTGGCGGGCGCCGGCCGTGCGGGCGCCGGTTGCCGGGGCCGCCAGGTAGCCCGGTTGTCGGGACCGCCAGGTAGCTTTGCCGCCATGTGTGGGCGGTACGCGTCGACGCGCAGCACGACCGACCTGACCGCGCTGTTCGACGCGGTGGACGAGACCGGTGGCGCGCAGCTCGCGCCGGACTACAACGTGGCGCCGACCGACCCCGTCCCGATCGTCCGGGCGACCCGTGCCGGCCGTGGGCTGGCGGTGGCGAACTGGGGGCTGCTGCCGCACTGGGCGCGGGACCCGCGGGCCGGTGCCCGCATGATCAACGCCCGGGCCGAGACGATCGCCACCTCCCGGGCGTACGCCGAGTCGTTCGCCCACCGCCGCTGTCTGGTCCCGGCGGACGGGTGGTACGAGTGGCTACGGCTGCCGACCGGCCGACAGGCGTACTTCATGACGCCGCGCGACGGCAGCGTGCTCGCCTTCGCGGGCATCTGGACCAGATGGCGCGACCGGCTCACGTGTTCGATCGTGACCACGGACGCGGTCGGCGACCTCGCCGGTGTGCACGCGCGGATGCCGCTGCTCCTGCCGCCCGAGCGCTGGGGACCGTGGCTGGACACCGAAACGGAGCCGAGCCAGTTGCTCGCCCCGCCGCCGGAGACGTACCTGGCCCGACTGGAGATCCGGCCGGTGGGCCCGGCGGTGGGCAACGTGCGCAACGACGGACCGGGGTTGGTGGCGCGAGTGGACGCGCCCGTGCCCGGTGCCCCGGCCCCCGCCGAGCACTTGGCCCAACCGCTGTTTTGACCGCCCTGATTTGATCGGTTTAGAGCTGATTGATCACCGCAGGTTTTTTCGATCCAGCTTGAAACTCTTGTCCTGATGCGAAATGTGCGGTAAAACACAGCGCCGGCAGTGGGTGCGACGGTGGTCGCCCCCGTTCGGCGCCGGCGCATGATCGTGCCCGGCGATCACACGCGAACCCACGGGGGAGGTGGGTGATGACTCGGGCGCGCATGCCACGCCCGCATGAAGTCGCCGCGGCTCGACGGGACCCGCGGTTGATCCGAGCGTTGCACGAACGGCACCGAGATCCGTCATGGCGTACGCGCGGGCTGTGCAACGGGGTGGACCCGGAGACCTTCTTTCCCGCCCCGAGCGAGCCGCCGGACGCGGCGATCGCCATGTGCCGCCGGTGCGACGTCCAGGGAGCGTGCCTGGCGTGGGCGCTGGATGTCGGCGACTGCCACGGGGTATGGGGCGGCACGACCGCCCGGGAGCGGCGGGCGATGCTCGTCGCCTGGCGCTCGGAGATGGAGCATCGAGAGTTGGCGCACTCCGCCGCCGACGACCCCTCGACGCAGGACAGCGACAATCTGGGCGTGCAAAGCGTCGACCTGGTACCGGCCGCGGCGCGGTGATGCCCCGGCGGTGACGGCGGGCCTGAGACGATGACGCGGTGGCCGAGCTGGACACCCCTTACGGGCCGGCCCGCGTGGCCGTCGACACCCCGACCCGACGGTCCGGGGCGGTCAGCCTGCTCGTGCTCGGGCACGGCGCCGGCGGCGGCGTCGACGCCCCGGACCTGATCGCGGTGACCGAGGCGGCGCTGCGGGCGGGTGTCGTGGTCGCGCGGGTGACCCAGCCGCACCGGGTGGCCGGCCGACGCGCCCCGGCCCCCGCCGCCCAACTGGATGCCGCGTGGCGGGCGGTGGTGACCGGGCTGTGCGCCGACCCGGCGTTGGCGGGCCTGCCGTTGATCGTCGGTGGGCGCTCCACCGGCGCCCGGGTGGCCTGTCGCACCGCGGGGTCGCTTCGCGCGGCCGGCATCGTGGCGCTGGCCTTCCCGCTTCATCCGCCCGGGCGACCGGAGCGGTCCCGGGCAGCCGAACTCGCCGCCGTCGACGTCCCCACCCTCGTGGTCAACGGGGACCGCGATCCGTTCGGCGTGCCGCGGGCCGGTGGACAGGTGGAGCTGTGTGTGCGCCCCGGCGAGCGGCACGATCTGCGGCGTGACCCGCACGCGGTGGGCGTGGCGGTGGTGACCTGGTTGGGCCGGCACGGCTGGGCGGACCCGGCCGTGCCCGGTGGGGACCGTACGACGTAACCGGCCAAATCTGGCGTGACCGGGCGTCGGCCCCGTCGTTGAACGCCACGAACCCGAGGGCTGGACCGTGGCGCCCGCCGCCGCGTACCCGTACCGTGGGTCTCCCAGGTTCCTCCCGGTCCCGGCAGCCGTCGCCGGGACCGGGACCGGCCCCCTGTCGTGGGCCTCACCCGCCATCCGGAAATTCCCGGACGCCTCCCGATGTTGCAGGGCGCGAGGGCCCACGTTCGGAAGGGGTGGTCCGTGGGTACGGCAAGAGCGTGCGAGGAACGCGCCGAGCACCCGGCGCAGCGGGTGAAGAGGCTGCTGGACGCACCCGAATGGCCGCTCACCGGCACCTCCCAGGCCGGCAGCGTATCCTCTGCGCAACGGCCAAGGGGGGACGTGCCAGTGACCGAAGGCGAGAAGCCCGAAGAGCGGCGGGCCCGCTTCGAGCGCGACGCGCTGCCCCTGCTCGACCAGCTCTACGGGGCCGGGCTGCGCATGACCCGCAACCCAGCCGACGCCGAGGACCTGGTGCAGGAGACCTTTCTGAAGGCGTACTCGGCCTTCCACCAGTTCGAGGAAGGCACGAACCTCAAGGCCTGGCTGTACCGGATCCTCACCAACACCTACATCAACTCGTACCGGAAGCGGCAGCGCCAGCCGGTGCAGGCCCCGACCGAGGAGATCACCGACTGGCAGCTGGCGGCGGCCGAGTCGCACACGTCGGGCGGGCTGCGCTCCGCGGAGGCCGAGGCGCTGGACCGCCTGCCGGACAGCGACATCAAGGACGCTCTCCAGCAGTTGCCCGAGGAGTTCCGGCTGGCGGTGTACCTCGCCGACGTCGAAGGCTTCTCCTACAAGGAGATCGCCGAGATCATGAACACGCCGATCGGAACCGTGATGTCCCGGCTGCACCGCGGCCGGCGGAATCTGCGGCGGATGCTGGAGCGCTACGCCGCGGACCGGGGTTTCGCACGCCCGGAGACGCAGGCCGACCGGCAGCCCGCTGAGCAGGAGGTGCAGGCGTGAGCTGCGGGCACCCGCACGAGACCGACTGCAGCGTGGTCCTCAACGAGGTCTACCTCTACCTGGATCTGGAGTGCTCGCCGGAGCGCCAGGTCCTCATCCGCACGCACCTTGACGAGTGCTCGCCGTGCCTTCGCGAGTACGGCATCGAGCAGGAGGTCAGGGCGCTGGTGGCACGGTGCTGCGGTGGGGAGACCGCGCCCGACGGGCTGCGCGAGCGGCTGCGCAGCAAGCTCGCGGAGTTGATGGCCGATGTCGAGGCCCGCGAGTACCTGGCCGAGTGACTCGGTCCGCCGCCGCGGCTAGGCGCGTTCGGGCAGCCGGATGCGCCGTGTGCCCCGCCGGGTTCATCGAGAGCTCCTCTCCCAGCCCGGGTTCTGGCCGGCAAATGATCGGCTAGAGTCGTTGCGCTATGGCCGCAGGTCGCCACGCCACCGTCGCGCAGTCTCCCGCGTCTCACCCGCCGGTCGGCGCGCGGTGGCTCCCGCGACCCGACAGCTACCTGCTCGCCTCGTTGGCGGTGGTCGCCTGGGCGGTCGGTGTCGTGCTCGCCAATACGTGGGTCGGTGACTACCAGCTGCACGTGGCGGCCGTCCGGACGCTGTCCGAGGACCTCGTCAGCCCGGCCGACCCGATGGTGGGCGTGGGGGAGGGCAGCCCCTACTACTCCCCGTACGTGCTGCTCGCCGCGCTCCTGGTGCGGGCCACCGGTGCGACCCCGGTGATCGTCCTGGGCGTCTTCGGCGTCCTCAACGTCGTGTTGCTGCTCGTCGCCCTGCGCCGCTTCGTGGCTTGCTTCAGCCCTTCGCCGGTGGCCGCGACCGCCGCGCTCGCCGCGCTGCTGCTGCTCTGGGGGTTCCGATCGCCCGGCTGGAGCGGGTTCGCCGATCTCTACTCGTTGGCCCACACGCTGCCGTACCCGAGCACCTTCGCGTTCGCGCTCATGCTGCTGCTCTGGGAGCGGCTCTGGCGGCTGCGCGAGGGCCGTACCGTGGACGGATTCATCGTGTTCGCAGCGCTGGCCGCGACGATCCTGCTGGTCCACCCGTTCACCGCCGTCGAGACCGGGATCGGTGCCGTCGGGCTCGCGGTCGGGGCACGGATGCCGGTGCGGGCCTGGTCGGGCCTGACGGCGGCCGTCGCTGCGGCGGTCGGGGTGGTCGCGCTCTGGCCGTACGCCTCGGTGACCGACCTGTTCGCCGCGGCTCCAGCCCTGGTCGACATCCACCGGCCGTTGCGCGCGGCGCTGCTCGACTCCGGCTCCCTGATGTGCCTGTACGCGCTGGTCGCGCTGCCCGCGCTGGCGCTGCGTGTGCGGCGCGATCGGCTGGACCCGCTGGCGCTGATGTTCGCGCTCGCCGCGGCGGTGGTCTTCGGTGCGCTCGTCACCGGCCAGCACCATCTGCTGCGGGTGGTCCCGGTCATGATGCTCCCGCCGCAGGTGGCGTTCGGTGTGCTCGTCGGCGATCGGGACGCCGGCCCGGCCTGGGCCCGGTTGGGCAGCGTGGCCGCCGCCGTGGTGCTGTTCCTCGGGGGCCTCGCGGTGAGCACGACGCCGCTGCGCGGCGCGGCGAGCGCGGTCCCGGCCGCCTGGCTCCCGTCGGCGATGGCGCGCGACGCGTCCGCCCCGCCGGCCGGGGCCGACGCCGAGCGGGTGCGCGGCCACGCGGCGCCGGGCGCGATCGTGCTGACCGACGCGCAGCACACCGATCGCCGCCTGAACCTGCTCGGCTACTACGCGGTCAACCCAGGCTGGCCGAACCCGTGGATTGGGGACGAGGACGCCCGGGCGGCGAGCCGGGCCCGGCTCCTCGATTCTGAAACCACGCCGGCCGAGCGCGGCGAGATCGCCCGGCGCTACGACGCGACGTGTGTGCTCATCACTCGTACGCCGGTCGTCACGGACGTCGGCGTGATCGACGGCTATCAGCGGGTCGACACCTGGGGGGATCGCGGGGCGCTCTACTGCCGTTGAGCGGTCGCACCTGGGGGACCAGCTCTCCCATCGCCGGAGGCCGGTCCTGTCGAACCCGGAACGGCAGGTGAGGCTCTTATTCCTCCTGTTCGGGGTGTTCACCGGCACTGCATTCCAGATGTTTTACCATAATTTGTCCATAAGTGTGACGGCAGCAATCAGGGCATCGTCGCCCCACCAGTGCGGCGGTCCGGGCGGCCCGTGGTTTGATACCGATCGCGAGATCGCGTGGCACAGCTAGGAGGATCGGCAGCATGGCCGAGGAGATCCGCGCCGAGATGGTGGCGAACGTGTGGAAGGTTGTCGCCTCGCCGGGCGACACCGTGGCGGAGGGCGACACCCTGGTCATCCTCGAGTCGATGAAGATGGAGATCCCCGTCCTCGCCGAGTTCGACGGGGTGGTCAAGGAGATCGCGGTCAACGAGGGCGACGTGGTCCAGGAGGGCGACCTGATCGCGGTCGTCGAGTAGCCGATGGTGCTCGTCCGCCTCGCCGCCCCGGCCGAGTACGCCGCTATCGGGGAGCTCACCGTGGCGGCGTACCGCGCCGACGGTCAATTCGTCGACGACAACCCGTACGAGCACGCGCTGCGGGACGTGGCCGGGCGGGCGCGCCACAACGAGGTGCTGGTCGCTGTGGACGAGGAGCGCGACGCGATCCTGGGCGCCGTCACATTCGTGCTGCCCGGCAGCGATCTCGCCGAGCTCTCCCGCCCCGGTGAGGCCGAGTTCCGCATGCTCGCCGTGGATCCGGCGGCCCATGGACGTGGCGTCGGCCAGGCGCTGGTCCGCGCCTGCCTGGCCCGTGCTCCGGCCCATGGGTGCTCGGCGGTGGTCATCTGCACCCGGGACTTCGCCAAGCCTGCGCAGCGCCTGTACGAGCGGATGGGCTTCGTCCGCGTGCCGGAGCTGGACTGGTCGCCGATGCCTGACGTGAGCCTGCTCGGTCTGCGTCTGCGGCTCCCAGCGCCGGCCGAACCCGCCGCCGCGGCTCCGCCCACTTTGCCAGCGGAGCCCGCGCAACGCTCGCAGTCAGCGCAGTGCTCTCAGTCAGCGCAGCGCCCGCAGTCAGCTCAGCCCTCGCCGGCCGGACCGCTCACCAGCTCCAGCGCGACCTGAAGGGCCGCCGCCTGCCGTTGCTCATCGGTGACCTCGGGGGCGGTGAGCACGAACCAACTGCTCTGCAGGGCCCACAGCCCCATCGCGACGCGTAGTTGGTAGGTCAGCGGCTCGTCCGGGTCGACCATCGCTGCGACCAGCTCCCGGAACCGCTCGCGCAGCTTCAGGCCGATCGGCATCCCTTTGACCACCGCTTGGTTGCTCTCCAGGAACCGCATCACCGGCTGGTGCTGGCGGTCGTCCAGGATCCGCGCGTACCGCAGGACGAACTCCCGGCGCAGCTCGGGCGTGCGCGGCCGGGCGCGTAGCCAGGCGATCATCTCTTCGATCGCGTCCAGCCGGTCCCCGAGGAAGCCCTCGACGATCTCCTCTTTGCTCCTGAAGTGGTAGTACAGCGCCGCTTTGGTCACCCCGAGCCGCTCGGCAATCTCGCGCAGCGACGTCTTGTCGTACCCGCGCTCGGTGAACAGCTCGAGGGCCACGCGCTGGATGCGGGTGCGGGTGTCGGACGATCCGGCGGCCCCCTCGTCCGGCCGGCTCGGGTACGCCCGCGCCGCGCCGTGGCTCGCCGTGTCGTTCATCACCGGTCCAGCAATGTGATCGACGCCGTTTCCGGCTGAACCTACCGCGCCGGCTGGTACGTTTACTCGCCGGCCGGCAAGTAAGCGGCCCGATCGTTTCAGGGGGAGTCCTCTCGGTGTCCGACGCCACCGCCGCACCGCACCGCCTGCAGCCCGGTCTGCGGATCATCCTGTTCGGCCTCGCGATCACCATGCTGCTCGCGATGCTCGACAACACCATCGTCGGTACGGCGTTGCCGCGCATCATCGGGGATCTGCGCGGCGACCCGGCCCACCTGTCGTGGGTGGTCACCGCGTACGTGCTCGGCAGCACGGTCTCCACGCCGATCTGGGGGAAGGTCGGCGACCTGTACGGCCGCAAGGGCATCTTCATCACGTCGGTGCTGATCTTCCTGGGCGGCTCCGCGCTGTGCGGCCTGTCCGGCGAGTTCGGCACCGCCGCGGTCTCCGGGATGACCCAGTTGATCATGTTCCGGGCGGTGCAGGGCCTCGGCGCCGGTGGCCTCATGGTCGGCGTGCTCGCGATCATCGGGGACCTGGTGCCGCCGCGCGAACGCGGCCGGTACCAGGGGATGTTCGCAGCGATCATGGCAGCGGCGATGATCGCCGGCCCGCTGACCGGCGGCTTCCTCACCGACCACCTGTCGTGGCGCTGGGCGTTCTACATCAACCTGCCGCTCGGCGGGCTCGCGCTGTTCCTGCTCGTGACCCGCATGCACCTGCCGAAGTACCGCAGCGAGCACCAGATCGACTGGTGGGGGGCGGGCCTGCTGTCGGTCGGCGTGACCGCGCTCGTGTTGATCACCACCTGGGGCGGCAACGAGTACGCCTGGGCCTCCCCGCAGATCCTGGGTCTGGCCGCGCTCGGAGTGCTCTGCATCGGCGTGTTCCTGGTGCTCGAGCGCCGTGTGCCCGAGCCCATCCTGCCGCTGTACGTCTTCGCAAACCGCAACTTCGCGCTGGTCACCGCGATCGGCTTCCTGCTCGGCCTGGCGATGTTCGGCTCGGTGACGTTCCTGCCGCTGTACCAGCAGACCGTGCAGGGCGCCTCGGCCACCAACAGCGGCCTGCTGCTGCTGCCGATGATGGCCGGATCGCTGGTGACCTCCATCGTGATCGGGCAGGCCATCACCCGGACCGGCCGGTACCGGATCTTCCCGATCGTCGGCGGCGTGCTGATGGCGGTCGGCATGCTGCTGCTCGCGCAGCTGGACGCGCACACGTCGAAGACCACCTCCGCGGTCTACATGGTGGTCCTCGGCACGGGCATGGGCTTCCTCATGCAGACCTCGATGCTCATCGCGCAGAACAGCGTCGATCCGCGCGACATGGGCGTGGCGAGCAGCACCTCCGCTTTCTTCCGCAACATCGGCGGTTCGGTCGGCGTGTCGCTCTTCGGTGCGATCTTCGCCAACCGCCTGACGCACGAGCTGACCTCCCGGCTCGGCCCCGAGACGGCCGGCCGGTTCAGCGGTGGCCAGGGGTCCCGGCTGGATCCGGCGGCGCTCGACCAGATTCCCGCGCCGGTCCGCGAGTCCCTGCTCGCCAGCGTCGCAGGCGCCACCTCGTCCATCTTCTTCTGGGCGACGGTGTTCGTGGTCGCGGTGCCCGTGCTGGCCTGGTTCGTCAAGGAGGTGCCACTGCGCAGCGCGGCGGACCTGCGCGCCGCGGGCGCCGAGCAGGAGGGTGTGCTCACCAGCGCCGACTGAGGAGACTCAGCCGCCGGTGGCCACCAGGTGCCGCACGTCCCACAGCCACACGTCGTCGACGGGCTGGGCCGGCCCGGCGAGCCCTTCGACAGTGCGGCGGATGGCGTCGGCGCGGCGGTGGTCGCGGCGCAGCACGAGGATCGCCGCGTTCCAGCGGCGCAGGTCGCTCACCAGTTCGGCACGCAGCGCGGGGGTGATCGTGGCCGCCCGGCCGCTCTGCTCGATCGACGCCGACAGGCGGGAGAACTCGCTCGGGGCCGAGCCGAGCAGTGCCTTGCGGTCCGGGCTCTCGGGGTCGGGGCCGAGAAAGTACCCGTGCGGAATGCGGAACGCCAGCATGGTGTCCGCGGCCCAGGTCATCCCCTCCATGCTGACCTCGCGCGAACTGGTCAGCGGCAGCGGCACCAGCGTCTGGTCGGGCGCGACGTACGAGCGCCAGGCGCCGCTGGTGATGAACACCGGGGTGGGCGCCCGCGGCACGTCGTTGAGCCGGGTCGGCACCACGGGCAGCAGGACGGCGGCGAGCGCGCCCAACCACAGCGCGCGGTAGCTCGGCATGTGTGCCGGCACACTGACCCTGGCCGTCTGCACGCGGTCGACCGAGACCGCGAGGAGCACCCCGACCGCTGCCGTCACCACGAGGGCAAACCGGGTCGGCACGGCCATCGCGAAGGGCGGGACCGAGTCCAGCAGGCTCCACGGCCCGGGGATCCCGGTGGGCTTGCGGGCGTAGTGCAGTTCGTCGCCGAGGGACAGGACCGCGAAGAGCCCGCCGACCACGGCCGCGAGGCGGACCACGAGTTCGTGGCGCAGCCACAGCACGATGAGAGCGACCACGGCCACCAGGGGCCAGCCGAAGAAGCTGTTGTTCTCCACGATCGTCAGCGAGTAGTGGGTATCGGCCAGCGCACCACCCAGCGACTCGGCGGAGTACGCGGTGTACGAGCCGACGTCGGCGACGTGGCGCTGGAAGTGGTCCGGCAGGCCGCGATAGTGCTGTGGGCCGAAGAACTGGAAGAACAGCGGATAGGCGAGCAACGGGGCGGCGACCGCGGCGGTGACCGCGAGCCCGCCCGCGAAGCGACCGGCCACCCGCGCGGCGTCCCGCGGGCGCAGCGCAGCGTAGGAGACGGCCAGGATCCCGCACACCCATGCGGTGACGAACAGGATCTCCTCGTTGATGAACGCCTGGTAGGTCACGAGCAGGCCCAGCGCCACTCCGCCGCGCACCAGCCGGCCGGGCTCCCGGAGCCGCATGACCTGCCAGATGATCAGCGGTACCAGGAACTGCGACGAGATGTTCGGCTGGCCGTGCAGGTGGGCGATCATCCCTGGGGCGAAACCGCAGAAGGCCCCGCCGACGAACGCCGCGGCCCGGCGCAGCCCCAGGCCGTGGGACAGGAAGAAGTACCAGGCGGTCGCGGTGAGCGCCAGCGCGGCGGTGGCCCAGAGTACGAAGGAGACAGCCGGTCCGAAGGCCAACGTGATCGGGGTCAGCGGGACCGTCACGCCGAGCGCCGAGGTGTTGGCCATCATGTTGACCCCGTCCGGCACGTTCATCCGGGTGCTGAACAGCGGGTTCTCCAGGTGCGTGACGCTGTGCGCCGCGTGCGCCAGCAGCCACTCGAAGAGGATCTGGTCCTGCCCGTTCGGGCTCGCCATCCGCGTGTGCGGCCGTGCCCACAGTGGACTGAGGATGGTGATCGCGGCGACCCAGTAGGCCGCGATGGCCGACAGGTCACGCGCGATCGGCGGCAGCCGGGGGACCGGGAGCGCTCGCCGCGCCGTCGTTGACGCCTCGGGTGAATCCTCGTGTGAGCCGTGCTGGGAGGTCACGTCAGTTCTCAGTTCCACCCTCGTCGCCCTGGCGCCACCCTGGATGGATGCCCCCGTACATCCTACGTATCGGGCAGCCGCGAAGCTGTGCGGAACGGCTAGGCCCGTGAACGGCGGGGCAGGAGCCGGCGCAGCCGGCTGAGCGGTGACGGTGCCGCCGGCTCGGGCTCGGCTTGCTCCTCCACCGCCACGATCTCGCGCGCCAGCCGGGTCGCGTCCGGCGCGAGGTCCGGCGTCATCAGCGCCAGGCGGGCCATCGACCAGGCGATCGTGACCGGTCGCTGCGCGGCCACCCGGGCGACGTCGGCGAGCCGCTCGCGCACCAGCGAGGCGACGTCAGAGCGCGCCGCCGGGTCCAGCCACGCCGCGGTGATCATCGCGAACATGGCGGCCTCGGCGATCCAGTCCTCGATCCCGAAGACCAGGTCGACCAGGGTGCGCCGCCGGGTCGACGGTCCCCACGGCTCGTCCGCGCCGTGGTGCAGCAGCCCGAGGCACGCCCACGTCTGGACGGTGCGCACCCACAGCGAAGGCTCGTGGCGGGCCAGCGTCCGGCCGAGTTCGTTGTCGGGCAGCGCCGGGGGATGGACGAGGGCGGCGAGCAGGTCGGCGGGCGGCACGCCGGCCAGCCGCACCGCCTCGTCATACGCGGCGGGCGGGTGTGCCCAGACGGGGGAGGCCACCTGCGCCAGCGCGGCCGCGCTCGCCGGAGCGGGCGGCGGCACCGCCGGCACCGCCGTGGTCCCCTCGTACCGCCACAGCCGCAGCCCCACGGCCCGCCTGGGGGTTCGGATGTCGGGCGGCAGGACCTGCTGGATCCGAAGATCCACGTCGGGGAACACGCGCAGCATGCTGTTCATGGCGCTGGGTGGTTCCAGGCTGTTGAGCGTCAGTTGGCCGATCGCCGGCGCCCCCTCCGGATTCTCCTCCAGCACCTGCCGCACCACGTTCACGACCGCCTCGTTGGCTGCCGGAACGTATCCGAGCCACGGCCGGCCCTGGCAACTGTCGGCCAGGTCGCTGTGCTCGTGTGTGCCGACGGGGTGTGCGCGGGTGTAGTCGACGAGGCCGACCAGGTGCGCCACGTTCTCGTCGCGGCGGAACCGCAACCGGTACGCCGTGTGCACCGCGCAGTCGTCGTTCGGGTTGATGGCCAGCGCCCGCTCCGCCCAGCCGATCGCCTCCTCGAGGCGGCCGGCCTCGGCCAGTGTGGACGCGATGTCCGCGTACACCGCCAGGTCGTCGGGCTCGTACGAGAGCGCGCGCTGCCAGGCGGCGATCGCGTCGCCGATCCGGCCCGCGCTGCGGTACGCGTACCCGAGCCACACCTCGGTGAGCTTGCCCGGCTGCACCTGGGTGCCGTGGCGGGCCCAGTCCAGCGCGAGGGTGTGCTCACCGAGTCGGCGGGCGAGTGCCGAGGCCGTGCCGAGCAGCCCCGGGTGGTCGGGGTACGCGCTCACCGCGTGCCGGGCGAGCGTGAGATAGGGCCGCAGTGGGCCGCGCTCCTCCTCGGGCACCGGGTCGGCGAGCTGGGCGGACACGGTCGCGAACGCCCGGGCGAGCGAATCCGGGCGCAGCCGCTCGGGCAGCCGCGGATCGAGCACCCAGGGCACACCGGCCCAGTCGCCGGCAGGCGCGTGGGCGGTCGCGGTGGCCAGCAGGTCCAGCGCCTCCTCGTACGCGCCGCTCGAGGCCAGCAGGTGGGCGCGGGCCACGACGGCGCCCACGGAGACCGGGCCGTCGAGCGGGTAGAGTTCCGTGCCGTTGCCGTGGCTCGCCGCGGCGAGCTGGGCGAGCGCCTCGTGCACCTCCGGCATGGTCGGGGCGTGGGCGAGGGCACCGGCGATGTGGTTGGCGGCGTGCGGCAGGTCACCGTCGGCGAGCGCCATGCGGGCGAGCGAGAGTTCACCCTCGGCGGACAGGCGCGGGTCGTCGGTCCCTTCGGGCACTGTGGTCGCTCCTTGTGTCACAGTCGCCTATATCGTGGTCGTGCCGTGGCTCCGGCGGGCGCGACGTCCGGCGGGGCCACGGCGTGCTGAGCGTATGGCAGCGCCCCGTGGCCCGCACGCGCTGCTCGATGCTGCTCGTAAGATTGCTCGGGCGCGCTTCTGCGTGCAAGACTCCGCAGCGGATGCGCGCGAGACGCCGGGCGAAGGCCGCGAAGGGAGAGTGACGGTGACCGAGCCAGGCCACGGCATGGCGGCCGACATCGCCGAGCAGCCGGAGGTGTTCGCCCGCCTCCTCACGGCGGACCGGGCCGGGGCGATCGCCCGGGTCGCCGCCGCGATCGCGCACCGCCGCCCCCGGCACGTCGTTCTTACCGCCCGGGGCACCTCAGATCACGCGGCCCTGTACGCGGCCTACCTGGCCGAGATCCGGCTCGGCCTGCCCGCCGGACTGGCCTCCCCGTCGACGATCACGGTGTTCGAGGCCCGGCCGGCCCTGGCGGACGCGCTGGTCATCGCCGTCTCGCAGAGCGGTGGCTCCTCGGACATCGCGGAGGTGGTCAAGGTCGCGCGGGCGGCCGGCGCGCTCACCGTCGCGGTGACCAACAACCCGGCATCGCCGCTGGCGGCCACGGCGGAGCTGGCCGTCGACATCGCCGCCGGGCACGAGCGCGCGGTCGCCGCGACCAAGACGTACACTGCCGAACTGCTCGCGCTGCTCATGCTCGTCGAGGGGGTACGGACCGGAGACGGGCGGCTGCCGGCACCCGAGCGCGCCGCGCTGGATGCGCTGGTGCCGCTCGCCGCCGACCTGCTCGCCGACCCGACCGCGGTCGACCTCGCCACCCGGTACCGGTTCGCCGGCCGCGTCGTCACCACCGGTCGGGGGTACGCCTATCCGACCGCGCGGGAGGCCGCGCTCAAGCTCATGGAGACCTCGTACCTGCCCGCGCTGGCCTTCTCCGGCGCGGATCTGCTGCACGGGCCGCTGGCCATGGCCGACCCGGACGTGCCCGTGCTGGCCGTCGTCGGCGGGGGCCCGGGTGGGGAGGCGATGCGCCCGGTGCTCGACCAGCTGAGGGAGCGGCGCGCGGACATCGTCACCGTCGGACCGGCCGAGGTGCCGGGCACCGCGGGCCGTATCCGGGTGCCGGACGTGGACGAGCGGTACGCGCCGCTGCTCGACATCCTCCCGTTGCAGCGCCTCGCGCTCGCCCTGGCGCTGTCGCGCGGTCAGGACCCCGACGCCCCGCGCGGCCTGAGCAAGGTCACCTCGACCCGGTAGCCGCTGCCGCCGGGCAGTCGGTTGGCCGGATCAAATGATCAACAGTGGGCCACAGTGGCGTGGCACGCTAAAGACGTGTCCACGCTGCGCAACCTGGTCGAGGAGCACACCAGCCTCGACGCCGCCGACATCGAGCACCTGCACCGGCTCGCCGGCGACTGGCAGCTGATCTCGGACCTCTCCTTCGCCGACCTGCTGCTGTGGATCCCGCTGTCGACCCCGCCGGAGAGCGCGCTGCCCCCGCCCGCGTACCTGTGCGTGGCCCAGGTGCGCCCTACGACGGGCCCGACGGCGTACCAGGACGACCAGGTGGGGCGTATCGTCAGCGGTCCGGAAGCCGCGCACCTGCAGATCGCCCGTACGCAGGCGCGGATCTGGCGGGAGGGCGACCCGGTCTGGTACGGCGAGACGCCGGCGCGGCACGAGGCGATCCCGGTGCGGCGCCGGGACGCCGACGGCGAGCCCGGGCCGGTGATGGCGGTGGTGGCGCGGGACACCAACCTGTCCATCGCCCGCAGCCCGAGCCAACTGGAGTTGAACTACCTGACCACGGCCGACGACCTCGCGCAGATGGTGGCCGACGGCACGTTCCCGCCGTTGCCGCACCCCGGCGAGACGACCAGCGCGCCACGGGTCGGCGACGGGCTGGTCCGCCTCGACGCCGACGGCAAGGTCACCTACGCCAGCCCGAACGCGCAGTCGGCGTACCGGCGGCTCGGACTCACCGGCGACCTGGTGGGTGAGGAGCTGGCGGCGCTGACCGGCCGGCTCGTCGACGACGCCCTGGAGGGGTCGGAGGCGGCGGCCCGGATCCGTTCCGCCCTGCGCGGCGAGGCGCCGCCGCGCCAGGAGATCGAGGCGCGGGGCGCGATCGTGGTGCAGCGCGCGTTGCCGTTGATGCCGGCCGGCGTGCCGATCGGCGCCGTGGTGCTCGTCCGCGACATCACCGAGGTGCGCCGACGGGATCGGGCGCTCATCACCAAGGACGCCACGATCCGGGAGATCCACCACCGCGTCAAGAACAACCTCCAGACGGTGGCGGCCCTGCTGCGCCTGCAGGCCCGCCGGGTGTCCTCACCGCAGGCCCGGGCCGCTCTGGAGGATTCGGTACGGCGGGTCGCGTCGATCGCGCACGTGCACGAGACGTTGTCGATGTCCGGCGACGAGCGGGTGGAGTTCGACGCCATCCTCGACCGGGTGGCGGGCGCGGCGGCCGATGTCGGCGCCTCGGACACCATCCTGCGGATGCGCCGCGTGGGCACGTTCGGCGTCCTGCCCGCGGAGATCGCCACGCCGCTGGTGATGGTGCTCAACGAGTTGCTGCTCAACGCCGTCGAGCACGCCTTCCCGACCCCGTCCGGGCAGCCCGGCGAGGTGCTGATCTCCGCCCATCGGTTCCGTAAGCAACTGCATGTCGCGGTGGCCGACAACGGTCGTGGCCTGCCCGAGGACTTCGACCCGGCCCGGGAACGGCTCGGCCTGCAGATCGTGCGTACCCTCGCCACTGGGGAGCTGCGCGGCACGATCGAGCTGCGCCGACGCCCGGGCGGTGGCACGGAGGCCGTCCTCGTGGTCCCGCTCGCCCGGCGTTGAACTTCGGTCGTCGGCCGACGTGGCGGGCCGGAACGTGCGTGGGCCCCGGCGACGACCGTCGCCGGGGCCCACGCACGTCGGTCTCAGAGAGAGTGAGCGCGGATCCGAAGACCGCGGCGCTTGAGGGCGCGCCGCTCCTCCTCGCTCATCCCGCCCCAGACGCCGGCGTCCTGGCCAGTTTCGAGAGCCCACGAGAGGCACTCGTCGGTCACTGAGCAGCGCCGACAGACCGCCTTCGCCTGCTCGACCTGAAGGAGGGCGGGGCCGGACGTCCCGATCGGGAAGAACAGCTCCGGGTCCTCGTCTCGGCAGGCAGCACGGTGGCGCCAATCCATGGCGGCTACACTCCTTGGTGTGTAAGTGATATGGGTGGATCTTCCCTATGTGTCTGCGCGCCGGGTGGGCGCGTGACTAGGCTTCGGGCACCGCTTGTGAATGCTTTCACGAACTCACGCGATGTCAAGGCCCATCGTGGAAAAAATCCAGCTGGGTGAGTAAACTCACCCCTATTTTGTCCAGATTTAAGCCGTTTTGTAGTGACCCCCGCTCACGACGGTGCGTAATCGATGCGACGCGTCACCAGGAGGCGCACGGGGGATGTGTGACGCATGTGATCGGCTAGCAGATTACCCGTAATGCCCGCGCGACACTTGCGAAATCCACTTTTTCCCGTTCTCCGAGGTATTCGCCGTCTACCTGGAACGCCACCGGCCGCTCGGCGCGAAGGGTGAACCGTCCGAGATCGTGCAGGCGCAGCACGTACCGCCCGCGGGGGTTCGGCCGCCGGGACAGGATCTGCGCGAGCGTGCGGGCCGTGGCCGGCAGGTGCAGCGTGCGCAGCGCGAGCAGATCCAGGCCGAGGTCGAACGAGGCCTGCGGATTGGGGTGCACCGGTCGGCTGTTCAGGTAGGTCCACGGCGCGGTGTTCTGCACGATGACGGTCGCCAGCCCGGTCTCCGGCGCCTCGTCCGCGCGCTCCAGGGTGATCGGCGCTTCCCGATGCCGGCCGCCGAGGACGTACTGCGCAACCGCCGAGCGCAGGTACAGGCCGGGCGTCGCGGTACGACCACGGCCGCGGGCCCGTTCCACCCGACGGACCACCGCCGCATCCAGCCCCAGGCCCGCACAGAACGTAAAGTACCGGTCGTCGGCGCGACCCAACCCGATCGTGCGGGTCCGCCGCTGGCGCAGCGCCTCCAGGATCACCCCGGTCCCCTCCACCCAGTCCCGCGGCAGGCCCAGCGCGCGTGCGAAGACGTTAGTCGAACCACCCGGCACCACGGCCAGTGCCGGAAGGGTCGCCGGCTCGGGCGGCCCGGCCGCCGGCAGCAGACCGTTGACCACCTCGTTCACCGTGCCGTCGCCACCGAGCGTGACCACCACATCGAGCCGGGCCGCCGCCGCCTCCCGGGCGAGCGCGGCCGCGTGCCCGCGCTGCCGCGTGTACTCGACGTGCAGCTCGACCTCGCTGCGCAGCGCGCGGACGAGCACATCCCGGCTGAGTCCGGTGGTGGTGGTCGCCTTGGGGTTGACCACGAGTAGCGCCCGCACGGTACCTCCTGGTCCGGGCCGCCGGATCTGCCCGACGGCGGCCCGTAGACCGGCACTGTATATCGTTGGCCACATGACGTCGCCCGCGGTGCACGAGATCCCCGCACCGGCCACCCTGCGCTGGGCGGTCCGGCTGCTCTGGGTCGAGGCGGCGGCGCTCGCCCTGGTCGCCGGCTTCCTGCTGTACGAGGATCTCACCGTGAAAACGGCGGACGTCGGGCAGGCGTTCGCGATCACCGTGTATACCGCGGGCCTGGCGGTGGTGCTGGCCGTGCTCGGGGTGAGCCTGCGGCGGCGGCGCACCTGGCCCCGGGGACTGGCGATCGCGCTGCAGCTCATCCTCCTGTTCCTGTCCGGGCCCATGATCAGGGGCGGTCAGGTCTGGCTCGGGCTGCCCGCGCTGGTGCTGGCCGTGTCGATCATCGGCCTGTTGGTCGCCCCAGCCACCCGCGAGGCGCTCGGCATCCGCTGACCCGCTCGGCATCCGCTGACCCGGGGTCGCGGCTGGTGGCGTCGGGTCCCACTCCCGGCGGCGGCCGGGCATGGTCCGCATTACCGCGGCGGCCGGCTCACGCCGCGGCTGACCAGTTCGATGCTGGCCCGGTCCGCCGACGTCGTCGAGTTGACCTCGTCGGCCAGTGTGGTGAGCACCCGCCACGCGAACGAGTGCGCCGGGGGCAGCGTCGCCACGCCGAGGGTCGGGACCGAGACCCGGACCGTGAGCACGTCCTTGGCGATCTCAAACTCGCAGCTCAGTTCGCTGTCCGGGGCCGCGGCCGGGATGAGCATCGCGCACGCCTCGTCGACGGCGATCCGCAGATCTTCGATCTCGTCCAGGGTGTACTGCAGTCGCGCCGCGATACCCGCCGTGGCGGTGCGCAACACGGCCAGGTACGCGCCATCCGAGGGCACGACGAGCAGCACGACATCGCGCTCCGCCGTCGCCTCATCGCTTCGCCGCACCTGACCCACCAATCGTCCCCCTGGGGACAGACTCTAGGGGGTCAGCGCATGGTTCGCTGTGCCGGTAGCCTCGGGGCCTGCGCCGCCAGCCGACGCAGGGCCGGCCCGGTCAGCCGGTAGGGCATCCACTCGTCCATCGCGGTCGCGCCGATCGCCGCGTAGAAATCGCGTGCCGGGTTCCATCGCAACACCCACCACTCCAGGCGGGCGTAGCCGCGCTCCACGCAGATGTCGGCGAGGGTGGCGAGCAGGGCCTTGCCGATGCCGCTGCCGCGCGCGCTGGGGCGGACGTACAGGTCCTCGAGGTAGATGCCGTGCACGCCCTCCCAGGTCGAGAAGTTCAGGAACCACAACGCGAAGCCGACAAGCTCTGTGTCGCCTGTCGCTTCGGCCGCGGGGTCCGTCCCGGGGACCTCGGCGACGTGCACGTAGATCGCCGGGTTCTCGGCGAACAGCGCGGCGTGCAGTTGCTCGTCGGTGATGTGGCACTGCTCGGGCGCGCGCTCGTACGCGGCGAGTTCGTGGATCATCGAAACGACGGCCGGCACGTCCTCGGGACGTGCCGGCCGGATGAGCGGCTTCACGCCTGCTTGGTCTCCCAGAAGATCTTGGCGATCTCGTCGATCTTGTCGAGCAGCTGCTGCGCGACGGCAGGGTCGACCGAGCCCTTGGCGCCGCCACCGCCGGCGAGCTTGGTCGCCTCGTTGAACAGCTGGTGCAGGTTCGGGTACTTCTCGAAGTGCGGCGGCTTGAAGTAGTCGGTCCACAGCACCCACAGGTGGTGCTTGACCAGCTCGGCCCGCTGCTCCTTGATGATCAGCGCTCGCGTGCGGTACGCCGGGTCGGTGTTCGCCTGGTACTTCTCGCAGATCGCCTTGACCGACTCGGCCTCGATCCGCGCCTGGGCCGGGTCGTACACGCCACACGGCAGGTCGCAGTGAGCCTTCACCACGGTGCGTGGCGTGAGTAGTCGCGACAGTCGCATCGGACCCCTCCTGGGATGTTTGGGATGATCCTACAGCCGACCCTACCCCTGTTCGGGTTTCGTCAACCGAGGAGGCCGTTTCTTGGCGGGTCCGTTCTTCGCCGTGCTTGTGCAGGGCCCGTCGATGGCGCCCACCCTGCGGCACGGGGACGCGTTGCTGGTGCGGCGCGGCTCGGCCGCCCGGCCCGGCGACGTGGTCGTCGTGCGCTTCCGAGGCGAGGACGGCCTGTTCGTCAAGCGCGCCCGGCGCCCGGTCGAGGGTGGGTGGTGGGTCGAGGGGGACAACGAGTTCGTTTCGGATGATTCACGGCGGTACGGGGCGGCCGAGGTAATCGGCCGGGTGCTGCTGCGTTACTGGCCGCGGCCCCGACTAGTCTGATAAGCGTGACCACTGCACAGCACAACGCCGAGCCGACAGATACGACACTGCGGGACGATCCCGTCTTCGTCCGGCACAAGGGTGGGAAGCTCGCCGTCGCGGCGACGGTTCCGCTCGCCAGCCGTGAGGACCTGTCCATCGCGTACACGCCCGGGGTCGCCCGGGTATGCGAGGCGATCGCGGCGGACCCACCCATGGCCCTGGACTACACCTGGGTCGGGCACACCGTGGCGGTCGTGACGGACGGCTCGGCGGTGCTCGGTCTGGGCAACATCGGCGCCCGCGCGGCGCTGCCCGTGATGGAAGGCAAGGCGGTCCTCTTCAAGCAGTTCGCCGGCCTGGACGCGGTGCCGATCTGCCTGGACACCCAGGACACCGATGAGATCGTCGCCGCCGTGACGGCGATCGCGCCCTCGTTCGGTGGGATCAACCTGGAGGACATCGCCGCGCCGCGTTGCTTCGAGATCGAGCGGCGGCTCGTCGAGACGCTGCCCATCCCGGTCTTCCACGACGACCAGCACGGCACGGCGATCGTGGTGCTCGCCGCGCTGCGCAACGCCGCCCGGCTGACCGGCCGGGATCTGGGCTCGCTGCGGGTGGTGGTCTGCGGGGCGGGCGCGGCCGGCGTGGCGGTGACCAAGATGCTCATCGCCGGCGGGGTGGACTCCGCCGAGCTGGTGGTCTGTGACTCCCGCGGTGTGATCCACAGTGGACGCGGAGACCTCAACGGGTCGAAGTCGGAGCTGGCGGCAATGACCAACGCAGCCGGCCGGACCGGTTCGATCGCCGACGCGCTGGCCGGCGCCGATGTGCTGATCGGCGTCTCCAACGGCCACATCGACGAGGAGGCCGTGGCCCGGATGGCGCCCGACTCGATCATCTTCGCGCTGGCCAACCCCACGCCCGAGGTCGACCCGGCGGTGGCTGCCCGGTACGCGGCCGTAGTGGCGACAGGCCGCAGCGACTACCCGAACCAGATCAACAACGTGCTGGCCTTCCCCGGCGTGTTCCGCGGGGCGCTGGACGCCCGCGCGAAGCGGATCACCGAGAAGATGAAGGTGGCGGCGGCCGAGGCGATCGCCGGCGTGGTCGCCGACGATCTGCGGGCCGACCAGATCGTGCCGAGCGCCCTGGACACCCGGGTGGCGCCGGCGGTCGCGGCCGCGGTGGCCGCCGCGGCGAACGAATAGTCGAACGGCGCCGCGGCCGACGGGACGTCGCTGGACGGGCCGGAGACAGATCAGTGGCTTCCGCCATGTACCCGGGCGGGAGTCGACTGCTAGCGTGCGCCCATGCGTGCCGTCTACGCCTCCACGATCAACCCCGATGACCCACTCGCCGGCCTCACCGTCGGTGACCTGCCGGAGCCCGCTACGAGCGAGGCCGGCTGGGTCACCGTCACCGTGCGTGCCAGCTCGCTCAATCACCACGACCTCTGGTCGCTGCGGGGCGTCGGGCTCTCGCCCGACCAGCTCCCGATGATCCTCGGCTGCGACGCGGCCGGCGTCACCGAGAACGGCGAAGAGGTGGTCGTCTACCCGGTCGTCGCCGACCCGGGTGACCCACGCGGCTACTCGCTGCTGTCCGAACGGCACCCCGGCACGTTCGCGGACACGGTCGCCGTGCCGCGCGGCAACGTCGTACCCAAGCCACCGGAGCTGTCCTGGGCAGAGGCCGCCTGCCTGCCCACGGCCTGGCTCACCGCGTACCGGATGCTGGTCACCAAGGGCCGGGTGGCCGAGGGCGAGTCGGTGCTCGTGCAGGGTGCCGGTGGGGGCGTGGCGACCGCGGCGGTGGTGCTCGCCGTCGCGCTCGGTAAGCGGGTGTACGCGACGAGCCGCGACCCGGGCAAGCGCGAGCGGATCGCGGCGCTGGGCGCGACGGCTGTAGAGCCGGGCGCGCGGCTGCCGGAGCGGGTCGACGTGGTGATCGAGACGGTCGGGGCGGCGACGTTCGACCACTCGCTGAAGTGCGCGACGCCCGGTGCCCGGATCGTGGTGTCCGGAGCGACCTCGGGCGCCCAGCCGACCGTCAACCTGCGCCGGGTCTTCGCCATGCAGTTGGAGATCCTGGGTTCGTCGATGGGCACGCCGCGGGAGTTCGCCGACCTGATGGCGCTCTGCGCGCAGCGTGGCGTCCGCCCGGTGATCGACAGCGTCTTCCCGTTCGACCGGGCGCGCGAGGCCTTCGAACGCCTGCACTCCGGCGAGGTCTTCGGCAAGGTTGTGCTCGACCACACCAGCTGAGGCCTAAAGCCGCCGCTCGTGTCCCGGCTAGCCGGCCTAGCGTACGAGTCGGTGCCGGGCCCCGCGTCGCCTGACCTGTGGCGCAATCAGTTCTGGTCAGGGCTTGGTAGGCGTCGAGCATCATCGGCGATGAATGCGTGAGCCAGGACGCGGATCTGGGCCTCGTCGATTGCTCCAACCAGAGCAGCGGCGGCTATGGCGACTCCTGGTGCCGCTGGCCAGTTCGATCAGTGGGATCAGCGCTGATGAGCGGGTCAGGACGTTGTCGGCGAGTCGCAATACGTTAAGGAGAGCCATGGGACCTGCCTCTGACGAGCGCCGTACAGCACACGATCGAATGTAAGTTCCGCGCATGGCCAAGCGGTCCCAATCCGAATTAGGCGGCTCCAAGATCCAGATCGGGTCGCCACCAGTCTGCTGGTCGCGTCGGCGGAGACGCTCGTTGGCACCGACATCGCCGAAGGCCATTGCGATCGCCCGAGACCTCAAGAAGAGTCCCTAATCTCGGTGTCGGACTTGGGACAGAAGTAAAGCCACATCCACGCTACGTACCAGGCTGCTCTCGAAGGGAGCGTGAATCCCAATGACAATTTGGGGCTGTACTACCCGTTCATCCACTTCCGCGATGAGTCATGGTTGAAAATGACCTCACTGAGGTGATCTCAGCAAGGTAGATATCGGTGCTCGAAATGGGTGAGTACGAGTGC
>VSCG01000043.1:0-21812 GCA_047459115.1 Micromonosporaceae bacterium
GCGAATCCCTCATGCGCAAGGAGCAGACGTTGAGCAACCTCGAACGGGTCGGACGCGAACTCAGCGAGCGGATCATCGCGTCCGTTCCGGCGTCCTGACCCGAGCCTCGCCCGCCTGCCGCCCGGGTCGGTTCGACCCGGGCGGCAGGCGTACGGTACGTACGGTTGGCGTCAGAGGTAGTCAGAGGTAGCGACGCCGGGACACGGGCGTCTCACCGCCGTGCTCGACACGCAACGCCGGCCGCTGGGCTTTCGCCTCGCCTCGGCTGCGCCCGAAGGCGTCGGCCTTGCCCCACCGCCCGGGGATGTCCAGCAGTTCGATCCGATCGATCCCCACCGGCAGCGCGGGCTGCACCGCCAGGTGATCCTCGTGCGGCTCGAGGCCGAGCATGGTGCGCAGCAGCAGCAGCGGAGTGCCGGTGGACCAGGCCTGCGGGCTGCACGCCGTGGGATACTGGACCGGGTACTTGGTCAATGACCGGGGATAGCCGGCGAACGCCTCCGGTAGGCGGCCGCCGAAAAATTCGGCTGCGTCGAGGATGCCCTCGGCGACCAGCCCCGCCTCCTCCACGTAGCCGTACCGGCGCAGGCCCCAGGCGATGAAGGAGTTGTCGAACGGCCACACCGTGCCGACGTGGTAGCCGATGGGGTTGTAGCGGCCTTCGCCGTCGGCGAGAGTTCGGATCCCCCACCCGGTGAACAGCCTCGGCCCGAGCAGATGCTCCGCCACCTTCGCGGCCCTGGACTCCTCGACGATGCCGCTCCACAACAGGTGGCCCATGTTGGAGGAGAGGGCGTCGACCTGGTTGCCGTCGGGGTCGATCCCGAGCGCGTAGTACTCCCCGTCCTCAACCCAGAAGTCGCGGTTGAAGCGTTCCTTCAACGCGGCCGCGTCCCGCTCCAGCCTGTCGGCCAGCGCAGGGTCCTGCCAGAACGAGCGCGCGAGCCGCGCCGCCCGCATCTTGGCGTCGTAGGCGTACCCCTGCAGTTCACAGGTGGCCCGCGGGAACGGTGGCAGCCTGCCGTCGTGATAGGACAGGCCGTCCCAGGAGTCCTTCCAACACTGGTTCTCCAGGCCCGTTTCCCGGCGGGGCTGGTACCACACGTACCCGTTGCCCACCAGGTCGGCGTACTCGTCGATCCAGTTCAGCGCCGCGCGCGCCTGCGGTTCGTAATCCCGCACCAGCTGGGCGTCGCCGGTCCACCGCTCGTACTCGTCGAGGAGTATGAGCCACAGCTGGGTGGCGTCGGCGGAGCCGTAGTAGGGCGAGTGGGGCTGCTCCTCGAAGGCGGACGTCTCGCCGTAGCGCAGCTCGTGCAGGATGCGCCCCGGGTCCTCATCGCGGAAGTCGTCCAACCTGCTGCCCTGCAGGCCGCCGAGCGTACGCAGCGTGGTGGCGGCGAGGTGCGGCGCGAACGGCAGGGCCTGCAGGCAGGTGAAGATGCTGTCCCGGCCGAACAGGGTCATGAACCACGGCAGACCCGCTGCGACAACGGCGGCGCCGCCGGCGGTCAACGGCGCGTACTGCAGCGCCATGAGGTCGATCAGGCTGCGCCGGTAGGCGCCGGTCAGCACGTCGTGGTCGGTGCGCAGCCGCGGCGCCCGCCGAAGCCACTCGTCCTGTTCCTGGCTCAAGCGCCGGCTGGTCCGCTCCGGATGCTGCATCGCCATGCGCAGGTCCTGTCCGTTGGGCGCGAGGGACAGCGTCTGCACGTGGACGTCGCCTTCCCAGTCGGCGCCGGGCTCGAGTCGGACGGTGAAGGTCAACCCGTGCTCGTCGAACTCGGCGGCTTGGCTGACGGAGATCACCGTCTCCCGCCGGAAGGTCTCCCGCTGGTAGCCGAGGCGCAGTCGCCCGTCTTCGACCTTGGTGTAGTACGTCCCCTTCTTCTGCAGCACATCCTTGATCTCGAACAGGTCCGCGAAATCGCTGGAGGCTTCCAGGCGCACCCTCAGGTCCACCGGTTCCTCGCCATGGTTGATGATCCTCAGCCGCTCGTCGAAGCTTCCGCCGATCGAGCGCCGGCGGATCACCGACAGCTTCGAGTCGACGTACTGCGTGGCGGTGCCGGGCACGAGGAAGAACCGCGCCTCGTAGTACTGCAGGTCGTCTACGGACAGCGACTGGAGCCGTTGGCCGTTGACGGTCAGGACCCAGGTCGACAGGAACCGTGTGTCGAAGGAGAACAGCCCGGTCGGGGAGGTCGGCGTGGCCTCGATGTCGCCGCGGTTGTCGCTGACCACGAACGTGTTACCGGAGAGGATGTTGACCATCCCGTCGCTCATGACTGCCGCGTCCTTTCCGCCCGGACGGTTCGGGGATCGTACGCGTGCGGTGGGCCCGGAAAGAGCCGCTCGATGGCGGAGATCAGATGGATGTTCCCCTCGATGAGCAGCTCACCCCGCAAGTACGCCGCGTTGGCGTTCTCCTCGCCCTTGCCGATGCGGTCGAACACCGCCTTGTCGGCTCGGACCACGCAGTGCGCTTCCCGTTGTTCGCGTTCATCGCGGGTGACGTTCACCTGGCCGTTTCTCACTTCGATGACCCATTTGTCGACCTGCGTGTCGTGCGTGAGTTCGATAAGGATCTTCGCGCTCTCCGACCTCAGCGCCGGTACCTGCCCGCGCCGCTTGATCGACTCGAACAGCTCTGCGGTTGGATCCGTCGCCATCTCGCACCCTCGATCGATATCGCTCCCGCCGACCGCGCGCCCCGGCCGAGCGGCCCGCCGGCTAGCCGCGCCGCTCGGCGACCCCGACCATGTCCCAGAACTCCTTCGGGAGTTGGGACATCACGTCCTCGAGCTCTCCGTCGCTGACGGCCTCCCGCACTGTCGTCAGCACCGCGGCCACCCGGTCGTCGGCCGCCTCCGGATCCTGGCCGGCACGTTCGCTCACCCGGCGCACGAACTCCTCCAGCCCGAACGCCTCCGCGGCCTCCGCGCGCTTGCGCAGCGGATCCTGCAGCGCGGCGGGAAGCTGCGCGGCGAGATCGGCTGCTTCGCCTCCGGTGAGCCGCTCCGCCAACGTCTCAAGCGTGGCCCGAGCCAGGATCTCCGCCCGCTCGGGCAGCATTCCGGCTCGCTCCGCCACCCTGCCGATGAACTCGACGTAATTCAACGTCGGTCCTCCTCTCGCCAGCGCTGTCTACCCCCGTGCGCGACAGCCAAACGGCGCGCCAGCGGGTCACCCGGGCGGTGGTGGGTACCAGCGAGGGCGGGTGAGTCGCGGCCGCCGCGGGTACTGGCCGAAAGGCAGGCAGCGGACCGGCGACCGAGGGCGGGGGTGCGATCGATGGTGACCCAGGCGGACGTGCTGCGATACCTGAACAGCTTGGACTTCCCGGCCAGCCGGGACGACATCGTCAACGAGGCCGAGCGGGAGGGAGCCTCCCCGGACGTGGTGCGGGCGCTGCGGGCCATGCCGCCCGTGGACTACGCGAACAAGTACGAGGTGGCCCGGTCGGCCGGCACCGATCTGGCGCCCGAGGAGACGTCGGCCGAGAAGGCGGTGAAGGCCCGTGACCGTACGCACCAACGGGTAACCGAGCACCTGCGCCAGGTCTGACCGGCGGGGCACGCCGCCGGTGCGGCGACCGAAGGGGCACGTGCCGGCGGGTCAGGGCTGCTCGCCGATGCCCCTCAGGTACGCCAGCACCGCGAGCACCCGGCGGTTGTCGTCGTCGGAGGGGGCCAGGTCGAGCTTGGCGAAGATGCTGGCGGTGTGCTTGCCCACCGCGCTCTCGGACAGGAACAGCCGCTGGGCGATGGCCGCGTTGGACCGCCCCTCGGCCATCAGCTCCAGCACCTCCCGCTCGCGGGCGGTGAGTCGGGACAGGGGCGTGTCGCTGGCGCGACGGGCCAGCAGCTTGGCGATCACCTGCGGGTCCATGGCGGTGCCGCCCGCGGCCACCCGGCGCAGCGCGTCGATGAACTGGCCACTGTTGAAGACCCGGTCCTTGAGCAGGTAGCCGACCCCGCCCGCGCCGTCGGTCAGCAGCTCGCGCGCGTAGAGCTGCTCGACGTGCTGAGAGAGCACCAGCACCGGCTGCCCCGGGATCTGGCGGCGGGCGGCGAGCGCTGCCTGCAGCCCTTCGTCGGTGAAGGTGGGCGGAAGCCGCACGTCGATCACGGCCACGTCCGGCCGCTGGTCCAGCATCGCGCGCAGCAGCTCCGGTCCGCTCTCGACGGACGCGACCACCTCGAACCCGTGCGCGGTCAGCAGGTGGGACATGCCCTCCCTCAGGAGGAAGAGGTCCTCGGCGAGGACAACGCGCACGCAACCTCCATCGTCACGGTCGTCGGCCCGCCCGGCTGGCTGGTCACGCTCAGGTTCCCGTCGAATGTACTCAGCCGCCGCTCGATCCCCCGTAGCCCGGTGCCGTGCGCTGGGTCCGCGCCGCCGCGGCCGTCGTCGGACACCGTGACGCTCAGCACACCGTCGCGGTGGCGCAGGCCGACGTGGATCCGGGTCGCGGCGGCGTGCCGGGCCGCGTTGGCGAGCAGTTCGGCGACCGCGAAGTAGACAGCGGACTCGACCGGTGGCTCCGGCCGCCCCGGCAGGTCCACCTCCACCGCGGTCGGCACCGGGGTGTCCAGCGCGAGCGCCCGTACCGCGTCGGCGAGGCCGCGTTCGGCGAGCACCGGCGGATGGATCCCGCGTACCAGGTCGCGCAGCTCCTGCAGGGCTTTCAGCGACGTCTCGCGGGCCTTGCCGAGCAGCGCCTTCGCCGCCGCGGGGTCGCGGTCGATCAGCGCCTCGATCGCGCCCAGGTTCAGCCCGAGCGCGATTAGGCGTGCCTGGGCTCCGTCGTGCAGGTCGCGCTCGATGCGGCGCAGCTCCGCGGCCTGGGCATCGAGCGCCTGTGCGCGGGTGGCGGCCAGCCGCTGCACGCGCAGCGCGAGCCGCGCCTTCTCGGTCGGCTTAAGCAGCACCGCCGTCCAACGGTTGGCCAGCCGCGCACACGGCCCGACGAGCCACACGGCGACCGCGACCAGCGCGGTGCCTACCGGGATGGCCGGCCACGGACTGCCGGCGAAGGCGCCGTACCAGTCGCTCGGCTTTTCGGCGAACGGCATCCACAGCTGCGGCAGCAGCAGCCCGTGCACGCCGTAGACGGCCAGCGCCAGCGGCACCAGCAGCAGCAGCCCGGTGACGAACGGGTCGGTCAGCATCCACAGCAGGTCCCGCCAGGTCGCCGGGTCCGTGAAGATCCAGCGCCAGCGGCGGTTGAAGGCGACCATCCGCGGTGTCTCGTAGACCGCCTTGCCGTCGCGGTACAGACCGTCTACATCGGGCAGCGGCGCGGGCGGCCGCGGCCGGTACGGCATGTCGATGGTTATCCCGGACCACTTCTCGGCCAACTGCCGGCGGAGATCGGGCAGCCAGCGGGAGTGCTCGGCCAACGGCGGGAAGACGAAGACCAGACCGAGTGGGATGGACACCACCAGACCCACCACGTGCACGGCGAAGAAACCCAGACCCAGCAGCGACAGCCCGAGCAGCGCGAACCCGCGGACGATCTCCTCGCCGACGTTGACCGAACGGCGCTCGCGGCCGGACCGCCGCAGCAGCAGCCGGGACCAGCGACCGTGCAGCCGCAGGCAGCCCGGCGCGGCCACCAGGCCGAGCAGCAGACCGGCCATCCCGAACCCGACACCGGCCGCGGCCGGCAGACCCGCGGCCACGGGCACGACGGCGCCGGCGACCGGCAGCGCCCCCGGCACGAGGAGCAGGGCACCGCCGACCACCGGATTCAGCAACAGCCACAGGTTGTCCCGCCCGGTGGCCGGATCGGTGGACAGCCACTGCATCCGCGCCACGAAGGCGGGAAAGCGCGGGCTCCGGTAGGTCATGGTGCCGGCGCGGTACCGGCCGTCCGGGCCGGGGGTGGGCGGCGGAGGCGGCGGCAGGTACGGCGCCTCGATCGCGACTTTGGCCCAGCGGCCGGCGAGTCGGCGACCCAGGTTCGCCAGCGGACGAACCACGCGCACCGGCCCGGGCCAGCCGCAGACGAGCGCCGCCAGCACCACGGCGAGCACCGGCAGCCCCGCCAGCGCCAGCGCGAACAGCACGGGCGCCCGGACGAACGCGAGGACGGCGGATCGGGCCGCCGGTGAACGGAAGGGGGGCGGAGTCATGCACCGAGTGTGCCGGCGGCGGCGGGCCGTGGCACTGCGGCCACGGCCCGAACCGGGGTGGGGCTAGCTACACCCCGATCGGGCGGCCAACGCCATTACCGGCGGCCGTGCCCGCCCGTAGCGTCATCGCCATGCCAGTCATCGATGTGAAGAACCTGCATAAGCGGTACGACCGCGTGGCAGTCCACAACGTGTCCTTCGCCGTCCAGCCGGGCGATATCTTCGGGATCATCGGGCCCAACGACGCCGGCAAGACCACGACGGTGGAGATCATCGCAGGGCTGCGCGGAGCGGACTCGGGCCGCGCCAGGGTGCTCGGACTCGATCCGGTGCGCGACCGGGCGCAGCTGCGCCAGCGGCTCGGCATACAGCTGCAGGAGAGTCAACTGCCGGACAAGATCAAGGTGTGGGAGGCGCTGGACCTCTACGCGTCCTTCTACCCGGACCCCGCCGACCCGGCCCGGCTGCTCGACGACCTCGGGCTGGCCGAGCAGCGCAACATGACGTACGCCAAGCTGTCCGGCGGCCAGAAGCAGCGGGTCTCGATCGCGCTCGCGCTGATCGGCAACCCCGAGGTGGCCATCCTCGACGAGCTGACGACCGGGCTCGACCCGCACGCGCGGCGCGAGACCTGGCGGTTCATCCAGGCCATCCGGGAACGCGGCGTCACCGTCCTGCTCGTCACGCACTTCATGGACGAGGCGGAGCGGCTGTGCGACCGGATCGCGGTGATCGCCGCCGGCCGCGTCGCCGCGATCGACACCCCGTCCGGCCTCATCGCCCGGGTCGGCACCGAGCGGGCAACCCTCGAAGACGCCTTCGTCGCCCTGACCACCGAAGGGCCGCCAGTGGGCGCCGCGCAGCCAAGCCCCCGGTCAAGCGGCCGGAACCAGCAAGAAGGGAGCCGGCCGTGACCGGATTCGCCAAGCTGACCCTCGTCGAGACGAAGCTGATCCTGCGGGACCTGTTCAGCGTGCCCATCTCGGTCGTCCTGCCGACCCTGCTCGTGGTGATCTTCGGATCCTCCGCGTCGAGCCGCGAGCCGAACGCGGACCTGGGCGGGATCGTGCCGATCGACACCGTGCTGCCGTCGCTGGCCATCGCGGTCACCGGCGCCATCCTGGGACTCAACATCCTGCCGACCTACCTCGGCACCCATCGCGAACGGGGGATCCTGCGCCGGCTGTCCACCACACCCGCCGAACCGCGCGCCCTGCTCGGCGCCCAGCTGGTCATCAACCTGGTGATCGCCCTGGCCTCGCTGGCGCTGATGTACGCCGTCGGCGCGCTGGCGCTGGGCATGTCGGCGCCGCGGCATCCCGTCGGGTTCGTCGCGGCGTACCTGCTCGGGCTCTCCGCGCTGCTGGCGATGGGGCTGCTCATCGCCGCGGTCGCCAAGAGCGCCCGGGCGGCCACCGGATGGGGCTTCCTGCTCTTCTTCCCGTCGCTGTTCTTCGCCGGGATCTACATGCCGAAGGAAGTGATGCCAGCGGTGCTGAGCCGGATCGGGGACTTCACCCCGCTGGGGGCTTTCCGGCAGGCCGTGCAGGACGCCTGGGCGGGGACCGCCCCGGATCGGGTCCAACTGATCTTCCTGGCTCTGCTGACCGTGGCTTTCGGCACGGCGGCGGCGCGGCTGTTCCGCTGGGAATGAGCCGCGCGGGCGGCCGGCCGCCCGGGCCCGGTCAGCCGCCCGGAGCCTGTCCGGCCACCCGTTCCAGCGCCGGGCTCAGCCGTACCGCCGTGACCGCGTGCCGGTCCACCGCGGTGACCTCGATCGTCCACCCGTCGATCGACACGGTCTCGCCGGCGCCGGTGGGCAGACGGCCGAGCAGCGAGATCACCAGCCCGGCGACGGTCGTGTAGTCGCCGGGCCTGGTGGCGACGTAGACGCCGAGATCCGGCAGGTCGTGCACGGGGAAGGTGCCGGGCAGCAGCAGGCCGCCGTCGCCGTCGCGCTGGACCGCCTGCACGTCCGGATCGTGCTCGTCGTAGATCTCCCCGACGACCTCTTCCAGCAGATCCTCCAGCGTCACGATGCCGTCGACCGCGCCGTGCTCGTCGACGACCAGCGCCAACTGCTGCCGCTCGGTCTTGAATCGCCGCAGCGCGTCGGACACGTGCAGCGAGTCCGGCAGCAGGAGCGCGGGCCGGGCGACATCGGCCACGGTGCCGCCCGGCGCGGCCACCAGTTGGCTCCAGTGCACGACGCCGATGGTGTCGTCGAGGTTGCCGCCGCGGACGACCGGGGCCCGGGAGTGGCCGGCGGCGGCGAGGCTGGCGCACGCCTGGGCCACCGGGGTGCCGGCGTCGAGCGTGAAGACCGCCCGCCGCGGCACGAGCACCTCACGCAGCACCCGCTCGGCGATCTCCACCGCGCCGGTGATGATCAGCCGCTGCTCGCTGGTGAACCCACGGTGTGCGGCGGCCAGGTCCCGGATCTCCTCGGAGGTGACCTCCTCCCGGTGCCGGGTGGGGTCGGCCCCCATGAGCCGTACGGCGAAGTCGGTGGCGCGGCCGAGCAGCCACACGACCGGGCGGGACAGCTGGGCCAGCAGGCCGAGCGGCCGGGCGACCAGCAGCGCCCAGCCCTCCGCCCGCTGCATCGCCACGCGCTTGGGCGCGAGTTCACCGAAGACCAGCGTGAGGAAGGTCAGCACCAGTGTGACGCCCACGATCGCGACCGGGCGGGCGGCGTCACCGAGGAAACCGAGCAGCGGCATGAGCGGCTCGGCGAGCGCGACGGCGGCCGTCGCCGAGGCCAGGAACCCGGCCAACGTGATGCCGATCTGAATGGTCGCGAGGTACCGGTTCGGGTCGCGGGCGAGCCGGGCCACCGCTTTCCCCGCCCGGTTCTTGCGCTCCATGCGCTGAAGCTGGCTCTCGCGCAGGCTGATCAGGGCCAGCTCACTGCCTGCGAAGATCGCGTTGAGCACCACCAGCACGATCACAAGGACCAGCTGGAGCCAGTAGCCGCTCACTGGCGGCCCCTGCGGGACGCCGGGCCAGGGCCCGGCCAGGTACTGCTGACGTCCACGCCCCAAAGGTATCAGCGCACGGCCATTCCAAACCTGACCGCGGACGCAGACCGCACCAGAGGCAGCTGATGCCCCTGCCCCACGGCGCCCGCGCACGCACCCGTCGGGCCGGCCATCCCGGGTGATGTCGGCGCAAGCCGCCGCGCCGACCGGTCCGCGCGTGAAGGATGGTCCCCGTCAGGCGCTCATCGAGGGAGGCGGGATGGCGACTCAGGTTCAGGTGGTCCTGGACTGCGCGGATCCGGACCGGCTCGCCCGGTTCTGGTCGGAGGCGCTCGGCTACCAGCTGCAGGATCCTCCGGCCGGGTACCCGACCTGGGAGGACTTCCTGCGCGACATCGGGGTGCCGCCGGATGACTGGAACGCGGCCAGCGCTCTGGTCGACCCGACCGGCCGGGGGCCGCGCATCTACCTGCAGCGGGTCACCGAGCCCAAGTCGGGCAAGAACCGAATGCACCTCGATCTGAACGTCGGGGGCGGCGTGGACGTCCCGGCCGAGCAGCGGCGGGAGAACGTGGCCGCCGAGGTGTCCCGGCTGGCCGCGCTGGGCGCGACCCAGGTCCGCGAGCACACCGAACGTGGCGAGTACTGGGTGATCATGCAGGATCCGGAGGGGAACGAGTTCTGCGTTCAGTAGCCACCGGCTAGCCAAGTATTTCGGGCATGTCGGGCTCGTTGGTAAGGGCCGACAACGTCCAGGTCTGTCCGTGGCGAGGCTCACTCTCCCGCCCGCTCGGCTGGCCTGACCAGCCATAACGCGGCAGGGTCAGTCACCTGCGTAGCTTGACGCGAGGGAGTGACCCGTGGCCCACCGTCCTCATCCGTTCGCCGTACGCAGGCACCGGCGTCCGTCGCACGCGCTGCGGATCTCCACCGGGCTGCTCTGCGCCGCCCTGGTCGCGACGGCCGCCGCCGGCATCGCGCACTACCGCTCCGGCGCAGCGCCGGACGCCACCGCCCCGGCCGCGATCGACGAGCGTGCCGAGCGGGCCTCCCGGAGCGGCGTACGCGCCACCGTCACGCCGTCGACGCCCCCGAGCCCGATCCCCGCCGCGAGTACGCCCGTCTCCCGCGTCACACCGCGGGCGACCACCGCCGCGCCGGCCACCACCGCGCCAGCCAGCACCAGGCCGCGGGCCACCACGGCCAACCCGCTCCCGCCGGTGCCGGCCGACTGCACCGCCTACACCGGCAACCGGCGCATCGGCTGCTCGTTGCTGCCGACCTTCGGATTTCCGCTGAGTGAGATGCCCGCGCTGGACAAGCTGTGGACGCGCGAGAGCAACTGGAACCACCTCGCCCGCAACCCCTCCTCGGGCGCGTACGGCATCCCCCAGGCCCTGCCCGGCTCGAAGATGGCCACCGCGGGCGCGGACTGGGAGACGAACCCGGCGACCCAGATCAAGTGGGGCCTGGGCTACATCAAGGGCCGGTACGGCACGCCGACGAAGGCGTGGGCGTTCTTCCAGGCCAACAACTGGTACTGACAGGCAAACACCTGGTACTGAAGGGGCCAGGTCAGGAACGGTCCAGGTCAGCGGCGGGTGTGGTGCAGCCAGAGCAGACCGAGCACGGGCAGCACCAACGGCACGAACAAGTAGCCCAGGCCGTACGTCGACCAGACCGTCTCGTCGGGGAAGGCCGACGGCACCAGCAGGCTCAGCGTGCCGATCACGAGAACGCCGGCCAGTTCGATACCGCAGCAGACCAGGGCGACGGTCCGCGAGGACCGGGCGAGCCCTACCGCGGCCACCAGGTAGATCGCGGCGGCGAGCGCCGAGAGCAGGTACGCCAGCGGCGCCTCGGCGAAGCGTGTGGCGATCTGGAACGCGGAGCGGGCGCCGGCGGACAGCGCGAAGAACGCGTACACCCCGACGAGCACCCGCCCGGGGCCGACGCCGGTGGGCCGCGGCTCAGCCACCGGCCACCTGCTGCAGGCGTACCACCAGCACCGGCAGGACCAGCGCGGCCACCCCGACGATCGTCGCGCCCCAGCGGGTGCGTTCGAAGACGGCCAGCGCGCCGGCCGCCGGGAGGATCAGCGCGGCCCCGATCAGGTAGCCGACGAACGTCACCACCGAATCCGGACGTTCGCCGCGGAACAGTGCGACCACGGCCAGCACGACCTGGACCAGCACCAGGATCTCGACGACCGCGAGCCCGGCGAGGTGGGTGAGGTCCGCCGGGCGGTTGCGGGCGGCGGCCAGCAGCGCCCACGCCGCGACCAGCAGCGAGCAGATGATCACTGCAGTCGCCAGTGGCAGAGCTGGACCAGCAGCTGTCGCCGGTGACTCGACCATGCCCGGAAAACTACTACCGCGCCCGGGGCCGTCCCGCACCGGGCTCCCTGGCCGCGACCGGCCCCACCGCCGCCGCGGCGCCCGACAGGTGATCCACTTCGGACAGATGATGACGCCGCTCGGCGCCGTCCGCAGATCGCCGATCACGGCCCTCGCACCCGCCAACCGACGTACGCTGACCTCCTCACCGAGTCGCGGGGGGCGAGCCGTGCGTGAGGACGTGCAGCAGCGGGGGCAGCGCGTCGCGACGGTCTTCGCGGCCGGCGGCGACATGGCCGCCGTCATGCGCCGCCACGACTGGGCGGCCACCCCGCTCGGCCCGGTCTCACGGTGGCCGGCCAGCCTGGTCGACGCGGTCGGCGTGTGCCTGCGCTCCCGCCGTCCGGTAGCCGTGCTGTGGGGGCCGGAGTTCGCCCAGGTCTACAACGACGCGTACCGGGCGATGCTGGGCGGCCGGCATCCGGCGTGCCTGGGGCAGCCGGTCCGGTGCTGCTGGCCCGAAGCGTGGGAGCTGCTCGGGCCGCGGCTGCGCGATGTCGTGGCGCACGGCGAGGCCACCGTCTGCGCGGACGTGCCGGTGCTCACCGACCGGCACGGCCAGCCGGAGGAGGCGTACGTCAGCTTCTCCTGCACCCCGATCCAGGACCCGTCGGGCGCGATCCGCGGCGCGCTGGGCACCGCCGTCGAGACCACCGGGCAGGTGGTCGGCGAGCGTCGCCTGCGGGCCGTGTGTGATCTCGCCACCGGCGTCGCCCGCGCCCGCGACGCCGAAGGGGTCCTCCGGGCGGCGGCGGCCGCGCTGGCCGGTCACCCCCAGGACGTACCGTTCGCGGTCTTCTACCTGCTGGACCCCGACGGCCGGCGGGCGATGGCGTCGGCCGCTGCCGGGGTACTCGCCGCCGACTCCCTGGCCGCCGCCGTCGACCTCGAGGACAAGGCCGGGTGGCCGCTGGCCGAGGTGGTCCGTACGGGGCAGGGCCTCGTCGTCGACGGCTGGCCACCGGACGGTGCGCTGGCCGCGGGCCGGGCCCTGGTGCTGCCGATCGCGCCGGCCGCCGGCGAGCGGCCGGACGGGCTGCTGGTCGCCGGGCTGAATCCGCGCCGCCCGCTCGACGACGGCTACCGGGAGTTCCTCGACCAGGTCGCCGGGCACGTCACCACTGCGCTCGGCACCGCCCGTGTCGTGGCGCGGGAACGGCGGCGCGCGGAGACGCTGACCGAGATCGACCGCGCCAAGACGGCGTTCTTCTCCAACGTCAGCCACGAGTTCCGCACCCCGCTCACACTGCTGCTCGGCCCGCTCGAGGAGGTGCTCGGCGACACGACGGCGCTGTCGGGGCCGCACCGCGACCGGGTGCGGGTGGCGCACCGCAGCGCGCTACGGGTGCTCCGCCTGGTCGACACGCTGCTGACCTTCGCCCGGCTGGAATCCGGCCGGGCGCGGGCCAGCTACGAGCCGGTCGAGCTCGCCGGCCTCACCACGGAACTGGCGAGCATGTTCCGCTCGGCGGTGGAGCGTGCCGGCCTGGTGTTGACCGTCGACTGCCCGCCGCTGCGCGAACCCGTCTACGTCGACCGGCAGATGTGGGAGACGATCATCCTCAACCTGGTCTCCAACGCCTTCAAGCACACGTTCGTGGGCCGGATCGACGTCACGCTGCGCGAGGCCGACGGGGCCGCCGAGCTGACCGTACGCGACACCGGGATCGGCATCCCGGCCGAGCAGATCCCGCACCTGTTCGAACGGTTCCACCGGGTGCCCGGGGTCCGCGCGCGCACCCGCGAGGGCAGCGGGATCGGGCTGTCCCTGGTGTCCGAGCTGGTCGCCCTGCACGGGGGCACCGTGCGGGTCACCAGCGAACCGGGCCGGGGCTCGGCGTTCACCGTGCGCATCCCGACCGGCACGGCGCACCTGCCGGCCGACCGGATCGACGGAGACCGCCGGGCGGATCCGGACCGGCGGCGGCACTCGTACGTCGAAGAGGCGCTGCGCTGGTTGCCGGACGCCCCGTCGGTCGCGACGTCCGAACCGCCCGACCACGCGGTCGTGCTTGTCGCCGACGACAACGCGGACATGCGCGCGCATCTGCGCCGGGCGCTGGGCCGGCACTGGACGGTCCGGCTCGCGCCGGACGGCCAGACCGCGCTGCGGATGGCCCGCGCCAGCCCGCCCGATGTGGTGGTGACCGACGTGCTGATGCCCGGGCTGGACGGCTTCGGGCTGCTGCGCGAGCTACGGGCCGATCCCCGCACCAGCGAACTGCCGGTCATCATGCTGACCGCCCGCGCTGGCCGGGAGTCCGTGGTGGAAGGGCTCGAGGCCGGAGCCGACGACTACCTGACCAAACCGTTCACCACGGCGGAGCTCATCGCCCGGGTGCACACCCACCTGCGCACGGCCCGGGTGCGCCAGCGGGCCACGCAGCGCATGCGCAGCCTGGCCAACGCCAGCCACGCGCTGTCCACCAGCCTGGACGTGGGCGAGATCGTCGACGTGCTCACCACCCTCGTCGTCCCGCAGTGGGCGGACGAGTGCGTGGTGTGGCTGCGCGAGCAGGCACGCGCGGGTGAGTGGCGGCTGGCCGCCCGTACCTGCCGGGAGCGAGACGGGCACATCACCGGCCTGGCCCGCAGGGACGCGGACGCCGCGGCCGGCGCGGTGGGCGTGGCGCGGGCGCTCGGCGTCAACCGGCCCCACCAGGCCCGCCTGCCCGGCGGACAGCTCGCGCTCACCCTGCCGCTGCGGGCCCGTGGCGACCAGCTCGGGGCGCTCACCGTGGCGCGCGGCGGGGGCGCGCCCTGGCGGCCGACGGATCTGGAGTACCTCACCGACCTCGCCCGCCGGCTCGCGCTCGCGCTGGACAACGCCGCCCGGTACGAGGCCGAGCGCTCTGTCGCGGTCACCCTGCAGCGCTCGCTGCTGCCCAGCGAACTGCCCACCGTGCCCGGGGTGGGCCTGGCCGCCCGGTACCAACCGGGCGGGCGGGGCACGAGCGTCGGCGGCGACTGGTACGACGCGTTCCCGCTGCCCGACGGCCGGCTGGCGCTCGCGATCGGCGACGTGATGGGCCGGGGTGTGCGGGCCGCGGCCATCATGGGCCAGTTGCGGGCCGCCCTGCGCGGGTACGCGCTGGAGAACCTGCCGCCCGCGCAACTGCTCACCCGGCTCGACGCGTTCGTCGAGGCGAGCGGCGAGCCGCACCTGAGCACCTGCCTGTACGCCACGTACGACCCGGCCGGGCACCGGTTGCGCATCGCCGGCGCCGGCCACCTCCCGCCCCTGCTGGTCGCGCCGGACGGCACCAGCCGGCACGTGGCGCTGCCGGTCGGGCTGCCGCTCGGGGCCGGCGCCGTGGAGGACATCACGTACGCCGACCACGAGCTGACCCTGGAGCGCGGCAGCCTGCTGGTGCTGTACACCGACGGGCTGATCGAGACGCGGGAGCACAGCCTGGACGCGGGGATGCGGACGCTGGAGGAGCTCACCCGGCGCCGGTTCCGCGACGCCGAGGCGGCGTGTGAGCACCTGCTCGCCGCGCTCGGCCGGGACGGCGACCACGCCGACGACACGACCATCCTTACACTCCACTGTGGATCACAGTAACCACTGTGGATCGCGCTGACTGCTGTGGACTTGGTCGACCTAGTCGTGGTGGTGGTGGTCCTGGCCGGCACCGCCCGACGGCAGTTGCGGGCGCTGGCCGGGCGCCACGACCACGAACTGGCCCATCATGCCGTTGTCCTCGTGGTAGAGCATGTGGCAGTGGTACATGTACGGCATCGCCGGGTCGGCGTAGTCGGCGAACCGGGCGATGATCCGCATCCTCGTGCCCGGGGACAGGAAGACCGTGTCCTTCCAGCCCCGCAGGTGCGGTGGTGGTTCATGGCCGTCGACCTGCAGCACCTGGAACTGCACATCGTGCACGTGGAAGCTGTGCGGGGTGCCGTGCGCGTTCACGACATCCCAGACCTCCACGGTGTCCCTGGTGATCACCACGTCGATCCGGCCCATGTCCATGGCCCTGCCGTTGATCCGGTGGCCCGACATCCGGAACGCGCGGGTCTGCGCCGCGTCCGCCGGATCCAGCCGCGGCACGTCGACCAGTCGCGCCGGCACAGGCGGGCTGGCCTTGAGCGTGTCCGCGGCCCGCAGTTGCAGCACGTCGAACTCGTCCGCCCCACCGACGAACCGGTCGACGCCCGCGGGCGGGAAGCCGCGCAGCACGGTCCGTTCACCCGGGCGCACGGTCACCACGATCTCGGCCCGCTCCCCGGGGGCCAGGGTCACCCGTGCGGTGGTGTGCGGCGCCGCGAGCAGCCCGCCGTCGGTGCCGACGAGCGCGAACGAGCGACCGTCGGCGAAGCCGAAGTCGTACACGCGGGCCGTGGAGCCGTTGAGCAGGCGCAGCCGGATCCGCTCGGTGCGCACGTCGAGGTACGGCCCGACCGTGCCGTTGACCAGCAGGGTGTCGCCGAGGATGCCGAGATCGTTGAAGAACCGCCGGCCCGTGTGGAACTGCCCGTCGCGGGTGAACCGCTTGTCCTGCACGATCACCGGGATGTCGTCGACGCCGTACTCATCGGGCAGGTCGCGGCCGCCGGTGGCGGGGTCGTCGAGGATGAACATGCCCGCGAGTCCCCGGTACACGTGCTTCTCGGTCTGCCCGTGCGGGTGCGGGTGGTACCACAGGGTCGCCGCCGGCTGGTCCACCCGCCAGGTCGGCGACCAGGTGGCGCCCGGCCGGATCGGCTGGTGCGGGCCACCGTCCATGCGGGCCGGCAGGTGCATGCCGTGCCAGTGCACGGTCGTGGTCTCGTTCAGCGCGTTGTGCACGTTGACGACGACCTGCTCGCCGCGAGTGGCCCGTAGTGTCGGGCCGAGGTAGTCGCCGTTGAACCCCCAGGTGACGGTGCGCCCGCGGCCGAAGTCGCGGGTGCCGGTCTGGGCGCGCAGCTCGAAGACCCGCCGGCCCTGCTCATCCACCCGCGACGGCGCGAGCGGGGGGATGGCCAGCGGGTTGGTGAACTCGACCTTCCCCACAGTGGACACCGATGTCCGGTCCCACACCCACGCCCCGAGGGCCACGCCCCCGGCGCACAGCAGCAGCACGAGCGCCGCCGCGGCGAGCAGCAGCTTGCGCACCATCCGACCTCCCGATGTCGTCTGCCGCCTCTGGGCAGTTCCCCTGCCCCGTAGGCAGCCCCTCTACATGTAGCCAGCCTCAGTATTGGGCGGGCGCGCACGGGCAGGCGAGGCCGAACCGCGGCATTCAGGGAAAGGTCAGGGAGCACCCCGATACGCTGCCTGCGATGGACAGCACCGGCCGCTTCGCCGCGCCCACCGACGGCGCCACCTCAGGCACCACCCGCGCGCCCGCTCCCGCCCCAACCGCACCGCTGCCGCACCCGCTCGCCGCCGCGCTGGTGTTCGTCTCCAGCGGCGCGGTCCTCGTGCTGGAGATCGTCGCGCTGCGCCTGGTCGGGCCGTACATCGGCGTCACCCTGCAGACCAACAGCGCCGTCATCGGCGTGGCGCTCGCCGCCATCGCCTACGGCGCATGGTTCGGCGGCTGGCTCGCCGACCGGGTGGACCCCCGGCGGCTGATCGCTCCGGCACTGGTGCTCGGCGGCATCACCACCGCGCTCACGCTGCCGGTCGTGCGGTACGCCGGCGAGGCGCTGCGCGGCTCGGCGGCCGGGGGCGTGCTGCTGCTGACCGCGCTCACCGTGTTCGTGCCGGCGGCGCTGCTGTCGGCGGTCACCCCGCTCGTGGTCAAGCTGCAACTCGGGGACCTGCGCCGGACCGGATCCGTCGTGGGCAGGCTGTCTGGCATCGGCACCCTGGGCGGCATCACCGCCACCCTCGGCACCGGGTTCGTGCTCGTCATCGCCCTGCCCAGCAGCGCGATCATCGGCTGCCTCGCCGGCGGGCTCGTGGCCGGCGGGCTGGGCTTCGCCGCCTGGCGGCGCCGGGTCGAGCCCCCGGACCCGGACCGCCTGACACGCTCCGGGCGGGCCGGCGCGGTCGCCGCTGTGGTCGGGCTGGCCGGCAGCGGGCTCGCAGTCACCGCCCCGAACCCGTGTGACGTGGAGACGGCGTACCACTGCGCCGCGGTCGTCACCGACGCCGCGCGCCCGACCGGCCGGCTGCTGATGCTCAACTCCGCACGGCACTCCTACGTGGACCTCGCCGATCCGCGTCACCTGGAGTTCGCGTACACCCGGTGGATCGGGGCGGCGGCCGACGTGATCGCGCCGCCCGGCGCGCCGATCGACGCGCTGCACCTGGGCGGCGGCGGCTTCACCCTGCCCCGCTACCTGACCGCCACCCGGCCCGGCTCGAGCAACCTGGTCCTGGAGCTGGACGGCGGCCTCGTGGAACTGGACCGCGCCCAGCTCGGCGTGCGCACCGGGCCGGATCTCGACATCTGGATCGGCGACGCCCGCGTCGGGCTGGCGCGCCAGCCCGACGCGGGCTACGACCTGGTCATCGGTGACGCGTTCGGGCACCTCGTCGTGCCGTGGCACCTGACCACCCGCGAGTTCGTCACCGACATCCGCCGTACGCTGCGTCCGGCCGGCGTCTACGCGCTGAATATGATCGACTACCCTCCGACGCGGTTCGTGCGGGCGGAGGTGGCCACGGTGGCCGCGGTCTTCCGGCACGTGGCGCTGGTCGCGCCGCCCACGGCGATCGAGGGCCTCCGGGGCGCGAACTTCGTCCTGCTCGCCTCGGACGCGCCCCTGCCGCTCGACGCGCTGCGCGAACGACTCGCCACCGAGCAGGCACCGGTCGCGGTCCTGGCCGGCCCTGAACTCGCCGCCTTCACCGACGGGGCGCGGGTGCTGACCGACGATCACGCGCCGGTGGACCAGTTGCTCGCATGGTGAACCGGCTTCGGAACACCGCGGCATTCATCCCGAAAATCCGCTCTTGGCGCGCTGGCAGCCCCATGCCGTTCCGGTAAGCTGACCCGCGGTCGCCCAGCCGGCGGCCACCGCCGAGTCGCGCGGGCGGACCGTTCCCGGCCTGGCCCGGCGAGCCGGGAACCCAATGTTCCTGGGGTGAATCCGCGAGATCGCGGTAGGGCGCTCCCCTCGCCCGAACCCGTCAGCTAACCCGGTAGGCGGTCAACGAGAGGGATACAGACACGTGACGTCAACAGCAAAGGTACGGCGGGGCCGGTCGCCCAGAGGCCGGATCGCCGTGGCGTTGCTCGGCGCCGTCGGCGTGTTGATCGCCGCCCTGGCGACCCCCGCGAACGCCGCCCCTGGCGACGACCCCGACGGCCCGGACAAACCGACGCTGCGCGAGCAACTCGACGCGGCCGCACGCGGGTACATCGAGGCGAAGGCGCGCTACGACGCGTCGAAGGCCCTCGAGGTCACGCTGCGCGAGCAGGTGCAGACGACCAAGCTGCACCTGGACCTGTTGACCGAGCAGATCAGCGAGGTAGCCGCGCTGTCCTACCGCAACGGCCGGCTCGGCGTGGCCAGCGCGCTGCTGCGCAGCGCCTCGCCGGACGACTTCCTGAACCGCGCCGTCGGTGTCGAGGCGATCGCTCTGTACAGCGACACCCAGATGCGCGAGCTGCGGACCCTGCGCCGGCAGTTGGCCCAGCAGCAGGACCGCCTCTACGCGGAGTTGCACAAGCAGGGCGAGGAGCTCGCCGCGATGGAGAAGCGCAAGAAGGACGCGGAGAAGGCGTTGGCGGCGGCGGGCGGCGGAAGGGCCAGCGGCGGGTTCGTGTCCGGCAACTCGCCGGCGGCGAAGCCCGCGCCGCGGAACCCGGACGGCAGCTGGCCGGCCGAGCGGTGCACGGTCGACGACCCCACCACCAACGGCTGTCTGACCCCGCGCACGTACCACGCCTACCAGCAGACGAGGGCGGCCGGGTTCACCCGCTACGTGAAGTGCTACCGCACGGGAAGCTCCGGCGAGCATCCCAAGGGCCGCGCCTGCGACTGGGCGGCGCAGCCCAACGGCTTCGGCGGCACCGCGACCGGCGGTGACAAGGCGTACGGCGACCGCCTGGCGAGCTGGTACGTGGCGAACGCCAACGCGCTCGCCGTCATGTACGTGATCTGGTACCGACAGATCTGGATGCCGGGGCTCGGGTGGCGCTCGTACCGCGGCGGCGGTGACCCGGCCAGCGACCACACCAACCACGTGCACCTGTCGGTGTACTGAAAAACCGCTCGGCGTCCGCCGACGCGCCCGGCTCAGCCGAGCGCGTCGGCGGCCTCGGTCAGCAGCGCCACGGTCTGCTGCGGACCGAGAGCGAGCTCCAGGATGCGGTCGAACGCGCCCTCGTACTCGGCCACCTCGCCCGGCCGGTCCCGCAGGATCATCGCGCCCGGGGCGTGCTCCAGGTAGAGCACCACGTCCGCGTCGGGCTCGGTGAACCCGAACAACGCGAACGAGCCGTACAGCCCGGGGTGCACGCCGGCGGAGAAGGGCAGCACGCCGAGCCGCACGTGCGGGCGGGCGGCCAGCGCGACGAGGTGCTGCAGCTGCTGGCGCATGACGGCGCGCCCGCCGACGTGCCGGCGGATCGCCGCCTCGTCGAGCACGACCACGAGATCCGGCGGGGTCGGCCGACCGAGCGCCTCCCGGATGCGGGTCATCCGGATCTCGACGTACGAGTCGACCTGCGCCGGCTCCAGGACCCGGGTCCCGCCACCGCTGATGAGCGCGCGGGCGTACGCCTCGGTCTGCAACAGGGCGGGGACGATGGTCGGATGGAAGTAGCGGATCGTGGAGGCGTCCGCCTCCAGGCCGATGAACTCCAGGTAGGACGGTGAAAGGACGCCCTTGTAGCTCGCCCACCAGGCCCGTTGCCGGGAGCGGCGGGCGAGCTCCACAAGGTCGTCGACCTCGTCGGGGGCGCGCACCCCGTAGAGGTCGAGCAGCGCGCGCAGGTCGTTTGTGGATATGCCCACCGCGCCGGCTTCGATGCGGACCAGCTTCGACACGGACCAGTCCATCCGCGAGGCCACCTGATCCTGCGTGAGCCCGGCGGCCTCGCGGCGCTGCCGCAGCTCGGACCGCAGGCGGCGACGCTGGACGGTCGGCCGCTGACCGACAGTCATGTCTACGCTCCTTCGGGCACAGGACTCTCCAGGGTGCGTGCGAGGACACCAGGCTAGCGCAGCTGCCTTTCAATGAGAAGCCTGTCGTTCTGCCACATTGCACTTCGCTGCCAAGCGACCTGGATGTGTGCCCGTTTCGTCCTGAAGGCCCTTGACTTGAGCCCTGCTACCTCGGCTTCTCCTCGCCATTCGCCAGCTGTTGCCAAGCCGCACATGTGGTCATTTATCGGCAGCAAACACAGCTACTGAGCTAGCTGCTGCCCAACAATCTGCTACTTAGCTATTTGCAGATCTTCCCTTAACTACCTCGCACTTAGCACAATGGCAGCACGAGTGTGAGACAGGCTCACACTCGCCCGACCGGGAAGGGGCCCTACCGACGACGTCATCCCGCCCACCGCACGAGACGCGAGGAGCTAGCCGTGGATCTGACTTGGCTGCGTCCACACCCGGACGATGTGACGTTCCTGGACCGCAACGGCATCCGCATCACCGGAAGCTGGTTCACCGTCGACGGGCGCCGGTACGCGGTGCCCGACCTCTTCGAGGTGTGGACCGTGACCGGCCCGCGCCACCCGTTCGCCTACCGGGCGTTCGCCGCGGCCGGCCTGGTCGCTGTCGTGGCCGCCGTCGCCTCGCCACGGCTCGACAGCGCGACCGCGTGGCTGGGGGTCGCGATCGCCATCGCGATCCCGCTCACCGCCGGCCTCATCGCGCTGCGCGCGCAGCCCCGACCGCTCAGCCTGTGGGCGGACTACAGAGGACGGGCCGAGCGGCTGTTGGAGTCGACCGACCATGTGTGGTTCCACCAGGTGTGCCGCGCGCTGAACCGCGCGCGGGCGTTCAACGGCCACTAGTCGGGCCGGATTCGCGCGCAACTGTCCCGGCCCGACCACGCCCAGTGATCGGGATTTTCTGCTAATCAGTCGCGACCCGGGCACATCGCCCAAGCCCCTCTTCCCTGCGTCGCCACCCTTGGCTAGGTTGAAAACCGCTGGCCAGGCACCTCGCCGTACCGCACGGCAACCGGGCCGGCGCCGCCGAATCGTCCGCACGGGCGAGCCGGGGATCCACCTGTGCACCACAAGGTGCACCGGGGTGAATCCGACCCGTACCCACGGGGCGGTAGGGTGATCTTCTTCCCGCCCGAACCCGTCAGCTAACCCGGTAGGCGGCCACGGGAGGAAGGACTGCGCTGTGCCCTTTGCACGGACATCGCGGCTACGCGCGCTCGTCGTCGC